>NZ_QVFL01000002.1:22875-354273 GCF_003434225.1 Absiella sp. AM29-15
AAGTAGCTATAAAAAGGTGTCAAGTAGATGTTGAAATAGCAGTAAATAACAGGTAAATTAAGAATTAAGTCCTGAAATATCGCCGTTAAGTAAGCTCAAAGGTCCGTTATGTAGCTATAAAAAGGGGTTAAGTAGATGTTGAAATAGCAGTAAATAACAGGAAAAATCAAGTGTTAAGTTTGAGAATATCGCCGTTAAGTAAGCTCAAAGGTCCGTTATGTAGCTATAAAAAGGGGTTAAGTAGATGTTGAAATAGCAGTAAATAACAGGAAAAATCAAGTGTTAAGTTTGAGAATATCGCCGTTAAGTAGGTTCAAAGGTCCGTTAAGTAGCTATAAAAAGGTGTTAAGTAGATGTTGAAAATGCAGTAAATAACAGGAAAAATCAAGTGTTAAGTTTGAGAATATCGCCGTTAAGTAAGCTCAAAGGTCCGTTATGTAGCTATAAAAAGGTGTTAAGTAGATGTTGAAAATGCAGTAAATAACAGGTAAATCAAGCGTTAAGTCCTGAAATATCGCTGTTAAGTAGGTTTAAAGGTCCGTTAAGTAGCTATAAAAAGGTGTTAAGTAGATGTTGAAAATGCAGTAAATAACAGATAAATCAAGCGTTAAGTCCTGAAATATCGCCGTTAAGTATGAAACAACATCTGTTAAGTGGTGTTGTAACGAGATGTTTAATAAGCGATTATCAGATATATTTAAAACTTCAAAATATATAGAATACTTAAAAATGTTTAAGTTTCATGCAGTTTGGGGTAAAATATAGAAAGTACTTAGTGGAGGGAAAAATATGGAACAATCTGAAATTAATCCGATTATAGATATAAATTATATTAAGAATGAGGCTGAATGCATATATTTTGATTTAAAATCCTCTCAAATTAAACCAAAGGATTTAGCTCCACACTTTTCTGCTTTTGCAAATGCGGAGGGTGGTGTTATTGTAGTTGGCGTTAGTGATAAAACTAGAAAGATTGAAGGAATTAATCATTTAGATCATAAAAATTTAAATGACTTTATTGCTGCTCCTCATGAATATTGCAAACCAACACCTAACCATAAAATAGAATATCTAGATGTTATAAATGATAAGGGTGAAAAAGATAAAATTATCTTGTTTCATATAATGGCAGAAACAGAAAGGATCATTAGAACATCAAATGATTCTACATATTTGAGGATAGGAGATAAGAGTAAAGAATTAAAAGGAGATGACTTATTAAATCTCGAATATTCTAAAAATACAAGGATGTATGAAGATGAAATAAATTATAATGCTAGTATTGAGGATTTAGATGATGACTTATTGAATCAATACAAAGATAAAATTTCCGCAAATCATTTAACTACATATCAAGTGTTAAAGGCTAGAGGATTTATCATGAAGAAAGATAATAAAGAATATTTAACGAATGCTGCAGTATTGTTATTTGCTAAAAATATAATGCAATTTTATCCTAATTGTAGAATACGATTTTTGCGTTATGATGGTGAGTATATGCAAGTAGGAAAAGAAATTAACATAATTAAGGACATTAATATTGAATATCCATTATTGAAAATTATAGAAGAAGCTAAAAAAGTGATATCTTCACAATTACGAGAGTTTACAATGTTAAGTGAATCAGGAAAATTTATTACTGTGCCAGAATATCCTGAATTTGCTTGGTTAGAAGGCATCACAAATGCTGTTACACATCGTCTTTATTCTTTACAAGGAGATTATATCAAAATTTCTATGTTTGACGATCGATTGGAAATATCAAGTCCAGGGAAATTGCCAAATATTGTGACATTGGAAAATATAAAAGAGACGAGATATTCACGTAATCCTAAAATAGCAAGAGTATTAACTGAGTTTGGATGGGTACGTGAATTAAATGAAGGAGTAAAAAGGATTTACAAAGATATGGAAATGTATTTTCTAGATGAACCAGAGTATTCTATGCCATACAATAATGTTCTTTTAATTTTAAAAAATAATATCGTTATGAGAAGATTAAGAAAAAAAACATGGTTAGAAAATGTTTTTAATGAAAATTTGTGGGATTCATTAGATGATAATGAAAGACGCATTCTTTATTTTATTTCAAATAGAGGGAAAGCAACAAGAAAGTCAATTGAAAGCTATATGGGATTATCATCTACTACCATTAATTCCAATATAAGAAAATTGATCAATAAAGGTTTAGTTGAACGTATAGGTCCCAAAAATAGTCCTAAGCAATATATAAAATTAAAAATTTTAGATTAGAAAAGCTCCTGCCAATAGCTGACAAGAGCTTTTTGTTTACTAAGCTTCTACTGTTTCGTATTTCTTTAACCATTTGCCTCTGCGATAATATATAAATAACCATAGTGAACTAATCACCCAGCTGACTGGCCATCCTGCGAAAACAAAGCCAATGTCATGGAATAGTGGAACGCTTGTTAGAATCCATGCCATACGAATACCACACCAGCAAGTAACCATGACAATCATAGGAATTGTAGTAATACCGGCACCACGAACAATTCCTGCAAATGCATGAGATAATGCTAAGAATACATATCCTGGCACAAGTACATGCATCATATATAAACCATAATCGATAACAACAGGGTCACTAGAGAAGATTTCAAGAACCTGTGGTCCAAAGATTAATAAGATTGCGCTAATGGAGATTGTGGTAATACAGCTCATAATACAGCCTGTTTTTCCACCTTTTTTAACACGATCATATTTTTGTGCACCCATATTTTGGCCTGTGAATGTTGTAAGTGCCATCGCAAAACTCATCGCAGGTAGAATGACGAATCCATCAATTTTAGTATAAGAACCACAACCTGCCATTGCCAAAGAACCAAAGGCATTGATATTTGTTTGTACAATGACATTTGAGAAAGATACGATTGCATTTTGAAGTCCACTAGGCAGACCTAAACGAATGATATCCATTAATGTCTGCTTGTGGATTTTTATTTTACGTATGGTGACTTTGTATTCCTGTTTTGTTTTCACAAGCAAAAGCATCGTTAGTAACATACTTGTTGTTTGAGCAATCAATGTCGCCCATGCCACACCGGCAATCCCCATTTTAAATACCACAACAAACAATAAATCCAGAATAATATTTAATACGGATGATACAATCAGGAAGTATAGGGGATTTTTACTATCTCCTACAGAACGTAAGATTCCACTTCCCATGTTATACATCATAACGGAAATTACACCTAAGAAATAAATACGCAAATACAATACAGAATTGACCATAACATCTTCTGGTGTTCCCATCAGTTCCAGAATTAATGGACTGGCGATGACACCAACAATCGTCATGACGATACCCGCTAATAGTGTAAATGCTAAAGATGTATGAATTGCATCCTGTAGAGAATCATGCATGCGTGCGCCAAAATAACGGGATATAATGACTCCAGCACCAACAGACAATCCCATAAAAAAACTTACCAGCAAGTTAATCAGAGGTGCACTGGAACCTACCGCCGCAAGTGCCTGTGGTCCTATATAATTTCCTACAACAATGGAATCCACTGCGTTGTATAACTGCTGAAACAGGTTTCCTAATAATAATGGAATGGAAAACAGCAGCAGTTCTTTCCAGATGACACCCTCGGTCATCAGACCTTTTGTTTTACCTTCATTTTTCATTTAAAACGCTCCCTTAATTACTGTATTATTATACGCCGATGTAAGGATAAAAGATAGAGAAAGAGGTTTAAAAAGTAAAGAATTCCATAGGAGGCTATATAGGTTTGTTAAGATTTATGAAAACTTTGAATTATTAATAAAGCGATATTTCTAAGAAGAATGAATTCATGTACAGGCAATATTGCTGGTTTATCCTTTATAAGATACAAACGTACACGTATTTTAAATGTATTAGCGAAAAGGCTTACATTAATGTATATAAATTCGTTTTGTTTAAAAGTCTAAAAAAGATTACAAAAGTAGAAAATTTTTCTTGATTATGGAATTTATATGTAGTAGAATGGTAAAGGTTACATGATTAGGGAGAGTCATAAATACATCTCGTTATCTTTACATAACGAGTTTGATTCTGTACCAGTTAAATCTATAAAACTTATATTTAAGGAACTTAAAATGTGTATAAAAACAGTTTATACTGGTTTTATCATATATATTAAATCTATAAATATGAACTTATATAGATTATCGTACAGCTATGAAGAAGGAGGAGGGGAAAGAAAGTAGACCAGAAATGGTTCCTATGAATTTCGAAAACAATGAGGACAAAAACAAATATAGGAATTGTTAATTTCTTATCTGAGGTACTCTTTGTTCTGCTAATCATGCTGTTGGTTCGTAATTCAATGGATTATACGTTACGTTTTGTTATTCTTTATTTTATGATTCAAGCAATGTTTGGCCATTACCGGGTATCTACTTTACTTATCTGGGAAGAGGTTCAATTGCTGATCAAAAGCCATTTATGTTTCTATATGGCAAGTCTGCTATTGATCCCTATTGGTAAACGTGTTTTATATCTTTTGTTATTTAATTTATTGATAACATTTCTGATGTTTATATTTGATGTGTTTATCAGCCGTACCATTCGTATTCTTCTTCGCAATTATGCCAAGGAACGTGTATTAATCATCGGTACTGGAAAAGAAGCACAACAGCTTGGACATGTGGTAAAAACAAATCGATTTTCACTCATGGAAGTTGTTGGATATGTGGATGTAAATGATAAAGAATTATTTCCACGCATTCATCAATCGATTGAGGTAGAAGGAGATATTTATCCTGTTAAAAATTTAGTCAAGGTTATTGAACAACAGGATATTGATACAGCGATTATCGCCATTCCTAATGCTTCAAGAAAACAAATGGATCACTTTATGAGTATTCTTTACAATAAAGTAGAAAAAATCAAATATCTGCCAAGAACTTCTGGGATGGTAACATTTGATACCAAAGTACAGGATTTTGATGGAATGTTGGTTATTTCTACTGCGAAAGGAAAAACAACGAAAGGTGCCTTGATCATGAAGCGGTTGATTGATATTGCTGGGGGACTTGCAGGAATGATTATTTTATTGCCACTATATTTCTATGTTCGTAAAAAGAACCATGCAAATGGGGATTATGATCCCATCTTCTTTACACAGGAGCGTATTGGTAAAAATGGCAAACCGTTTAAAATTTATAAATTTAGAACGATGGTACCGAATGCTGAAACAGTGTTAGAAAAGCTGATGGAAGAAAATCCTGCTATCAGAGAAGAATATGAAACAAACAAAAAGCTACGTAATGACCCAAGAATCACCGCAGCAGGAAAAGTATTGAGAGAAAAGAGCTTAGATGAGTTTCCACAGTTCATTAATGTCATTAAAGGTGAAATGAGCATGGTGGGACCAAGACCATATCTGCCAAGAGAAATCAAAGATATGGGCATATATTATAACAGTGTAATTGGCTGTACACCTGGTGTTACCGGGATGTGGCAAAGCCATGGAAGAAGCGATGTCAGCTTCGATGATCGTCTGAAAATGGATGATTATTATTATAGGAATTGGACCATTTGGCTGGATTTAACGATATTAATTAAAACAGTCAAGATGGTATTCAAAGGCGAGGGTGCCCTTTGATGGAGAATAAAACAAACTGGTATGTGCTATTTGTCATGGGTGGCAAGGAACAGCAGATTTGTGATTTTATGAATCAGGAATATGATAACTGGAAAGTATTCATCCCTAAGATTGAAATCATTCATACCAAACAAGGCAAAGAATTTTTTGTGGAAAAAGTGATGTTTCCAAGCTATCTGTTTATTGAAAGTGATATCCCTTCAAAAGATTTTCAAGATTTGTTGAAAAATATCAGAATGAAGAAAACAGGTATCATCAAAGAATTAAAATTTGATGAGGAAACACCAGCACTGAGAGATTATGAAAGAAAGTATCTGGAAGGCTTATTGAATCATGATTATAAAGTCACAAAGTCTACAGGCTATATTGAAAATGATAAAGTTATGATTACAGAAGGGCCTTTAAAAGGTTATGAAAGTTATATCACCAGAATTGATCGTCATAAGAAAAAAGCAGTGCTTAGTCTTGACTTATTAAACAAGGAAGTCAATGTTACAGTCTCTTTAGAGATTATTAAAAAGATATGAATCAGCGTAGTAGTTGTCAAAGCGCACTATACAAACATTCAAGGACATACTTAACCGTTCAACACTGCATGTGGGGGAAGGGAGAAGTATGTCCTTTTTACTTGTTTGAAGCGGATAAATGAAGGAGTTAATTTTATGGATGAAATAAATAAAACAAATGATGAAATAGAAATTGATATCAGTGCTTTAATGAAGCTTTTAAAGAAGAATATCAAGATGATTGTAATCTGTACAGTATTAGGTGCAGTCATAGCATTTCTTGTGACCAATTTCTTTATGACGAAGAAGTATGCAAGTTCCGCAAGAATCTATCTGATACCAAAAGTAACCGAACAGGGGTATGCAGATTATAATGCGGTAAACTCAAATTCAAAGATGGTCAATAACTATGTTTCCTTGATGCAGGGGGAAACAATCTTATCTAAAGTTGCGGATGAATTGAATATTGAGAATGTAGAAGAAGTAAAAAATTCACTTTCTATTACGAATGTGAACGAAACAGAAATTATAGATGTAAAAGCAACAACCGATGATCCTAAGAAATCACAGGCAATCGTTAGTAAAACAGTAGATATCTTCTTTAAGGAAATGCAGGAAAAACTGGATATCAAAAATATGACGATATCTGATCAGCCAAAAGTAAACGATGTACCTGTATCACCAAGTAAAAAGATGAATACAGTAATTGGTGCTATGGCCGGTCTATTGCTTTCATGTGGATATGTATTCTTACAATATCTATTTGATAAACGTTTGAAAACGAAAGCGGAGGCAGAAAGCTTCTTAGGTGTACCAGTATTAGGAGAAATTCCTTGGTTTGAGGATTAAGGTATGGAGTTTATTGATATACACAATCATTTAGCTTGGGAAATCGATGATGGGATGCCATCTAAAGAAGATGCCATCATTGCATTACAACAAGCAAAAAAAGATGGTATTACAACGATCATATCTACACCTCATTTTGTGCCAGGGCTTCATGATGTATCAAATATTGATATCATCAATGATCGAATAGAGGAATTGAAGGAATTAGCAAAAACTTATGATATTGAAATATACAGCGGTTCAGAAGTTTTTCTGAACCATGAGTATTTAGATATGATTGATAGCAAAGCATTTAATACATTAGCAGATTCTAAATATTTATTAGTGGAATTTGATGTTAGACGAAATATGGATCATAACGATTATGCGGAAGATTATCTGTATGAATTAAAAGTCAGAGGATATCGACCTGTTATCGCACATGTAGAGCGTTATTTTCCAAAAGGTATTGATTTAGATAGAGTACAGTCATGGATAGAACTAGGTTGTTATATCCAAGTCAATCGAACAAGTCTTTTAGGAACACATGGGGATATTTGTAGGAAGAATGCAGAAAAGCTTTTAAGAGAAGGCATGGTACATGTGATAGCAAGTGATACACACAGAAGTGAAGGTCATCGTATCGCAAAGCTTTCTGATGTGTATTCACTAATTGAAAAAGAATATGGAAAAGAAAATGCAATCCTTTTATTACAAGTTAATCCCAAACATATTATTCAAAATGAAACTTTAGAAGGAATGGAAGTCATAAAGAAAAGATCTATCTTCGATAGATTAAGAAAGAAAGGAAGATAGGATGGAAAGAAAACTTGCGCCAAAGCGACATGATAAGAAAAAGAAAAAAACTATCAAACAATCGCAGTTTGATTTTTCAGAAGTATATCGACAGTTAAGAACGAATATTGAATATTCACAATTTGAAGGAGATATTCAAGTAGTCAATCTAACAAGTACAAATCCAGCTGAAGGAAAAAGTTCTGTGGCATCAAATTTAGCAACAGTGAGTATTGCGAAATATCACAATGTCTTATTGATGGATTGTGATTTAAGAAAACCAGTACAACATAAGATATTTAATGTTTCTAATAAAGTCGGATTAAGCAACTTAATGAAGAACTTTGATAGTTTTGATGTAAATGATGATACATATTTCCAGAAATTCAAGGATAACACAAGTGATGGAAAGCTTTATTTACTAACAAGTGGAATGAAGGTACCTAATCCATTGGAGCTTTTATCAAGTGAAAAGTTTAATCATTTAATAGAAAAACTAAGAACAAGATTTGATTTCATCGTGATTGATTGTCCACCAGTAGATGCGGTGGCAGATGCAATTCCAGTGAGTACAGTTACTGATGGAACAATCTATGTAGTATCAGCGAAAGAAACAAACAAAAATGATGCAAAAGCGGCAATCACACAGCTTCAAAGAAATGGTGCCAATATTCTTGGAACTGTACTTACAAAAGTAGAAGCAGAAGCGAAACATTATTATGGCTATTACTATAATAGTGAGTCATAAAGGAGGCATAAGGTGAATTATTTTTATGCGTATATTCCTGATCATAAGCAACAGGATGCGATTTTACAATCTGTGCATTTGTCAGAAAAACAAGTTTATATCGATGAAAACAGAGAAGACAAAAACTGGAAAGATTTATTATCAAAGATTAAAAAAGAAGATACAGTTTTTATTCCTTCTATAGAAATGTTATCTTTTGATGAAGAAGAATTAAAGAATAAATTAGAAACAGTTAAAAATAGGAAAATTCAGTTAACATGTTTAGATAAGAAAACGATTGATGCGACTTTGTTGTTGGAATTGATAGAGTTTTTAAATTTCAGCAGAAGAAATAAAGCAAGAGAGCTTCAAAGAGTAGGAATTGAGAAAGCTTTAGAGAAAAAATATAAAGGCGAAGGAAGATTTGGGCGTCCAAGAGTCGTAAGACCGGATGATTTTGAATATCAATTAGATAGAATTTTTAATAAAGAACTAACTCATGAATCTTATCGTGAAGAATTGGGTATGAAAAGATCAACTTATTACAAATTAGTACATGAATACAAGTTGAAATTAGAAAAGGAAGAAGGCAAATCGTAATGGAAAATATAAAAAAATTTGGTAAACATATTTTCTGGATTATACAATTAATTGCCAGCTTGATTTTATCTTATAGTGTTTATAAAATTCTTCCAATGAAGTATTTGATTTTAGTTATTCTAGTTTTAGCTATTTTATTAGGTTTAGTAATATTTATGCAAGTAGCAAGTAAAACGAATAAAGCAGTGAAAATAGGTAGTAAAGTATTAGCTATTGTTTTGAGTATTTTAATGATATTTGTGAATGTAAAAGTCATCAATAAAGTTCAACAAACCATCGATAAGATTTCAAATGGAAATATCCAAACAACAACAGTTTCAGTACTTGTGAAAAAAAATAGCGCTTTTCAAAAAATAGAAGATTTAGATGGAAAACAGTTCGGTATCATGAAAAATATTGATCGTGAGAATACTGATTTTATGTTAAATCGTTTAAACGAGCAATTTAGGAATCAAGTATCTAAAACAGAATACGCAAGTGGAGAAGAAATGCTTCAAGATCTGTTAGACGAAAAAACAGATGCAATCATCATGAATGAAGGATTTCGCGACAGCTTTAATCTGATTGATAAAAAATTTGAATCTGATACGAAGGTAATTTACACATTGGATAAACAAAAAACGATTGAAAATCTTAAATCAGCTTCAGTGACAAAAGAAAGTTTCATTGTTTATATTTCAGGCATTGATACAACAGGGCCTATCACAACAACAAGTCGTAGTGATGTGAATATGTTGATGGCAGTAAATCCAGTGAAGAAAAAGATTGGATTAATCTTTATTCCACGTGATTATTATGTTCCATTACAATGCCATGATGGTGTTTGTGAAACTGGAGCCATGGATAAACTGACACACGCTGGTTTGTATGGCGTGGAAGTAAGTCAGGCAACAATTGAAAACATCTTAGGAGTAGATATTAACTACAATGTCAGAATCAATTTTGATACCTTAACAACGATGGTAGATGCATTAGGTGGTATAGATATTAATTCAGATCAAGATGTGAATTTACTTCATGGTGCAGGATGTAATATCAAACAAGGCAAGAATCATGTAAATGGAGCTTGTGCGTTAGGCTTTGCAAGAGAACGCTATGCCTATAATGCAGGAGATCGTCATCGTGGTGAGAACCAACAAGAAGTGATTCGTGCAATGATTAATAAGATGACAACAACCAATATTATCAAGAATTATGAATCAATACTAAACGCAGTACAAGGTATGTTTCAAACAAATTTGAAAACAGATGAGATAACAGCACTAATTCAGATGCAAATCAATGATATGTCAAAATGGGATGTACAAAGCACTCTAGTAGATGGTACAGGCGATATGGTGCCTACGTATTCTTATGGAAGTACACCTTTGTATGTTATGCGACCAAATACTGATTCTATTAGTTCTGCGAAAACTTTTGTAAATGAAATTATTAAATAAAATGAGGTGAAGAAATGAAAGTATGTTTAGTAGGATCTAGTGGAGGACATTTAACTCATTTATATATGTTAAAACCATTTTGGGAAAATAAGGATAGATTTTGGGTTACATTTGATAAAAAAGATGCAAAAAGTCTACTAAAAGATGAAAAAATGTATCCATGTTATTATCCAACGAATAGAAATATAAAAAATTTGATACGAAATACAATTGTTGCGTGGAAAGTTCTTCATACTGAAAAACCAGATGTAATTATTTCTTCTGGTGCAGCAGTGTCTGTTCCTTTCTTTTATTTAGGTAAAATTTTTGGTGCTAAACTAATATATATAGAAGTTTTTGATCGTATTGATAAACCTACTTTATCTGGAAAATTAGTATATCCTATTACGGATAAATTCATTGTACAATGGGAAGAAATGAAAAGCGTTTATCCTAAAGCGATAAATTTAGGTAGTATATTTTAAGAGGGGGATTAATATGATATTTGTTACAGTTGGAACACATGAACAGCCTTTTAATAGGTTGATTGAGTATATAGATAACTTAAAACGAGATGGTTTTATAAGTGAGGAAGTAATAATGCAAACAGGTTATAGTACTTATGAACCCAAATATTGCAAATGGAGCAAACTACTTCCGTATAAAGAAATGGTGGAAAATGTTGCTGATGCTCGAATTGTTATTACTCATGGAGGACCAGCAAGTTTTATAATGCCTCTTCAAATTGGAAAGACACCGATTGTTGTACCTAGACAGAAGCAGTTCAATGAGCATGTTAATGATCATCAAGTGGAGTTTGCTAAAGCTGTTGCAGAGAGAATGGGAACAATTATACTAGTCAATGAGATAAATGAATTAAAGCAAATTATTGAAAATTATGATGAAGCTGTTGATGGTATGCCTTCTGGGATGAAAAATAATAATGAGGCTTTTAATCAAGGACTCGAGACAATAGTAAACGATTTTACTAAAAGGAGAAAACAAAATGACTAAAGTCGGTATTTTATCAATGCAAAGGATAATAAATTATGGGTCTTTTCTTCAAGCATACGCACTTAAAACACTTCTTGAAGAACAAGGACATGAAGTTCAATTTGTAGATTATCGAGTTGGAATGCCTTTAATCGAGTCAAATGATGCAAATAAAAAAAGTGCTTTAGGAAAAATATATAAAGTGTTTGAAGCGTTGGCATATGATGCACCGTTAAAGCAAAAATTGCAATTTATTTTATACAAGAAGCAATTTGCGAATAAATATCATAATTTACTTGGATTGACTGTTCAACCCAATTATACTCCTGAATTGGATGTTTTGGTTATTGGAAGTGATGAAGTATTTAATTGTGTGCAGAAGAATCCAAATGTTGGATATTCCCTTGAATTATTTGGTGCAAATAATAAAGCAAATAAATTAATTTCTTATGCTGCATCTTTTGGAAATACAACAGTAGAAAAACTTAAAGAATACAATAAAACTAGTGAAGTTGGTGAGTTATTAAAGAAGTTCAATTGTATATCTGTACGGGATGAAAATTCAAGACAGACGGTACATGTTTTGACAGGAAGAGAAGTACTAAATCATCTTGATCCAGTGTTAGCATATGACTATATCGGAAAATGCAATAGAATACCTACACTTCAAATCAAAGAAAAATACATGATTTTATACGCATATTCTGGACGTATTTCAAAAGAAGAATCAGATAAAATTGCAGCGTATGCAAAGAATAAAGGATTAAAAATTTATGCAATAGGAGGGGTACAACGATGCGCAGATCGTTTTGTAAATTGTTCTCCCTTTGAAGTTTTGGCTTATTTTGCAAATGCTGAAGAAATTATTACAGATACGTTTCATGGTACGATTTTTTCTATTATTACAAGACAAAAATTTACAACACTTGTACGTAAAAGTGTTGGTACATCATATGGAAATGAGGAGAAATTAACAGATTTATTAGTTAGATTGGGGTTACCAGAGAGAATTGCTTTTAATATTGATGAAGTCTTTGCACATCAGAGCGAGTCCATTGATTATGATACGGTGCATACATTTATTAATAAAGAACGAATGAGAACGTTTGAATATTTAAAACATGAAGTGAATTGAAGTCAGGAGGGCTTAGAATGGAAACAATAGCTAAAATTGGAATGGATTGCGTAGGTTGTAGAAGCTGTGAACAATCTTGCCCCCTAAAATGTATTACAATCAAAGAAAACTCTGAGGGTTTTCTATATCCTGTTATTGCAGAGGATGTTTGCGTGAAGTGTGGTCTATGTTTAAAGAAATGTCCGATAAATAAGACTGAAAAAGAAGAACATCATCCACTAGAGGCTTATGCATTAAAGGCAAAAGATAAAAGCTTCTTATTTAATTCTGCATCTGGAGGTGCATCGGATGTAGCGGTCAAAGCAGTGTTGGATCAAGGCGGTTATGCTTATGGTGCAGCCTATGACGAGAATTTTTCAGTAAGTCATATTGAAGTATCAGATGAGGAAGGTCGAAAGAGAATTCAATCATCTAAATATGTCCAATCTGATTTAAAAGATACATTTTCAAAGGCAAAAGCAAGATTGGAAAGTGGTAAAATGGTTCTGTTTACAGGATCACCATGCCAAATTGCAGGTTTGTATGCGTTCTTAGGAAGAAATTATGATAACCTATATACTATAGATTTGATTTGCCATGGTGTACCCTCTCCTAAATTTCTGCAAAAATATTTTGAATATCAAGAACGAAGAATGAAAGGTAGTATTATTTATTTTAATTTTCGTTCCAAAGATAAACGTGGTTGGGGCACACAGTATCTTTTAAAGACAAAGACAAAGACAAAGATAAAGACAAAGATATTAGCTCTTGATAAATATGGAAAACACTTCATGGATGGAGACTGTTATCGAGAAAGCTGCTATCAATGTAAATTTGCTAATCTAAATAGGCCAGCAGATTTAACGGTAGGAGATTTTTGGGGAATAAATAGATGTCATTCGGAATTTTCATCTGCATTAGGTGTTTCTTCAGTAGTTGTAAACACTGAAAATGGAAAAAAACTTTTAGATTTGATGCGAGTTGATTCAGAAATTATTCCTGTCACATTGGATGAAGTGCTAATTAAGCAGCATAATTTACAACAACCAACTTTAAGACCATTAACACGTGATAATTTTTATTTTGAAATTGATGATGAAAGATTTATTAAAAAAATAAAAGTGGGTTTGAGAATAAAAGAACGTGTAAAAAGTATTATTCCATCTAAAGTGGTAGAGAAGTTGAAGCAGTATATAGATTAGGAGAAAGAAAGATAATATGAATGAACCAATTCGAATTTTACATATATTACAACGGATGGAAGCAGGAGGAACCCAGGCACTTTTAATGAGTATTTACAGAAAAATTGATCGATCAAAAATACAATTTGATTTCATTGTAGAATATCCAGAAAAGCAATTTTATGATGATGAAATCATAGCATTAGGCGGAAAAATTTACTATACTTCTATCCGGAAAGATTTCAATTTGGCAAAATTTCAAAGAAAACTTTATCAAATTTTAAAAGATTATCCTGAATATAAAATTGTGCATGTACATGCATATACGATAGGATACTTTTGTCTTCGAACAGCAAAAAAAGCAGGTGTTCCTGTTCGAATTGCTCATTCTCATAGCAATGGGATTGTTCATGATAAAAAATATTTTATAAAATTATTAATGCAAAAACTATTTTTAAGACATGCTACTGATTTTATGGCTTGTTCAGAAGAAGCAGGAAAGTATCTATTTGAAGGAAAAGATTATGTGGTGTTAAATAATGCTATTGATTCTTCCCAATTTATTGCTCAAATAGATGTGCGAAATAATTTGCGAGAAGAATTTGGGTTAAACGAGAAATTTGTAGTAGGACACGTGGGAAGATTATGTCCAGAAAAAAATCACATGTTTTTAATAGATGTCTTTGCACAGATTAAAAAGATGAAAGAAAATGCGATGTTAGTTCTTGTAGGTACGGGACCTTTAGAACAAGAAATCAAGCAAAAAGTATCTGATATGGGGTTAACAGATAGTGTTGTTTTCTTAGGTAATAGAAAAGATATGAACCGAATTTATCAAACATTTGATATATTTATCTTCCCTTCGCTTTTTGAAGGCTTAGGGATTGTTGCAGTTGAGGCTCAGGCAGCTGGTATCCCAGTAATAGGTTCAGAAAGATTGCCACGGGAAATAGAAATTACGCCATTGTTTAATCGTATAAACATAAAAGAAGGAGCTAGAAAATGGGCAGAACTGGCACTTTATTCTGCTGAAAACTCTGTATGCCATACTAATATGCAAAAGTATGTGATAGATGCGGGATTTGATATGGATGCTACAGCAAATATGCTACAGCAATACTATATGAGAAAATGGAATTAATATACAATAGAGTTTATGAATAGAGGTAATCAAAAGGTGAGGAAGGATGAGCTGAGAATGTTGATATCTGTAATTGTACCAATATACAATGTAGAAAATTATTTGAAAAAGTGTATAGAAAGCGTATTGATTCAAGATAAATGTAACTTTGAATTGATATTGATTGATGATTGTTCATCGGATAATTCTTTGGATATTGCAAAGCGTTATGAAAATCGAAGTAATGTTAGGATTATAGGGAAGGAAAAGAATTCTGGATTATCTGATACTAGAAATATTGGTTTAAGGGAAGCAAGAGGTAACTATATTTTGTTTTTAGACTCAGATGATTATATCGAAGATGGTTCCCTAAATACAATTTGCAATATTATAAAAACTCAAAATGATCCAGATGTTATTTATTTTGGCTTTTATGAGGAAAATGAGAATACAATGCAGAAGAGATACGGTTACAAAAGTGATAAAAATAAGTTATACGTTGGTATTGATTTTGTGAAAAGTGAGTTGTCACAGAGATCCTTATATGCTGCCGCTTGTTTTGGGGTATATAAAAAGGAATTTTTGATTTCCAATAATATATATTTCAAAGTTGGCATATTTCATGAAGATGAACTATGGACTCCGCAAGTTGTTTGCAGTGCATATACAATTTTTACTTCTGATTATGCCTATTATCATTATGTAAGACGTTGTGATTCGATAACAAGAAAACAAGATAAGTCACAAAATGGAATTGACTTAATAAATAGTTGTAAAGAACTGGATTATTTATCTAGCCAGCTAACCGATTCAAGATTACGTAAACTGATGGATAATCATATAGCAATGCTGTATATGAAAGCAATGAGTGAGGGGAAACTCTTTCAAAGAGAAAAAAATAAATATGTGAATAGGTTTTATCCATTGAAAAAAACATGTTTTCCTAAGGATAAAGCTAAAGCTATGTTGTTTGCATTAAGTTTGAGGATGTATTATTTTGCAAATAATTTGAAATAAGGAATGAAAGATGAATAAATATAAAATTAGTGTATATAGTTTAATGTCATATGCTTTATTTTTTGCAGTATTTAAACCGAGTTTTTTGCCAGCAACGATAAGGCAGGCATTGAAAATTGCGATATTAGTAGGAACTTTTTTCTTTATAGTATGTAATAGCAAACGAAAGCAGTTATTTAATTGCTCGTTGATTTTTGTATCGTGTGTACTGTTATCTGCTATAGTGGTTGGTATTAGAGAAAATTACACATTTAGAGATATTTTAGATTCTGTGTTATATGCACTTACTTTTTATGATCTCTATACTTTTGCTGGATTATGTAAAAATAAAGGGTGTTCATATAAATTAGTTAATAGTATGTACAAAATTAATTTTGTTTACTGCATGTTAACTATAATCTCAGTTGCCATAGTTGGCGTACAAAACAATAGTAATACAGATGTTTATTTGTTTGGAAATAAATTTACATCAGCGTATCTGTTTATTCTTCTTGTAGCATTATATGGGGCTTCACACAAGATGAGTAAAAAACGAAATAAAGTGACTTTGTGTGCAATATTTGTATTTTCTATCGCATTTTCATTTTATATGGATTGCGGAACTGCAACAGTAACGTTGGTAGTTTTACTTATAATTTGCCTAATTTCTGATAGAATAAGACAGTTAATAGTTAATGAAAAATATGTGGTGCTTGCATTGATCATGTCTGCAGTTATTGTAATATGGATTGAAAGAATACTAAATGTTGATTTTATCAATCAACTAGTATTTCAATATTTTGAAAAAAGTTATACTGTTACAGGGCGTTTGGAAATTTACGGTAAATACTTGACGAATGTAATCTTAAGTAGTTTTTGGGTTGGTCATGGATATAGTAATTCAGTTATGAAGAATCTTACAGGTGTTTATGCGAATGCTCAGAATGGTTTGCTCGAAATGTTTGTTAGCTTCGGATTTTTGGGCGTTGTTGCTCTAATATATACTGTTTACTATTGTTATAAAAAAAGTGATAAAGGGATTCAAGTTTTCTATTTATCATTAATTGTGTATGGAATGATAATAGCTGCAGTGTTTGAGATTTCACTAAATTGGTTCTTTATGTTGGGAATATGCTTAATCAGATGGAATTGTAATTTAGATGAAAACGTGAGCCGAAAGAAAATTAGAAAAAAGTTTTAGATTTTTGGTTATATAGGAATGATCTCTTGAACCCCTGGTTAATCATGCTAGCTTTGCAGGAATCAGAACACTGAAAAGTGAATATTATCCAAAACAAAGAATGATTTGAAAAAGAGAGCATAAGTAATAAACATAACTGTCGTTATGCCTTGAGAAATTGGTTATAGTAGGTAATGATTATACCACTCGTAGAATCTATTTTCTCAGGGCAATTCAAAAGGTATATCCCATGTATCCAGATGCTGTAGCATCAAGATGTGATAGAGGTGACAGTACCATATCTTAGTTGAAATGTGTCGATGTTGCCTAATTTAAAGCCTACTTGCTTAATTTTCTTTAACTATCAAAGAGGCTTTTCACTTATTAGTTGCCTTTGGACAGAGTCACATGATGATACTAAACAGCCTTGGACTATCCTTCATTGAGACATGCATGGTTCTTCCAATTTTAGAATTCATCTGAATTTCATAGGGTATTTTGAAAGTTCAAAACTACCATGATTTATATGTCGACTCTCTTTGCATATAGAAACACCATTTTTGTCAATGATAATGCTGTTCTTGTAAGTAAGCTTAACACCATCTTTCTCTTCATCTGTGAAGGAAAGGTCAAGATTTAAAAACTGATCAATGATATTCTATGAAAAGTGAGTAATGAAATCAGGATAGTATTTACGTGAATTTTTTAAGAACAAAGTTTAGGTAGTTAACATAACTACCATAATTAACAGGGAACAAAAATCGTTACTAATCAATAAATGTGCACCGTCTGCAAGAGAATGGTACAATAAGTTAATAGCGCAAAACACCGCATTTTTTGATAAAATTATCAAGTGTTTTGACAAAAAAGAGGTAAATTTTTAATAAAATTGAAATCTTTAACCTTAATAAATTAAGGTTAAAGATTTCAAGAAATTATAGGAAAGTGTGGAGGATAAGAAATGAAGGTATCTATATTGTCTATGCAAAGGATAAATAATTATGGTTCACTATTGCAGGCATATTCTTTAAAAAAAATCATTGAATCGTTAGGAAATCAAGTTGAATTTATAGATATAAAAAGAGGTGAGAATCAGGCATTAAATGATCAGTGTGAAAAACTCGTTTTGCATAATGATGAAAAAAGTAGAAATTGGTTTGTAAAGCAAATTATTCGCGTGAAAAACAAATTTTCTAATTTAGAAGCAAAAAAACATTTTGAACAATTTAGAATTGATAAATTGGAAATATCAAACACAAATAATGATACTATGTATGATGTGTGCGTAATTGGTAGTGATGAAGTTTTTAATTGTTTGCAAAAATCTAAATGGGGATTCGATTCGCAGTTATTTGGTAATGTGAAAAATGCTAAAAAAGTAATTACTTATGCGGCATGCTGTGGTTCTACAAAAGTAGAGGATCTCTCGGAAGAGCTTAGAACAGCTATTGTTGCAGCTATGGATAATTTGAAGTCAATATCTGTTCGTGATGAAAATACAGCAAAATTTGCACGAATATTAACTGGAAAAGAATGTAACTACAACTTAGACCCTGTTGCAGTTGGTGATTTTTCTGAAGAAATTAAAAATATTGATTTAAAAGGAAAAGTGCCTAAGCGATATTGTATTGTTTATGCTTATAAAGATAGAATATCAGATGAAAATACAATAAATGCGATAAAAAAATATTGTAAAAAATACAATTTGGTGCCAATTGCTCCTTTTGGAAAACAAAAATGGATAAAAAACATGAAACCACTCACTCCGTTTGAGTTACTTAAGGCTTTTGAAAATGCGGAATGTATTGTTACAGATACTTTTCATGGAACGATATTTGGTGCTAAGTTTAGTAAAAAATTGGCAGTAATTATTAGAGATAGTAATAGAAACAAGTTAGAAGATTTAACTAAGAGATTAGGAATAGAAGGTCACATTCTTACAGATATTAATGAACTTGAAAAAATATTGAGTATCGAACTCGATAGAGCCGGAATTGATTGTTTGCTTAAAGACGCAAGAAAAGAGGCATTCAACTATTTAGAAGGAAATTTGTATCAGGATGTGCATAAGTGAAAGTGATAACGAATGGAAAAGAACAGGAAAAAATATTTAATAAAAAACACACTAATATTTACATTAGGTAATTTAGGATCAAAATTAATTACGTTTTTTTTGATTCCATTATATACGAGTGCTTTGACTACAGCGCAGTATGGCGTTGTGGATTTAGTGACGACTGTTAGTACAGTGGCGATTCCGCTTCTTACAATTAACATATGTGAATCAGTTATGAGATTTGCGTTGGATAAGGATGCAGATCAGGAACAAATTACACAGATAGGTACATATATATTTTTTATTGCGTGTCTATTTGGAACAATTGTTATTCCAATTTGCGCTCAATTTGAACAGATTTCGCCATATGCAGTATTGACCTATTTTTATGTAATAACATTGGCAGCAAGTCAACTTTATTTATGCGATTTAAGAGGAAAAGAACAGTTGCTCTTTTATTCTATAGGTAATATACTACATACTTTCTTTATCGCGGTATTCAATATTATTTTTCTACTTGCTTTTAAAATGCAGATAGAAGGATATTTATTGGCATTTATCTGTGCCAACCTCGTTACATTTTTTTATGCGTTGCTTGTAGGTAAGGGATATAAAAGCTTTAGATTGAAAAAAATTAATAAAAAACTTTTAAAAGATATGGCAAAATATTCTATAGTATTGATTCCAAATTCTTTTATGTGGTGGATTATGAATTCCTCTGATCGAATAATGGTTTCAAGTATGGTGGGAATTGCTGCTAATGGTATATATGCAGTTTCGTACAAATTACCGACACTTGTTTCTACGTTAACATCAATTTTTAATCAAGCTTGGAGTTATTCCGCTATTAGGGAAGACGGTGCATGTGATGAAGAAGAATATAATAATCGCATTTTTAAAATGCTTATCGGAATTGTTATGTTGATTGGAATTGGCATAATAACATTTGTGAAACCGTTTTTAAGCATATATGTTTCTGATAAGTTCTTTATTGCATGGAAATATACCCCATTTCTTATAATCGGATATGTCTATCTGACATTGGGATCATTTATGGCTACCAGTTATACTGTTCACAAAGATAGCTTTGGATATCTTTTTTCTGGAATTTTTGGGGCAATTTTTAATATTATATTAAACTTTGTGTTGATACCTATAATTAATGTATATGGTGCAGCAATAGCAACTTGTATGAGCTATTTTTTTGTGTTTATATTTAGACTAATTCACACAAAAAAATATATTAAATACAAAATAGGAAATATTGAGTTTATCTTAGGAAGCATTATTTTGATTTTTTCTTCAGCTATTATATATATAAATAATAATATTGGATTCGTAATTCAGCTTCTACTTTTTGGAGTGGCTGTTTGTATATTAGGTAAGCCATGGTTACAGATGTTGAAGAAAGTTATTGGTACTAAAAGGAAGTGATTAAGTTATGAAAACTGTATGTAAAAAAGACCAATGTGCAGGATGCAAAGCATGTGTTGAAATATGTTCGAAGAAAGCAATTCAGATAGTGGATTCTGTGGTAGCATATAATGCTATCATAGATGAAGATAAGTGTATTAATTGCGGTGCTTGTCATAAAATATGTCAAGCAAATAAACTGCCAGTTCAACTAGAACCAATAATATGGAAAGAGGGGTGGGCCAATGATCAGAAGATCAGGGAAAAAGCTTCATCTGGAGGGATGGCAACTGCAATAGAATTAGCTTTTGTAAATAATGGTGGGACTGTTTGTAGCTGTTCTTTGAAGAATGGGGATTTCTGCTTTTCTTTCGCACATACTGAAAAAGAAGTAATAAAATTTACTGGCTCAAAATATGTAAAAAGTAATCCAGAAGGCATTTATAGGAAAATAAATGATAAACTAAAAAAAGGTGAGAATGTATTATTTGTAGGATTGCCTTGCCAGGTGGCTGCTGTAAAGAATTTTGTAGGTGATAAAGAAAAATTATATACGATAGATTTGATTTGTCATGGTACCCCTTCGCCAAAGATACTTGAACATTTTTTTAATGATTATCATTTAGATATTAGGAATGCTCAAAATATAAAATTTCGTGTAAAGACCAAGTTCTATTTGGAAAGTGATAAAAAGCGTTTTACAGTACCCACGGTTGTAGATAATTATTTAATGACATTTTTAGATTCCGCTTCATATACTGAAAATTGTTATAATTGTAAATATGCCAAACCAGAACGTGTTAGTGATATTACATTAGGTGATTCCTGGGGAAGTGAACTGGCAGAGGATATTCAACGCAAAGGAGTGTCATTGGTACTTTGCCAAACCGAGAAGGGAAAAGCACTTTTGGAGCAAACTGATTTGCATCTGTTGGATGTTGATTTGAAGCGAGCAATACAATGGAACCATCAGCTTAATCATCCATCAATAAAACCAAAACAGCGTGATAAATTTCTAAAAGAAATAAATAAAGGAAAAAAATTTAAACGATGCGTTTGGATTAGCTATCCTAAGAGATGTACAAAAAAATTTATAAAGACGATTTTGTATAAGACGAAAATAACGCGGGGGGGTAAGTAAAACATTGCATAATTTTTACAGATAAGTCGCATTTATTACCTCATATACAAGAGGAGGCCCTGTGTTATCGTTTTTTTATAAACCGGATGTAAGTTTTTATAGTGAGAATGGTTCAACCGTAAATGAAAAAATGGTTGTATGTAAAGATGAATTCGGCACTTCTTATGTATGTGGTACTTCTTTTGCTCCCCCCTTGGATATCTCGGAAACTAGCTTATTTCATACATATCATGAGATTAAACCGTGAAGTTGCAAAAACATTAATTATTAATGCTGCTGGATGAGATAGAAAAGATGATGCTTCTCATAAAATTGGGTATGGTGTTGTTCTTATATATATTAGCGAAATATACAAACAACAAATGATGAAATAAAGTTTGTTTTGACTGATATAGTTGATTAATATTAAACGCGTACTTTCAATCTACATGTTCCGTGAAACTATAACGGACATCCATATTATGCTAGAGCAACTTTGGTGTATTTTTCTAATTGCGATAGAAATCAAGGGGTAGACTATACTAGTATGGAAATGGATATACACTTTGATAGTGTTTATTTTGATAAAAAAGGAAATGTATAAATAAAATCCGTAGTAAGCAATCAGAAGAAGGTCTTTTGACTCTTTATGAAGATGCTAGAAAGATGTATAGGAAATGGGATAATGTTAAACATATTTGCGAAAAGATTACGGACAAAAAGATTCCAAGAAAAGTTATTACAGAATCTGGTAATTGGGGTCTGAAGATTAATATGAAAGAAAGGTTGCATTCTAGTAAAAAAGATAATCTTATTTTTGAGAGTTGTCATCACTTTAAAGGAAATGAATGGAGTAAATCGAATAGATGATTTTATTAACATGTGTATTCCACGTTGATGGCTTGTGAATAGATTGGATATTGAGCATCAGATTAATGTTTATAATAAGGCGAAGTATAAGAAGAATACTGCAATCAGAGATGCTGTAATCATTGAATTATTGTTTTCTACAGGCATCAGGGTGTCTGAGTTATGTAATATCAAAAACACGGAAATTGATTTAGATGGTAGAGAACTATTGATATATGTGAAAGGTGTAAAAGAGCGTATGCTTCAGATAGGAAATGATAGTGTTATCATGACATTGAAGGCATATGAAACTATTTATCATACTAAAATTGATTAAACAGGCTATTTTTTTGTTTAAAAAGGTACCCACAAAAAAGTTCAGAGGTATCTACATGAGAATTTAGATATGACAATAAACAGCAACACCAAAGTTTAAAGGTCATCCACATCCATACGTTAATTTAAAGCACCATAAAAATTAATATTATATAGAACAATTAGTAAAATAATTGCTTTTTTGAAAATATATAAGATTTATTTTACTCAAAGATTTTTTTAAAATTAATTTAATAAAGATGTAAAATTGTCAGCATAATACGTTAAAGAATGTATAGTAATTTAATCATAAAAAACGATTAGCATTTCGCCATGGCACCAATCTGCTATGGCTTTTTTTGCGTAAATTTATGTAGTCTTTTTTACGTCACATATTAAAAATAATACCATTCTCAAATCTAAAGGAAAAGTAAAATAAAACATTATATGTATCATCCTTCATAGAAAAGAAAGAAACCATATGTTTGCCATTATAATAATAGGCAGGCAGGTGAATAAAAAATGGGAATAGAAACAAGTAATGAAGAAACAACAAGAGATGATGAGATCACTATTGATTTGATAGGATTGTTACTAAGGGTGAAAAAGTTTTGGTGGCTTATCGTCATAGGGATGATTGTGGGAACAGGGATATCCTGGTTATATACAGATAAATGTGTAACACCAATGTATTCAGCATCCTCTATGGTGTATTTGCGAGGCAGCTCAACAGATCCTACCGCAAGCTTTCAGGATATACAAGTAAGTACTGCTTTAACAAAAGATTATGAATTGATTTTTAGAAGCCGACCAATTATGGAAAAGGTAATTGAAGATTTAGACTTACCAATGACATATAAACAGCTTGCGGCGCGTGTAGAAATCTCTAATCCTAGTGATACGCGTATCTTAAAGGTAGCCATCAAAGACCAGGACCCAGAATTAGCAAAAAAGATTGTGAATCGTATCGTTGTACATGGTATGGATAGCGCAAAAGAAATCGATCAAAAAGATCCATATCTGGTAGAAGAAGCTGTCAAGGACTTGGATATTGTCAGTCCTAATAAGAAAATGAATATGATGGTAGGAGCATTAGCGGGTTGCATTCTCATGCTGGGTGTTATCTTTATACAATACTTATTGAATGATCATATCGTGACCAGTGAAGATGTGGAAAAATATCTGGATTTACCGGTTCTGTGTGAAATTGTAGAAAGTAAAAGCTGCAACTATGATCGTAAAGAAGGGAGAATGCGACATGGTTTTAAAAAATAATGATACGATAACATTATCCATACCAGAACTAGCACCAGCAGTTAAAGAATCCTTTATGGCATTACGCACCAATTTATTATTTATGAAGGATACAAAAATGATTGCGATTACAAGCTCATTAGCAAATGAAGGAAAATCAGTTACATCCTTTCATCTAGCATTGAGTTTTGCGAATGCAGGAAAGAAAACCCTATTGATTGATGGAGATTTGCGCCGTTCAAGACTTTGTAAATACTTAGGAATTGGAAAAGAATATCCGGGATTAAGCGAATTTTTAAGCCAACAACATGAAGAAAAGGTTTTTTCCACATCCATAGAAAATCTATCTCTTATGTTGAGTGGAAAATGTCCGCCTAATCCATCAGAACTTTTGATACAGGATAATTTTCCTGCGATGATGGAAAAACTACGAGAACAATATGATTATGTATTTATCGATACACCACCGGTATGTAGTGCCACAGATGCGACCATTATCGCCAGGGCGGTTGATGGTGTATTGTTGGTAGTAAGGAGTGATTATGTGAAACGTAAAGTGATTGAGAAAAGTAAACGTATTATCACAAGGAATGAAGGAAGAGTGATTGGCGTCGCATTAAATCGTTTAGATCAACACCATGCTGGTTATTATGGCTATTATGAAGATAAGGATAAATGAGGACTGTGTGAATAACACAGTCTTTTACTTCATGTGTGGCTTATAGAACACAGTATGATATGAATCGTGTAGTAATAATTGATATGATAAACATGTTTCGGCAGTGTTATATGGCATTGCGGTACGATTTGATGAAAATCCATTCTTGTTCTTTGAATTAAGAGGTATTGATGTGAATCGTTTTATCAATGTGACATTACAGAATAAAGTAGAAGTGATGCTGGAACATGCTGATGATAAAAGCGAACGCCAGATTGAGGAAGATAAAATCTATCAAGTATTTGGTCTATAGAAAGATATACATGAAAATCATAAAGCTTTGAAAAGGAGGAAGACAAAAACGATACTATGGATTTAACCAAAAATATTTGCTTTCATATATCTATGGGAATGCTCATAGTATGTCCTTCATCAAAGTTGAAGCATTATCAGTAGACCAATACATAAGAACTTACAATACGACCAAAAGGAAAGGGTAAATGAACGCTTTCCTTTATTTCTTTTAAAGCATATAAATTGAATGTATCAGAAACGTATATCACTTTAAATAGGGATAAGAGGTGTGGGAGTACACTAAATATATGAAGCATATTAATAAACAAAAATACAGCAGACCATCATATTTAAACAGATGATATGAAAAAGAAAGACTATAGAACATATGATATCGTATCGCATTCTATAGCCTTTTCTAAAGTTATTTGGTTTCGTATTGTAAAGCTTCTACACCTTGTTTACCAGAAGAAATTCGGATAACATTTTCTACATCATATACAAAGATTTTTCCATCGCCAATATGACCAGTATATAATACAGTTCTTGCGGCATCCACAACAGCCTGTACAGGTACATTAGATACAACGATTTCTGCTTTTAATTTAGGTAACAGCTTCATTTCTACCTTAGCTCCACGATAGTAAGAAGTTTGACCTTTCTGAACACCACAGCCCAAGACTTTTGTGACTGTCATACCTGTGATGCCAAGAATATCCATAGCAGCTTTTAATGCATCAAATTTTTCTGCTTTGGTAATGATAACAACTTTTGTTAATTTACCAGCGCCTTTTTCAACTTTGGCAGGAATGGCTTCCTCCACACTTACTTGTTGTGGCTTTACAACTGGCGTTGCTTCAATACCTAATGTTTCTGTTTCTAATGCAAATCCAGCATATGCACTTTCTAATCCATGTTCTAATTTATCTAGACCAGTTACCTCTTCTTCTTCGGTAACGCGTAGTCCAACAGTAGCTTTGATGATCACAAATACAATCGTCATCGTTATGGCAGTCCATAATGCAACACTACCAACACCAAGCAGCTGTGTACATAATAATTTCGTACCACCACCATAAAATAAACCAGCAGCTTCAGGCATTGTGTCTGTACCACATGCAAATAATCCAACACAGATAGTACCTAAAATACCACATCCTCCATGAACGGCAACTGCGCCAACAGGATCATCGATTTTTAATTTATAATCTAATAGCCAGACGACAAATACAACGACGATGCCAGCTAAAATACCAATGATGGCTGAGCCTAATACATTAACAACATCACATCCGGCAGTGATAGCGACAAGTCCTGCTAATGAACCATTTAAAGACATGGCAACATCTGGTTTTCCATATTTTACCCATGTGATTATCATAACTGTACAAGTCGCAAGTGCTGGGGCAACTGTTGTTGTCGAAAAAATCGTTGCTAACTGTAATCCATTGGTTGCCGCAGCACCATTGAATCCATACCATCCAAACCACAGGATGAAACAGCCAAGTGCCCCAATGGTGATGTTATGTCCTGGGATACCATTTGGAGAACCATCTTTATTGAACTTTCCAATTCTGGGTCCAAGTAATTTGGCTCCAATACAAGCAGTAATACCACCAACCATATGAATTGCACAAGAACCGGCAAAATCATGAAAACCTAATTGAGATAACCAGCCACCACCCCAAATCCAGTGAGCTTCAATTGGATATATAATCAAACTGATGACGAAACTGTAAATACAATAAGAAATGAATTTTGTACGTTCTGCCATCGCTCCAGATACTATGGTTGCTGCGGTTGCACAGAACACCAAGTTAAATACAAATGCTGACCAGTTGGTGTTTGTAAAATCAAACAAAGGTCCTTTACTGAAATCAAACCAGCCAATGAAACCACCAAGATCATCACCACATAATAAGGCATAACCGATTAATAAGAATGCGACAGTTCCTAAACAGAAATCCATCAGATTCTTCATAATAATGTTACCGGCATTTTTTGCTCGTGTAAATCCTGCCTCTACCATCGCAAAACCTGCCTGCATAAAGAATACAAAGGCTGCACCAATCAGGTACCATATGCCAAAGATTTGACTTAAAATTTCTTCCATATGTTTTTCCTCCTCTTTTTACATACATCCATTTCTATACAAAAAAAAGCGTACGTATCAAAATTGAAACACACGCCTTTGTGGTATAGAAAAAGATAGTTTTCTTGTATACACAAAATAGAAAAAGAAGCCTATGATTGTAAAATCATAAGCTTCTTTGCTTGTGTATGCGAATAGTTTAAATCAAACTGATTTTATTGTCAATTATTTTTTTACATTATTTTCAATGTAAATGGTTACATCGCTGATGACGGTTTAATTTGGTAAAATATTTCTGTGACAGTCCGATAATCATAGAATTCATGATCTAATAAGAAACATACAACAGAGCGCGGATATAAAATAGATACTTCTTCATTTAAGCGATATCCATCATCAAAAGACGAAGCTTGTACACTTGGGATATTTAGGATATGATAAAAAAACAAATGATATATATTCTAATAATGAAGTAGTGGAAATCCTTTGTGAATTATATAGAAGTTTCTAACTGGGTGTAGTGAGTGAATCATGAAGATACTATGAATCTGATACAGGCAATTTTTGCATGCGATAGTAAGCAAGTTGCCATATATATAGAAAAGGCGCATTTAGAAACAAGCATCTTACACTATAATGACGATGTCGATAGGTGTCAAGAGGGAAATGCATTGGCATATACAATCTTTTTAGCATATATATTATGGCTTATGGCGCAAAATGATTGAAAAATATGAATCATAAGATGTACTTTGGATAAGATTGTCAAAAAAATAAAAAAGAACTTTACTTTGCCGGAACCAAATGATAAAATATATAAATGGGTAGAAATCTCTACTCCCCGCTCTATTCAGGAAATAGGGCCGAAGACCATGAGGAGGTGTACAGAATGAAAAAATACGAAATCATGTACATTGTGAACGCATCTTTGGAAGAAGCAGCTCGTAACGAAGTTATGAATGGCTTACACAAGATCATTACAGACCACGAAGGATCAATCGATAAGGTTGACGAATGGGGTGTAAAAGAGTTCGCATATGAAATCAATCACATGAAAAAAGGTTACTATGTTGTAATGAACGTTACAGCTAACAACGAAGGAATCAAAGAATTCGATCGTTTGGCTCGTATCAACCACAGCATCGTACGTTATATGATCATCAAAACTGAAGGCGAAGAATAATCGCTCGATAAAGGAGAGATAGACTATGATCAATCGTGTCGTTTTGGTTGGACGTCTTACAAAAGACCCAATCTTAAGAAAAACCGGCTCAGGAGCATCTGTGGTATCCTTTACCGTTGCATGTGATCGCCGTATAAAAACCGAAGGTCAGCCAACAGCCGATTTTATCAATTGCGTAGCATGGAATAAAGTTGCTGATTTAATGGCACAATACCTTCATAAAGGAAGTCTAGTTGGAGTGGAAGGAAGAATCCAGACACGCAGCTATGATGACCAGACAGGAAAACGTGTATATGTTACTGAAGTAGTTGCTGACAGCGTACAGTTTCTGGAAAGCAAATCTGCAAGTGCAAACAATGCACAAGCTGGATATACACCTGATTACAATGCAAACAACCAGGGTTATGAACCAGATACATCAAGTTCACAGTCATCTTATTCCAGTGATTTTGCATCAAGCGATACACTTGATATCGCAAGTGATGATTTACCATTCTAAAGAAAGGAGATATTTCTATGGCATTCAAAAAACAGCGTATGGGACGTAAAAAAGTATGTTACTTTACAAAGAACCATATTGAAACTATCGATTACAAAGACGTTGAATTATTAAAACGTTTTATTAGCGCAAACGGAAAAATCATTCCAAGACGTGTTACAGGTACACGTGCTAAATATCAGAGAATGCTGGCTACAGCAATCAAACGTGCTCGCCAGATGGCTTTATTGCCTTACGTAAGCGAATAAGAATAGATTACCTCCACTTGTCAAACGGGTGGAGGTTTTTGTCATAATTAGGAGGTTCTTATGAAAAACGATACCAGAAAAATAACCGAAGGGGCCATGATGGTGGCGATTGTAGGATTGATGCTGTTTATTAATCGTCAGTTGGCTGGAATGATTGAATATATGATGTATTGGATTTTGACATTCCCTATTTTAATTTATACCGCAAAGTATGGTGTAAAGAATGCAATGGTGCCAAGTGTCTGTATGTTGATTTTAAGCTTTATGCTGAGTGTGCCTACCACTATCTTTTATATGTTCAGCTGTATTGTAACTGGTATGGTTTATGGCGGTGGGATAAGAAAAGAATGGAAGAATGGAACGCTGATGTTCTGGACGTTTCTTTTTACACTGTTTTCTTATTTGATCACTTTTGTTTTATTTGCCTCTATTTTTGGATATGATCCATCGGAAGATGTAGAAATTGCCAATATGTTATTATCCATGTTTCACTTGGATGTTGGCTTTAATATCGCAAAAGTCATATCCATCATCAGTATTTTATCAACGTTACTAATGAGTATTCTACAAACGATGTGTATTCATATGCTGGGAAATGTAATGTTAAAACGCTTTAAAATTAAGGTGCGCCCAATGAAGCCACTTTATGAATTAAAGGTGCCAAAAATCATAGGATTCATAATAATTGTTATTTGGCTACTATTTTATATGCAAAATGTGATAAAATTAAACCAAGAACTTTTAAATGTTCTGTTCGCATGTTATCTATGTGCAATGGTGTTTGCGATTGGCTATGGTGCATTGGCCTTGATGTGGTTGATTGTATTGCTTCGTAAACGTGCTGCTGTGTTTCTTGTCATGATTGCTATATTTGTTCCATACGTGAATTTTGTAGTGGCATGCATTGGCGTATTGGACATGTTATTAGATTTGAAACAGAAAATGAGTGAGGTGTTATTACATGGATCGCTTAGAAAATTTTAAGGTACAAATCGCTATTATTGTGATATTACAGATTCTGGCATTGATATCGTTATATTCTGTAGGGTTTAATGATATCAATATGGTGCCAATGGTAGTAATGTTAGTATTGAATATCGCTATTATCGTCTGGATCATGGTAAAATTTCAAAAGGATAGAGAACAACGAGATATTGATATCTCAAGAATTTTAGGGCATGATGCTAAAGATGCATTGTTATTTGGTGAAGTAGGAATTATTACCTATGATGAACAATATAATGCCACATGGATCAATGACTTTTTGGAAGAAAGAAAAATTGATGTCGTTGGAAAAAAACTTTCCAGCTGGATTGCGGAAATCACGGATTTATTTACTGGTGATGTAGATGTGATTACCGCAACGGATGATGATCATGTATATGAAATTACCCGAAAAGAAAATGCGCAGGTATTGTATGTCCGTGATATTACAGAATATGCTGTATTGAAAAAACGCTTTGAATCTGATGGTGTTGTGGCTGGTTTATTACAATTGGATAACTATATGGAAATCCAGCAGTATGTGGATGAAGGCAAAATGGCACAAATCAACTTACAGCTGCGTCAGCCATGTGTGGAATGGGCAAATAAATACGGCATGTTTATTCGTCGTTTGAGAAGTGATCGTTTTCTGGTTATCTTAAATGAACGGATTTTTGCGCAGGTTGTAAAAGATCGTTTTTCGATATTAAATACAATAAGAAAAAATGCAGAAGAAATAGATGTATCCATCACATTAAGTATGTCATTTGCTCGTGGTACAGATGATTATCAGTTATTAGATACCATGGTAAATGATTTGCTGGAGCTTGCACAAAGTCGTGGTGGAGATCAGGCTGCTGTTAAGAAATATGGAGAAAGTGTCAAATACTTTGGCGGTAATAGTGAAGCAAGTGAAAAACGTAGTAAAGTGCGTGTACGTGTTATGGCACAGGCAATCAAAGAAGCGATAATGGAAAGTAAACGTGTATTTGTGGTTGGACATTCCAATATGGATTTTGACTGTATGGGCAGTGCATTATGTATGTCACGTATCGCAAGTGCTTATGGAAAAGAATGTTACGTGGTTAGTAAAAGCGGTGGTATGGAGCCACAGTTGAAAGAAGCATTTACTGCTTTGGAAGATGAATTAGATTCCCGTCATCGTTTTATCGAAGATGAAGAAGCCACAAAATTGATTGGAGATGGTGATCTGGTCATTGCGGTGGATCATCATAACCCAAAACAAACTGGAGCACCAATGACTGTCATGTCCGCAAAACGTATTATTGTGATTGACCATCATCGTCGAAGTGAAGATTTTATTGGAAACCCACTTCTTGTCTATGTGGAAACCAGTGCCAGTTCTGTAAGTGAACTTGCAACAGAGCTTTTGCCATATCAGACAAATAAGGTGAATATATCAGAAAGTGAAGCTACGATTATGTATAATGGTATCTTGGTTGATACCAATCGCTTTAGAATGCGTACAGGAAGTCGTACCTTTGAAGCCGTTGCTTATCTGAAAAAGATTGGCGCAGACAGTATGAAAGCCGAAAACATGTTAAAAGAGGACTATGATGATTTTGAAGCAAAAACCTCTATCATGAACTGGTCTGAAAAATACCGTGGAAATATGATTATTGCGGCTGTTAATGACAATACGATAGAAGATCGTACCATGATGTCACAGGCGGCGGATTCTTTATTAAATATCAAAGGTATTGAGGCAAGCTTTGTCATTGCCAATATCAAAGATAACAAAGTTGCTGTTTCTGCACGCAGTAAAGGTGAAATCAATGTGCAGGTCATTATGGAAAAAATGCATGGTGGTGGACATTTCTCTGCTGCGGCATTGCAACGTGATGATACCAGTGTTGCGGCAGTAGATGATGAACTACGCGCAATGATTGATGAATATATAGAAGAAAACAAGGAGGATACAACAGATGAAAGTAATACTACTAAGTGATGTAAAAAAGGTTGGTAAAAAAGGAGATATTGTAGAGGTCAGTGATGGCTATGGCAGAAACTTCCTGTTAAACAAAAAACTGGCTGTTTTGGCCACAAAGAAAAGTATGGAAATCTTAGATGAAGAGAATCTTCAACATGATTTAAAAGAAAAACAGCTGGAATCAGAGGCTGAAGAACTAAAAAAAGAATTAAGTAAAATCGTTTTAGAATTCCATGTAAAAACGGGAGAAGGCGGCAGAGTTTTTGGAAGTGTATCCACAAAACAGATTGTTGCCCAGTTGCATGATAAATATGGTATCAAAGTAGAAAAACGTAAAGTTATCGACAATGAACCAATTTCTAATTTAGGATATACCGATGTAAAAGTTGATTTATATAAAAACAAAGTCATTGGTGTGATTCGTGTTCATGTCAATGGATAGGAGGAAACCATGAGTAAAGAACTGCCACACAGTAATGAGGCGGAACAATCCATATTAGGCGCCATGATGGTGTATCCCAATGTTGCGGGTGTCGTGTATGATCAAGGACTTGTGGCAGAGGATTTCTATCTGGATATCCACCAGAGAATCTTTCGTTGTATGTTAGATATTGTGGATATGGGAAAACCGGTGGATGTAACGACCGTCATTACCCGTTTACAAGATACAGATCAATTGAATTTAGTCGGAGGTGCTGATTATATCATCAAATTAAGTGATACAGCGATCTCCAGTACCAATAGTGTTTACTATATTGAAATGATTAAAAGCCGTGCCCATTTACGGCGCTTGATTGAAACAGCACAGGTGATTGCGGAAGACAGTTTTGATACCAGTGAAAGCCTTGATGTTATCATGGATAACGCAGAGCGTGAAATATTAAATGTCACAAGAAGCCGTAAAGCAACGGATTTCAAAAGCAGCCGTGATGTCATCAGTGGTGTAATGCAGGAATTGATCAAACTTCGTTCTTCAGATAATCGTGTAACTGGAATCAAAACCGGCTATGATGACCTGGATCGATTGACCAATGGTTTTCAGCGTGGTGATTTGATTATTTTAGCGGCTCGTCCTGCGATGGGAAAAACTGCATTTGCGTTAAACTTGGCGCTAAATGCATCCTTCTATAATCCAGGTGCGATTGCGGTATTCTCACTGGAAATGCCTGCGGAAGCCTTGATGAAACGTATATTAAGCGCAAAAAGTGCAGTCGAATCTAGTAAACTTCGAAGTGGGAACATTCTGGATGAAGAATTTAATAAACTGAATGAATCTGCCAACGAACTGATGGCATGTAAACTGTTTATCGATGATTCCAGTAATATCAAAATATCTGAGATATTCTCTAAATGTCGTAAATTAAAAAGCGAACATGGTCTGGATCTTGTGGTCATTGACTACCTTCAGCTGATATCAGGAAGCGGCAGAGGTGGATCGGATAATCGTCAACAGGAAATCTCAGAAATTTCACGTTCTTTAAAAGGGCTTGCCAGAGAGATGGAATGTCCCGTTATATCATTATCACAGTTATCACGTAGTGTAGAAACAAGACCTGATAAACATCCAATGCTGTCAGACCTTCGTGAATCCGGAGCCATCGAGCAGGATGCCGATATCGTTATGTTTTTATACCGTGAAGAATACTACAATAAAGACAAAAATGAAGCGGCTGAAAATGTGACAGAGCCTACCGATGTGGAAATCGCCAAGCATCGTAATGGGGCAACTGCCAGAATCCAGCTGGCATTTCAAAAAAACATTTCCGCATTTTTCAACATGGCGAAGATTTAGAAAGTTGGTTACCTTATGAAATTTGCATTATTGGCCAGTGGCTCCAAAGGAAACTGCTGCCTGATTAAACATAACGACACAAAAATCGTCATCGACTGTGGCACGACCAAACGATATCTGAAAGGATGCTTTGAACGCATTCAATATGATCCCACCCAGTCTGATGCGATATTGATTACACATACACACAGTGATCATGTATCCCAGATGAAGATGTTCAATGATATTCATACTTACGCAACACAAAATATTGAAACAGAGCATCTTCATGGGATTGCCCCTTATGATACACTGGATATCAAAGATTTCCACATTACCGTTTTACCAATGAGTCATGATTGTGAAGGAACTGTTGGTTATGTGATAGAATGTGAGAATGAAAAAATGGTTTATGTGACTGATACGGGGTATATTAAAGAAGAAGTAAAAGATTATATCAAGGACGCTGATTATTATATATTTGAAAGTAATCATGATATAGAGATGTTGATGCAAACCAATCGCCCTGTATATATCAAACAGCGAATCATCAATGACTATGGGCATTTATGCAACGATGACAGTGCGAATGTTTTATGTGATGTGATTGGAAACAACACCAAAGAAATTATACTAGCCCATATTTCTCAAGAAGGAAATACACGGGAGCTGGCATTAAATACACTGATATCTCATTTGGATAAAAAACAAATCCATCATGATCAGATGAAGTTATATCCTGCAGATCAGTTTTCTATTTATGTTGGAGGAAAGGGTGCGAAATAAGCATGAAAAAAACACTAACATTTTTGGTAGTCATGTTGTTGGGCTGGAATATTGTGATCAGTATTCAGCTGTATCGAGTTTCCACAGATAAAAGTAGTAATCAGATTCAGACAACCACAACACAGGGGAATGTACAACAGGCAAGAGTGGAAATCAATAATGATGTAACGGAGCTTGTACAAAAATGTGAAAACAAGGTTGTGACTGTAACAGCAACACTTCGCAATCGTTCCATCGGAAGTGGTAGTGGCGCAATCTATCGGGTTGATGGAAAAGATGTATATATTATTACCAACAACCATGTAGTTTCTGATGGAGATGGCGCAATTGTCACATTTGCGAATGGGAAAGAAATAAAAGCAGAAATCAAAGGACTAGATGAAGTCATGGATTTGGCATTATTGAAGGTCACAGTTGATTTTGATGCGGAAGCCTTTACGATGGCAGATAGCTCGTTGGTGAAAAAAGGGGAATACGTCATCGCTATGGGAAGTCCTCTTGGAATCGAATATCAGGGAAGTGTTTCTGGTGGCTTAATTTCCGGTGTAGATCGTCACATGGAGGTAGATACCGATAACAATGGTGTCGCAGACTTTGATGTATCCGTTCTTCAAACAGATGCAGCTATCAATCCTGGCAACAGTGGAGGTCCACTCATCAATATGGCAGGGGAACTGATTGGTATCAATTCTATGAAAATCAGTGCAGAAGAAGTGGAAGGCTTTGGCTTTGCGCTACCAATCAATGAAGTATTGCCTGTCATTACCCAGTTAGAAAAGGAAGGTAAAGTTATTCGTCCTATTTTGGGTATTTCTGTACAGGAAATTGCACAGTTAACAAGCTTTGAACGCAGCTATTTTGATATCGATAAAGATATTGATAGTGGCTTGTATATCATGAAAGTAACATCAGGCTCACCAGCAAGTAAATCGGGTATAAAGAGTGGGGATGTCTTAGTGAAATTTGATGGCAAAGCTTGTACCGATTTCAAAACATTCCGTACGCTTTTATATAGTAAAAATGTTGGCGATGAAGCAATCCTGACCATTAATCGAAGTGGTAAGGAAAAAGAAATTAAAGTAACATTAGAGTAAAAAGAAGGAAGTATGGTTTCTATTCAAGAACATACTTCTTTTTTTTGATTGTGATGGTTTGGGTGTTAGATGAGTTTATATCTTTGTCATAAATTATTTATGATACTTTATATTTCATTCATAATCAAAATTTTCTTAATTAAAGGAGTAAGTCATAATGAAACAGGTAATTCTTTATGGATATTTTTCAAGTATTCATGTAAAATAAAAGGACGAGGTTTATCGGAGGTGAAGTTATGTCACTATTTGAAAAGATGGATGCATCTTTTTTTACGATACTGGTGTCAAAAAATAAAGATAGGTATGTGGATTTATTATTAGAAATCCATGATTGTATATATCGAAATCAAACAATGAGTATGGAACGTTCCCTGCTTGTGGATTTATTAGAAGAATACGTGAAAGACCGTGAAATATCGTTAGATTTTAAAGAGGAAGAAGAGTATGCGCAAATAGAAACAGAACTTAGGCAGGAAAAGGATACGTATGGAAAAGATATCCAGTTTTTATTGCGCCTGTTTGAAAAACATGGCTGGATCAATGTAGATTTACATATGGATACGATGAAGAAAATGGTGTCTTTGCCTTATCACAGCCGCGTATTTATCACATTTGTGAATGATATTATCAAAGAGCGTGAACAGATTGGATATATGATTCGTATTCATGCGTCTTTAAAAGATATGGAAGATCCAATGAAAATTGAGGACAGCTATCAGCATATCCGTAATGCCTATGCAGATTTTAAAGAGCTAATCTTAACACTTGAACAGACCAATGCCAGAATCCGTGATTATTATGCCATTCAGGTGAAAAAAGTATCGACGAAAATATATCATGATTTCTTTGATGTATACTATGGGGATATTGTGGAAGGATATGTGTTCCCAACACTTGTAGAGGATAGTTTAAAACGTTTTAAAAATCCAGTTGCCAATATATTGGAAACACTGCTTCATGATGAAACATTAAAGGAAAAAATCATTGACAGTGCTACCAGTCATTATCGAGTAAATGGCCGTGATCATGCGAAAAAATCAATTGAGTCTATGTTATATGCGATGTATAACGATTTAAATATTGTGGAAAATCTGACAGCTCAGCTTGTAAATAGTGATGCAAGTTATCGTCGACTTGCGAAACAGAAAATTATGTATTTATGTAATAGTGATCAAGGCTTAAAAGGAAAACTTGTGGAACTGATTCATCATATGAAGGAAGAACCACAAATTACCTCAGATATGATTTCACAGACCATGAATATTCAAAAGACACAATATATACCAAAGAATGAGGTGTATTCCTTCGCCAAACGTAAACGTAAACAAAGCGAAGATATCATGCGTTTCACCTTTGATGAAGAAGCACCTGATCAAAGCCAGCTGGAAGAAAAAATAGGCTTAGATCGTTATGAACGCTTCACAAAAGAAAAAGTGGCGGCTTATTATAAAGATAAATTAAAAGATCAGTCTGCCGGTAAATTAAAGGATATCGGGGTAAAAGATATGGATGATTATATACGATCTATTCTGATTTATGTCTATGGACGAGATCGAAAGATGGATATAGAGGCTACACTTCTGCCAAATGAAACACAAGGTATTGAAGAAGGTAACTTCCACTATCCAAATCTATTAATAAGAAAGAAGGGCGATTCATGAAAGTAGAAACATTAATGGAAAATCAACGTGAAGAATTTTCACGTATCGTGAATATTTTATTAGCTGAAAATTGTGTTTATCAGTACAATAAAATCAAGAATTTTGAGAAAAAAGAACGCAATGAGGACTATACATTTATTTCAGATCATTGGGAATACTTTGATGAATATTTACGATATGCAGGATGGATCCTTCAAAAAGATCGTTCTTCCTATATGGGGATGATTTATATCACAAATGAGCGGGAAGACTGTGCATGTAAATATCAGTTGAATATGTTGGAAACGATGTTCCTATTGATTTTACGTAATTATTATGAAGAAAAAATGCTGGAATTAGATGCCTCCTTAACGATACGTATCACAACCAATGAACTGCTTCGATTGTTGGTGGATGTATTTGCGCTTGTGTCCTCAAAACCATCTTCTACCATGATTTCTTCTGCGATCATGACGTTACAAAGATTGAATGTGGTACAGCGATATCACGTTGAGGAAGAGGAATATCTGTGGGTTTTACCATATATCACTTGTGTATTAACTCCAGAGCATATAGATCATATCTTAAAGAATATACATAACGAGGAAGAAGGTGATGAAGATGAAACTGAAGAAAATGCTATTGATTAACTGGCTGTACTATGAGAAAGTCATGTTAGATTTTGATGATATCGTATTTTTAAGTGGAAAAACCGGTGAAGGAAAATCTGCGCTGATTGATGCGATGCAGATCGTCATATTAGGAAAAACAGATAAATCTTTATTTAATAAATCCGCCAATGATAAAACCACACGAGATTTGATGGGATATCTGAAAGGAAAGTATAAAAACGGTACCTATAAACGAGATAAAGGCTTCTTCAGTTCTCATCTTTGTATGCAATTTGAAGATGAAAAAGGTCAGACATATTGCTTTGGTATCGTCTTTGATTGCGAAGGTGCCACAAGAAATGAAATGGATTATCGTTTCTATATGATGAATCATCCAATTCCTGAACATGAATTTGTGGAAAGTGATGGATTGCTGGATCATGAAAAACGAGTATATGATATCCGCCGCATGAAAAAGTTTTTAGACAGCTTTTCTGATCGAGGATGCCGTATGTTTACGACCAATACCGATTATCGTAATTACTTTAAACAACGTATGATGATCAAAGATGAACGTTTCTTTGATGTATTTAAAATGGCAGTTGCCTATACACCAATGATGAATATATCAGAGTTTATCGTAAAAAATATCTGTCAGGAAGAAGAAGATTTAAATCTGGAAGAAATGCAGGAAGAAATTCAGGATTATCGCCAGATGAAGGAACAATTAGAAACTGTACAATCTAAGAAGGAGCAACTACAGATCATTCATGATAAATATATGGATATCCTGCAGGATAAAGAACGCTTTGATACTTTAGCGATAGAACAACAAGCCATAAACTATCAAATGATGGTATTGGAGCATGAACAGGTGGTTGCATCTTATCATCAACACAATGAAGAATTTCAGACACTAAAACAACAACGTGCACAAAGTGCTGCAGAATATGAGGTAGTAGAAAAACAGCTGGAAGAAATAAAAGATAAGCGTAAAGATAATGCTGCGGATATTTTGGAACGTAAAATTCAAAACTGTCAGAATCAATGGGATATTCACCATGAGGATGTCAGTGTTGTGAGTGAGCAGTTAATCCAGAAGGGCAAAGATCTGGATGAACAGCTGGAAACTTTAGAAGATATTGAAGATGAGGAGCTGCTTGCATTAGAAGAAGGAATTTCATCAACACAGCGTTTAATGGTCAGAAAGTCCATCAATCAGGTGGAACATCTGGAACGTTTTGATTTAGATGAATATAAGACACTTTATGAAAATCTGCAAAACATAGATGAACATGTTGTAAATTGTAGAAGTAATCTGAAAAATGCATTGGTAAAACAACAGGAAGAAATGAAAGAGCTGCTAGTGAAGAAACAAAAGCTGGAAAATGGAAAGAAACCATATTCTAAACAACTTCTTTTATTCAAAGAAGAACTACAAAAACGTTTATCCATGTTGCATCAAAAAGAAATTTCAGTAACCATATTGGCAGACCATATTACCATCAAAGATGAAACATGGCGAAATGCAATTGAAGGATACATCCGTAATCAAAAATTAAATCTGATTGTAGATGAAGCATACTTTATGGATGCCTATCGAATGTATCGTTCTATGAAAAATGAATTAGATATTCATACATATTCCATTGTCGATCAGGCTAAAGCAAAACCAGGACCTGACTTAGATACAACCACCTTATATGATCATGTGGAAGTCGATCGTGAAGATTTAAAGCCGTATGTGAAATACTTGTTGGGAAGAGTCGCATGTTGTGAAAAGGAAGCAGATATTCGTAAATATCACACCAGCATTACACCAGATTGTATGTTGTATAGTGGCTATGCGATTTCTCATATGAATCCCAACCATTATAAAATCCCATTTATCGGGGCGGATTCCCTTGAAAAACAATTGATTGAAGTTGAACGTGAAATAAAAGAAAACCAACAACACGAAGCACAATTACAACAGCTTTATGATATCGTGAAGGATATTCATATTGCGTATGTTATCAATGATGATTTTATCCGTCAGGTAGAAGCCGCTATGACAAAGGCCGAACAAATGAATGCTTTGGAAAAAGAAATGAAAGAGCTGAAAGATGCGATGACGCCACAGTCTTTACAAGAATTAATGGATATTGATGAACAAATTAAGGCTACGCAAAAAGAAAGAAATCGTATTTATGGTATCCAGGTAGAACAGGGAAGCAATGCCAAACAACTAGAAAAAGAAATTACCAGCGATAACAAACGTATGCAGGAATTAGAAGAACGTTTGAAACAGAGTGAAAAACCAGTTTATGGTATCCCTGATAGTATCGCAAATATTAAAGAACTGGATAAAATGATACAAAGAAAACAACAGATAGATAGTCAGTATAAGCATCTGGAAAATTCTTTAGGTATTGATCAGATGGAATTAAAGAGCCAAAAGGAACAATATAATCTGATGTTTCGCATTCATTTAGATCCATCCTTTGCGAGTGAAGATTATGAACGAGAATATGAGAAGTTTGCGCAGAATGTGGTAGAAGGATATATAGAGAAATGTCATCTTGCTGAACAGAAAGCATATGAATGTTTCCAAAACAATTTCTTTAATGCCTTAAACAGTAAGATTGAAAATGTAAAAATGCAAATCGACCGATTAAATCGTTCTATCAAACGTCATCAGTTTGGCCGCTCTCAATATGAATTCGTTTGTACCTGTAACGAAGATTATCGTGAATACTATAATCTGATTACCAACAAAGAATTAAATGGTCATAACTTATTAAATACGCATGTGTATGAAGAAAATGAAGAATTAATACGGGAATTGTTTGATAAAATATCCGCATTATCATCTTTAAATGATCCTAAGGCATATCATGAATTAGAAAAAGAAGTGAAGATGTTATCACGCTTTACGACCTATCTGAAATTTGATATTCTAGAGAATGGAAATTCGCTTGGAAAGACCATCGGATCAAGTTCAGGTGGAGAAACACAAACACCATTTTATGTGGCTGTTTTAGTATCATTATTTAGTGTTTATGATGGACCAGCAGGTGGCTTACAATTAGCTGTATTTGATGAGGCCTTTGATAAGATGGATAATGAGCGAATTGAGGAATGTATCAATCTATTGAAGTCTTTAGGCTTTCAGGCAATCATTGTTACACCAACCGATAAAATCTCTAATTTAAGCAGAGTGGCGGATATGACGTTGATTGCGACAAGTGATGAACGTAACCATCAACGTGTATCTACCGTAACCAAATGGACCCAGAAAGAGGCAATACATGAGCAAGCATCAGAAGCAGTTATTGGATAAACTGATTCAGAAGTACGAAAACAGTGCCCATGCCAATCCCAATAAAGATAACAGTAAGCGTCGAATCATGTTTCATTTGAAAAGCTATCATGCATATGATGTACAGGATTTTGATAGTGTGGAAGAAATCAATGCGGATATGGAAGAACTGCAAAACAAAGGATATATTCAAATTGTGTATGATCAAGAACATACCAACCATATGAAAACCATCATATTAAATCTGGAGCATGTGAATGATATCTATCAGGAATACTATGGTAAACAATCGAAAAATGATGAAGCGCAACAATTATCACAATTACTTCATGACTATCAGGAAAAGATAAAAACTCCATGGATACAATCATTTATTCAGGATGAACAAGCATATCTTGTAAAAAATGGAACTTTGCATAAATATGTGGGAAAAGATATGGAGCATATCAAACAGCTTTTTATGGTACTTGACTATATTGATGAAGGGCGAAATAACTTTATGCGTGCGATGTCCAATGCTCTCTTTCATGATACCAAGTACTTTGAAAATGAACTAAAAAGTAGCTTCTTATCACTGATTCATCGATATGAACCTAATTATCTTATGGCAAAAGCAGATGATTATGAAATGCGGGAAAGTGAGATATTTCGCAGTCTTGGATTTCAATTATATCCAGAGGAATTTGCATGGTGTGCGCCTATTCAACTCTATTTAAAAGATGGTACTTGTATCGATACAACCCCATTTCAAAAAGGGTTTATCCTAAATGGAGATATGCTTTCTGATATAGAACATATGGAAATACAGGCAAAGCGTTTGGTGCTGATTGAAAATAAAGCGAATTATTATAGCCGTATCAAAGAAAAACGACCAGATGAAGCAATCGTATTTGCAGGTGGTCATTTTAGTCCTGTTAGAAAACAATTATATGAATGTATGCGGGAAGGATTTCATGGAGAAATATATTTATCCTCCGATATCGATTTAGGTGGATTTTTGATGTTTGCACGATTAAAAGAGGAAGTATTTCCTAATTTAAAGCCTTATCATATGTCACTTGATATTTATGAAAAATATTTGAAATATGCAAGAAGTGTGGATGAAGCCTATCTTGATAAGATAGAAAAAGCACGAGATCGTGAAGATTTGACAATCTTTCATGATGTAATGGATGCGATTTTAAAGCATAGAAAAGCACTTGAACAAGAAGCGATGATTATAAAGTCGTGAAGTTTTAGAATAAATCAGACTTGCCGATAAGGCAGGTCTTTTCTTTTTTATAAACATAAAAATAATTCTTAGAAAAGTTTTAAGAATTATGAGCGTTTTAGTTGTATAAGCGCTTACATATATGTTATCCTATCGGTGTAAGAGGCATAGAACCTAAAAAGCGAGTAGCTGAAAGAACATCGTCATCATAGGTTAAGGTAAAAAGAGGAGGTATACGTTGATGAATTATGTAACAACACAACAACAGGAAGAATTACGTGCCAAAATCCGTGAGTTTGCGGAAACAGAAGTGAAACCAATCGCATTTATGCTGGATAAGGAAAATGAATTTCCTACGGAAGCAATCAAAAAACTTGGCAAAATGGGTCTAATGGGTATTCCATATCCTAAAGAATATGGAGGAGCTGGCTTAGATGTTGGAAGTTATGCAATTGCAGTAGAAGAATTGAGTCGTGTAGATGGTGGCACAGGGGTTATCCTATCTGCCCATGTATCATTAGGAAGCTGGCCAATCTTTGCATTTGGTACAGAAGAACAAAAACAAAAATATCTAGTACCACTTGCCAAAGGTGAAAAAATTGGTGCTTTTGGTTTAACAGAACCAAACGCTGGAAGTGATGCTGGTGGTACAGAAACAACAGCCGTATTACAAGGTGATCATTATATCTTGAATGGTAATAAAATCTTTATCACCAATGCGCCAAAAGCCGATACGTATGTGGTATTTGCGGTTACGACACCAAATATCGGCACAAAGGGAATCAGCGCTTTTATTGTGGAAAAAGGCTGGGAAGGATTTACATTTGGCGATCACTATGACAAGATGGGCATTCGTTCATCATCAACAGCAGAATTGATCTTCAATGATGTGAAGGTGCCAAAAGAAAACCTACTTGGTAAAGAAGGTCAGGGCTTTAAAATCGCAATGGCAACTTTGGATGGAGGACGTATTGGTATCGCATCTCAGGCTTTAGGTATTGCACAGGGTGCATTTGAACATGCGGTAGAATATGCGAAAGAACGTGAACAGTTTGGAAAACCAATTGCCCAGCAACAAATCATTTCCTTTAAGATTGCGGATATGGCTACCAAGCTTCGCTGTGCAAGATTCTTAGTATATAGCGCCGCAGAATTAAAAGAACATCATGAACCATATGGTATGGAATCTGCCATGGCAAAACAATATGCTTCTGATATCTGTTTAGAGGTTGTCAATGATGCATTACAGGTATTTGGAGGCAGTGGATATTTGAAGGGTATGGAAGTAGAACGTGCATATCGTGACGCAAAAATTTGTACAATTTATGAAGGTACCAATGAAATCCAGCGTGTGGTTATCGCATCACATATCTTAGGTAAACCTAAAAAGAAAGATCGTGCTGCCACAAAAGCAGCTCCAACAGACATTACTGGTATGCGTAAGAAAATGATTTTTAAAGATGGCAGCGCAGAAGAAAAAGTCGCAAAATTAGTGGAATCATTAAAAGCTGATGGTTATGATTTCACAGTTGGTATTCCACTAGATACACCAATTACACAGGCTGAACGTGTTGTCAGTGCCGGAAAAGGTATTGGATCAAAAGAAAATATGAAATTAATTGAAGCACTGGCAAAACAGGCAGGTGCAGCTATTGGATCATCAAGACCAGTTGCGGAAACATTAAAATATGTGCCAATTGATCGTTATGTGGGTATGTCAGGACAAAAATTCAGTGGCAATCTGTATATCGCATGTGGTATCTCAGGTGCCAGTCAGCATTTAAAAGGTATCAAAGATGCGACAACCATTGTGGCAATCAATACCAATAAAAATGCACCAATCTTTAAGAATGCCGATTATGGTATTGTTGGAGATGTCAATGAAATTCTGCCATTATTAACTGCTGCATTAGATAATGGAAAGCCAAAGAAGGCAGCACCACCAATGGTAAAAATGAAGAAACCATTTATCAAAAAAGATGCATTGCCATACAAACTGCATGTTTGCAATGGATGTGGATATGAATATGATGCAATGTTAGGTGATCCGGAAGCAGATATCGCACCAGGTACACCATTTGAACAATTGCCAGAAGACTGGATTTGCCCAGAATGTGGGGAAGCAAAAGGCCAGTTTATAGAAGAGTAGGAGGAAAAATCAATGGAATGCGTAAGAAAAGTATGTGATGATTTATATTGGGTAGGTGGAAATGACCATCGACTTGCGTTATTTGAAAATATTCATCCAATTCCAAGAGGTGTTTCCTATAACTCCTATCTTCTTTTGGATGAAAAAACAGTGCTGTTTGATACAGTTGATTGGTCTATTGGGCGCCAGTTCTTAGAAAATGTAGCAGCTGTATTAAAAGGACGAGATCTGGATTATCTGATTATTAATCATATGGAACCAGACCATGCGGCAAGTATAGAAGAAATCCTGTTGCGTTATCCAAATGTTACCGTGATTTCTACAGAAAAAGGCTTCCTGTTAATGCGCCAGTTTGGCTTTGATGTGGAAAAAATGGAAGAAGTAAAAGAAGGCGATACCAGATGTTTTGGTACACATACGATTACATTCGTAGAAGCACCTATGGTACACTGGCCAGAAGCCATGGTAAGCTTTGATATTACCAATGGTGTATTATTCTCCGCTGATGCCTTTGGCTCATTCGGTGCCTTAGATGGCAAGCTGTTTAATGATGAAGTGAACTTTGATCGTGATTGGATCGATGATGCTAGACGCTACTATACCAATATTGTTGGGAAATATGGTGCACATGTACAGGCATTATTGAAAAAAGCTGCGACGATCGATATCAAGATGATCTGTCCGCTTCATGGACCGGTATGGCGTAATGATTTAGGATATATCCTTGATAAATATCAACACTGGAGCACATATGAACCAGAAGAAAAAGGTGTATTAATTGCCTATGCTTCTATGTATGGAAATACTGAAAATGCCGCTCATGTGTTAGCCACAAAACTTGTGGAAAAAGGCATGCACAATGTAGCACTTTATGATGTATCAAATACACACGTATCCCAGCTGATTTCTGAAACCTTTAAATACAGTCATCTAGTATTAGCCAGTGTGACATATAATTTAGGTATCTATCCGGTTATGCATAATTTCCTTATGGATATGAAAGCATTAAATGTTCAAAAACGTGTGGTGGGTATCATTGAAAATGGTTCCTGGGCACCTAAATCAGGCAGCTTGATGAAAGAATGCTTAGATGAAATGAAACAGATGAGTATTCTGAATGAAGAATTATCCTTTGTATCCAGTATGAACGATGCAAATCGTAATGAAATGGATGCTTTGGTTGATGGTATTTTAGATTCCATGAAAGATGCTTAATGAATCAGACCTGTCGAATAGGCAGGTCTTTTTTGCATATACAGAAATTATGTTTATACGATATAATATAAGCATCAGGAGTTGACACAAATGGAAAATGAAGTAACCAGAAAAGCACGTTGTAATTTCCATAAGCTAATCGCATATGGTTTTGAAAAACAAGTAGGACAATACATATATCACACCATCATGATGGATGTTTTCAATGTGGAAATTCATGTTGATGAGGAAGGAAATTTAAGTGGAAAACTATATGATATGGAAAGTGGAGAAGAATATGTCAATCATCGGATCAAACAACAAACGGGAGAATTTGTGTCAAAAATGAGAGAAGCATATTTTGAAATTCTATATGATATTGTATCAAATTGTTACAATGCACAGCCATTTATAGGAAATCAGTCAAATAGAATCGCTGTATATCTGAAAGAAACCTATGGAACAACACCAGAGTTTTTGTGGAAAAAATATCCTGGACATGGCGTGTTTCGTAATACACAAAATCAAAAATGGTATGGTATTATTCTAAATATCCATGCGTCAAAAATTATGAATGAAGATAAAGAAATAGAAATTTTAGATGTAAAAATAAAACCAGAACAATTAGAAGAACTCTTAAATAAACCAGGATATTATCCAGCTTATCATATGAACAAAAAAAACTGGATCACACTGGTACTTGATGAAACACTCAGTGATGAAGAAATCAAACAGCACTTAGATGAGAGCTTTTATTTATCAAATTGTAAAAAATAAAATTGATATACGAGCTATCGTGTAAGCTTTTTGTTATCGTGGTATGATAATTTTTATAGTTGTGATTTACATAAGATGTAAATGAAATGAAAATAGTAAACATTTATCGAAAACGCTTGCAAAGTTGCCTTTCAAACAATATAATGGTATAGACCATATAAACAAAAATGAGGGAAGGTGAGTTTTCATGAAAACCAAGCAGAAAAAAGAGGGTGCAGTTGCATCGTTGAATCAGACGGTAGCATTCATTAATCGCTACGCCAAAGATCATCATGGACATCCTTTTCAGGATATCACTTCCTCTAATTTTATGACAATTTTATCAGGGGAAAATATCTGGAATTATATGAGTGCAGATAAAAAGACAATTGCCAATGGTATCCTGCTGGCAGCACAAAGCAAAAGCTATGATCAGATGTTGGCGGAAGCAAAACGTTTAAAATCAAAAACGGATGTTTTTATGCATACATATCTCATGGATGATGAAGAAAATATATATCAGGAGGTCTGCGCCAATCAATATGAACAAATCATGCTGGGAAAATCTGCATATGAAGGTATGGAAGATGAAATAAAAGCAGCTGTAAATGCAATCTTACAGGCAAATGGTGGCAGTACTTATGAACAAATGCTATCTGAAGCAAACAGTTTATCAAAAACAGTGGAAACTTTTTTATCATCACATATGATTGGTGAGGATGGAAGATGTTACTTCAGTGTGGATGCATCCAATTATCAGAAGATATTATCCGGGGAGATTGATTGGAATTTATTATCCCTTCGCACAAAAGAAGCAATTAACGCAAAGCTCAATCAGCCATATGAACAGCTATTGAATGTTGCGCAAATGCTGGATAGCTCCACAAAATCATTTGTTAAAGTGTATGTATCCAATCAAGATGGAGAAATCTATTCAGAAATTGATATTCATAATTATGAACAGATCATGCTTGGAAGAAGCTATTGGAAACGCATGTCAAAGATGGAAAAAGAAATCATTGATCAAATATTATTAAATTATGATTGTAAAATATATGAAGATTTTATCCTGGATGCTAAAGAAGTAGAATATATGTTACAGGAATTTATAAGTCTTTATATGAGTGATCAGAAGGGTGCTTTTCAAGAAGTCAGTGCAGAAAACTATTCCATTATTCTGTCAGGAGAAGAAGATTGGAATGCAATGTCTGAGGATGAAAAAAAGGCAATAAATCAACAGTTGTTGATGCAGGGAACACATACATATGAAGAAATGTTATCTCAGGCAAAATTGTTTTATAAAAATATTATTAGTTTTATCAAAACATATGCGAAAAAGAAACCAAATCCTGAAGATTTAACAAAGCAGCAAAAAGATGCTGTTCAGGCGATTATGGAAGAAAATAATTGTACATCTTACGATGATTTAAGAGCAATGGCTTCCTGTATGGTGGAAAGCTATCAAACACCAGTTCGTGTAATTCATAAACCAAAGGAAATAAAAAACACGGAAACAAAAGATAAAATCATGAAGCTGGAAGAAAAAGCATATAAAAGTACATTAGCTGTGGCAGGGGTTGTTTCCATTGCGGCGGCAGCTTTGCTTGGAAAAAAGAAGAAAAAGTAAGAAGTGAAAATATGGCAGTTTTACAAAAATTGTGATATAACATACCCAGGTGATGAGATGAAACAGGAACAATTACATTTTTTTAAAACTACAGTGGAAGAACTGCTGTCACAGGCATCTTTAAAACAGATGCAAAGTTATACGCAGCATGGTGATATTTCAACGCTGACACACAGCATTTTGGTTGCTTATTACAGTTATGCGATGAATTGTCATCTACACTTGCACAGTGATGAAAAAAGTCTGATTACAGGGGCATTATTACATGATTATTTCCTGTATGACTGGCATGAAAAAGAAAAATGGCATAAATGGCATGGCTTTCGTCATGCGAATTTCGCATATCATAATGCATTACGTGATTTTAATATCAATGCAAAAGAAGCAGAAATCATACGAAAACATATGTGGCCATTGACGATTATTCCCCCAACCTGTAGAGAGGCATGGGTTGTGAATGCTGTGGATACCTTTTCCAGTGTGATGGAAGTGTTGATTGCTCATCGTATCTTTCACACGTTAAAACGAAAATATATGCATCATCCACTCACCGTGTTAGGAGTAAGTATATGATAAAAATAGTGGCAGTAGGTAAGTTAAAAGAAAAAGCTCTGCGAATGCAGATTGAAGAATATGAAAAACGTCTTCGTCCGTTCACAAAACTGGAAATTGTAGAAGTGCCAGATGAAAATGCCCCACAAAGCAATAGTGAGGCGGAAAATGAAATCGTAAAGGATAAAGAAGGCGAACGTCTGTTAAGCAAAATCAAAGATGGAGAATATGTGATCTTATTAGATTTATGGGGAGAAATGATTGATAGCATCGCCTTTGCGAAGAAACTAGAATCTATACAGATCTATCAAAGTCCTAATATCACATTTGTTATAGCCGGCAGTCTGGGACCATCAAAAGAAGTTGTAAAACGTGCGGATTATCGCTGGAAACTAAGCGATTTGACATTTACACATCAAATGACCAGAGTCCTTGTATTAGAACAGATTTACAGAGGATATATGATTCAGCATCATAATCCATATCATAAATAAGGAGAACATTATGGATATTCAAAAACCAGTTACCAATCCTACCTTAGTGGAGGCAATGAAACACTATGATGAAACGCAAAGCCTGGAAGATTTAAATCATATGATTGATGAAGTCATGAAGGCAGATTTTTTATGTCCTGTAATGATGGATATCAAAGAAAAACCAGATGAAAATGGCACTGTTACATTAAAGGAATCTACAATCATTCAGTTTGCGATGATTTCTAATTCTAATAATGAAAGCTTCTTTTTGGCATTTACAGATTGGAAGGAATTAAAGAAATGGCAGGATGTCGCACAACAACAAACTGTTGTGATGCATTTTGATGATTATGCTTCCTTGGTTTTAAAGGAAGATGGAAACGCAAGTGGTTTTGTGATCAATCCATTCCATGAAAATAAACTGTTCACAAAAGATCTGATTGCGAATCTGAAACAGCAATTAGACGCAAGAACACATGTGCAAAAAGAACGTGTAGAAAAAGATGAAACGATAACTTATGGACAGCCAAAAGACGATCCCAATGAAATGGTACAGGCATTAAAAAAAGCTGCGAAAAGAATAAAAGATGTGCATGCGATCTATTTACAGTTTATGGTGCGAAATGCTGAAGAAAGCTGGCTGCTCATTGTGGATCATTGTGGAGATCAAACAACAGTATTTGATCAGTTAGCAAAAGCCGCAATGCCTTATAGAAAAGGATTTCCAATTTATTTTGTGCCGCTGCACGATGATTTTTCCATGAATGTAGTGAAAAATATAGAACCCTTCTATAAGACGTTATTTTATAAAAAACCAGTGATAAAACAAGCACCTGTTGCGATTATAGAAGATTGTTTCGCTATGAAAGATGGCTCCTGTGTATTAGGTGTAGATGTTGTACAGGGAAGCTTTCAGGAAGGTGATCTTGTGGACGTGATGGATGGACAGGAGATTCTTTTTGATTGTAAGATTGCAGGCATAGAGCAGCCAACAGGTCGTATAAAAACAGCTGGTGCTGATCGAAAAGGTAAATATGGTGCCCATTTTGGATTCTGGATCAAAGATCATACAAAAGAAGAATTTGAAAAAGGATATCAATTAAGAAAATAGCATGGGAACTTACCATGCTTTTTCTTTCGTCTTGATTTGCTTTACCAATGCGCAAAAGTATGAAATATCCTGTATAATACAAGGGATAAGGATGTGATCAAATGCAGGACAGCAAAGAAAAAATGAAACAGCTCGCAAAGGAATTTGCGAATTGTCGAACAGCATTTACTGCGATGGGAGATGAAAACCGTCAACTGATCATGATAAGTTTGATGTGTCATTTTGAAGGCATGCGTGTGAATGATATTGCGCAGGAAACTCACCTTTCCAGACCTGCGGTATCTCATCATTTAAAGGTGTTGAAGGAAGCGGGTATTGTGGAAATGTATTCTATTGGCACAAAAAATTTCTATCATATGAGTGGCAAGGAAGCAAACTGGAAACGTTTTACTGATTTGATACAGCATGTGGAAAAGCTGATGAATGAAATGAGCGAAGAGGAAAGAAACTGTGGAAAAAATGATGAATGAAGCAGCAATCTTACAAAAGCGCCATGCGATAAGAAAATATTCAAAAGAGGTTATTGATCAGGATACCATAAGAAAACTAAGACAAATGATAGAAGCCTGTAATAAAGAAAGTGGTTTACATATACGTATGTATCTTCAGGAGCCAAAGGCATTTCAAAGCTTTTTTACGCATTTTGGAAGGTTTTCAAATGTTGAAAACTATATCGCATTGATAGGAAAACCAGGTGAGAAACTGGAAGAAAACTGTGGCTATTATGGTGAAAAAATCGTATGTCAGGCCATCGCATTAGGACTTGATACCTGCTGGGTGGCAGGCAGTTTTCAAAGGAAACATATTCCCATACATGATGATGAACAATTATGTTGTGTCATAGCCATCGGTTATGGCAAAGAAAGTGGAAAACCTCATAAATCAAAACCAATAGAAGAACTTTGTGTGGCAGAAACTAAGATGCCATCATGGTTTTTAGATGGTATGCGATGTGTACAGATAGCACCAACTGCGATGAATAAACAACAATTTCAATTTACACTTCATCAAGATCATTGTGTAAGTGTAAAGGCATTATCAGGGAAATATTCAAAAATAGATTTAGGTATTGTGAAGTATCATTTTGAAGCAGGCGCTGGCCAGGCTGCATGGAAATGGAAAGATTGACTGAAATAATTTTCACAAAATAAATGATAAAATTTTCAATTTTGGGTTGACATAAAAGAAAAATCGGTGTAAATTAGAAGAAACCTACGACAAAGAGATAAAACATGTTGTGCGCTGATAGAGAGTCATGGATGGTGGAATCATGATAGAGATGCAGGCTTGTAAATGGACTTTGGAGGGCGAGGGGAAAAGCAAATGCTTAGTATCCAAGACGTGTGCTCGCGTTAAAGGGCTAGAAATGTGATAGCATTTTGAATGAGAGGATGTTTTAAAATAAGGAAAACATCAAATCAGGTGGTACCGCAGATGAAGATACAGCATCTGTCCTGAAGTCAAAAGACTTTTGGACGGGTGCTTTTTTTATAACAAAAGGGAGGTGGTCATTGTGTTAAACACAGGAGAATGGCGATGGCGTAAGCCAATAAAACAAATAAAAAACAAACAACACAATGATGAAAGAGAGGAAATTGAAAATGAAAAAAACAGTAAAAACTTTAATGGCATGCATGATGTGTGCAGGTGTATTAGCAGGATGTAGCAGTAATAAGGATGAGAAAAAACCACTTGTATCTGTAGCACAGATTGTGGAGCATACAAGTCTGAATGAAATTCGTGATTCATTCAAAGCGGAGATGGAAAGATTAGGATATAAAGAAGGCGAAAACATTGCATATGATTTCAAAGATGCTGGAAATGATCCAACAACAGCTAATTCTATCATGTCAACATTTGCCGGAAATAAATCAGATGTCATTGTAGCAATTGCTACGCCAACAGCGACAGCAGCAGCAAACTACAGCAAAGATATTCCTATTGTATTTGCGGCAGTCAGTGATCCTGTAGGTTCTAAGTTAATGACAAATGTGGAAAAACCTGATAAAAATATCACAGGAACAAGTGATGAAATTCAAATTGATCAGATCATTGCTTTAGCACAAAAGATTGATCCAAAAATGAAAAAACTGGGCTTCTTATACAATCCCGGTGAACCCAATTCAGTAACTAACCTTGAAAAAGCCAAAGCATATTGTAAAGAAAACAATATTGAATTAGTCGAAGGCAGTGGAACAAATATTTCAGAATTACAGAGTGCTATTTCTGTATTGACAGATTCTGTAGATGCTATTTTAGCACCAAATGATAACACCGTCGCAAGCTCTATGGCACCACTTGTGGAAGCCGCAAATAAGAAAAAGGTGCCAGTATACACAGGTGCTGATTCTATGGTAAAAGATGGTGGATTTGCGACAGTAGGTATCAATTATACAGAACTTGGACAGGAAACAGCAAAGATGGTAGATCAGATTTTAAAAGGTACAAAAGTAGAAGATATCCCAGTAAAAGTATTCAATACAAATTTAAATATCTATGTAAATAAAAAGACAATGGATACCTTGGGGATCACACTTCCAGATGAAGTGAAGAATGATAAAAACTTAGTCATGATCGAAGAATAAACGTATACAAACAAGAGAGGGTGAGCAGTTATGAGTTTAGATGTAATCATGGATGCAATCATGTTGGGGATGATTTTTGCGATTATGTCCTTTGGGGTATTTATTTCCTTTCGTATCTTAAATATCCCGGATTTAACCATTGATGGAAGTTTTACCACAGGTTGTGCCGCAAGTGTAATCTGTTGTGTGGCAGGACATCCTTATCTAGGCATTCTTATGGCATTTATCGTAGGAGGAGTGGCAGGTATTGTGACAGGTCTTTTACAGACAAAAGGCAAAATACAGCCCCTTCTTGCGGGCATCTTGACGATGACTGCTTTATACTCTGTCAATTTAAAAATCATGGCAGGAAAACCTAATATTTCTACCTTTGGCTTAACAACGATTTTTACTGCTTTTGAAGGTCTTGGACGTTATCATAAAGCGGTTTTGATTGGTTTGATCTTAGTATTGCTTGCAGTTGTATTATATGCCTTTTTAAAGACACAGTTGGGTATGAGTCTACGTGCAACAGGAGATAATGAAGCCATGGTAAGAGCTTCCAGTATCAATTCTGATATGATGAAAATCATGGGTTTATCCTTAGCAAATGCGATCGTGGCACTTGGCGGTGGCATCTTTGCACAATATCAGAATTTTGCGGATGTCAGTGGTGGTATCGGCATGATGGTCGTAGGACTTGCCAGCATCATTGTTGGGGAAGCTTTCTTGCGCAAAAAGACACTTGTATATCATTTTATGGCTGTTATTGTCGGCGCAATCGCTTATCGATTTATATTGACGATAGCCTTGCAGATTGGTATTGCCAGCACGGATTTAAAATTAGTCAGTGCAATTCTTGTGGCACTTGCCATATCATTACCTCAGCTGGTTGGAAAAAGGGGGAAGAAACATGCTTGATTTAAAAGATTTATGCCTAACATTTTATCCGGGGACAGTTAATGAAAAAGTAGCGTTAGATCATGTTTCCTTTCATGTTGAGGAAGGTGATTTCATCAGTGTATTGGGTACCAATGGCGCTGGAAAAAGTACGTTATTGAATGTCATCAGCGGTTCTTTGCCAAATGATTCTGGCAGTATTATATTAGATGGTGAAGATATCAGTTCTTTTCCAGAATATAAACGTGCTAAGAAAATCGGTCGATTGTTTCAGGATCCCTTAAAAGGAACAGCTCCCAATATGACGATTGAAGAAAATCTTGGTCTGGCTTACAGTCGTGGAAAACGTACGACGTTATCACGTGCAATCAAAAAAGGCGACCGTTCTTTCTTTATTGAAAAATTAAAAGAGTTGAATTTAGGATTAGAAGAGCGCATCACGACCAATGTTGGTTTATTGTCAGGAGGACAGCGGCAGGCCTTAACATTATTAATGGCTACCATTGTGACACCAAAGCTGTTGCTGCTAGATGAACATACAGCAGCTTTAGATCCTAAAACCGCAACACAGGTGATGGAGATCACTGATAAAATAGTAAAAGAACATAACATCACAACCCTGATGATTACCCACAATATGCGTCAGGCACTCGAATATGGAAATAAGACTATCATTTTGAATGAAGGAAAAATTGTAAAGGTATTAGAAGGAGAGGAACGTAAGTCCACAACTGTAGAAGATTTGTTACAAATGTATGACTTTATCTAAAATTTACCTTTTCCAGATATTTCCTTTGAAAAAAATAAGGAATATTTTGAAAACTATGTTAATATACTGAACATGCGGGAAATAAAAAGTTAAAAATTTTCATGAAAAATACATAAAATTTTAACTTGACTTTTTTTGCATGTTTTTGCTTGTGCACCGCAAAATAGTCCCAAATTTGAAAACGCATACAAAAAGTTTAAAAATATATAAAAAATGCTGGAAATTTGTGACAAAAGTTATTATACTAGATATATAGATGAAAATTCCTAAGGGGGGATTTACTGTGAGACAAAACAACATGTTGGCCATGATACTGGCCGGAGGCCGAGGTACTCGTCTATATGCCTTGACCAAAAAGATTGCAAAACCTGCAGTGTACTATGGAGGGAAATATCGAATTATCGACTTTCCACTAAGCAATTGTGCAAACTCCAATATTAACGTTGTTGGTGTGCTGACGCAGTATGAATCAGTTTTACTGAACTCTTATGCAGCAGCAGGACAGCGTTGGGGACTTGACGCAAAAGATAGTGGAGTGTATGTATTGCCACCTCGTGAAAAAGACGGAGCGGCATTTGATGTTTACCGTGGTACCGCAGATGCAATTTCACAAAATATCGATTTCATTGATAGTCACAATCCGGATTACGTATTGATACTGTCAGGAGATCATATCTACAAAATGGATTACTCCAAGATGTTATCACATCACAAAGCTTGTGATGCTGACGCAACGATTGCTGTTCTGCCAGTGCCTATGAAAGAGGCAAGCCGTTTCGGTATTATGAATACGGATGAAACAGGACGCATTGTTGAGTTTGAAGAAAAACCAGAACATCCAAAGAGTAATCTGGCTTCAATGGGTATTTACATCTTTAACTGGAAACAGCTGAGAAAAATGCTGGTTGCAGATATGGATGACCCAAACAGTAACCATGACTTTGGTAAGGATATCATTCCAGCAATGCTGAATGAAAACAAACGTTTATTTGCTTACCAGTTCAAAGGTTATTGGAAAGATGTAGGAACTGTTGATTCTCTGTGGGAAGCAAACATGGATCTTTTAGGAAAGAATAACGAGCTTGACTTGAACGATCCTAACTGGAAGATCTACACAGAAGACGTTGCTACAATACCTCACTTCATTGGACCAGACGCTAAGATTGATAATGCTTATATCAATCAGGGCTGTATGATCAATGGTGAAATTAACAATTCTGTATTGTTTACAAACGTGGAAGTATCAAAAGGAGCTGTTATCAACGACTCTGTATTGATGCCAGATGTTGAAATTGGAGAAGGTGCCGTCATCAACCGAGCAATTATTGCTGAAGGTGTGAAAGTTGATGCAGGTGCAGTTGTCGGTGATCCAAACAGTGAACATATTGAATTGATCAGCAAGAGAGTGAGGTGTGAATAGTTATGTGTAACGCATTTGGAATTGTAAACTATGAAGGACCTGATGTATTTGTCAAGGGAATGCAGGACTATCGTCCATTATCAGCATTCAGCTTTTTGGGAAGATATCGTTTGGTGGACTTTCCATTAAGTAATATGAGCAATAGTGGTGTCAACCACATCAAAGTGTTTGTAAAATCAAATCCAAGAAGTCTGATTGAGCACTTAGGTACAGGCCGTCATTACAATATTAACTCAAAACGTGGTAAGATGCATATTTTACCATCCTATGGAGTCAATGATCTGTATAGTACAGATATCAACTCTTTTATGAATAACATGCTGGCTATTGAAAATGTCAATTATCCATATGTTATCATTACACCACCTCATATGATTTATCGTCAGGATTTCAGTGATTTGCTGGATACACATGTAGAAAGCGGTGCTGATATTACAGTATTATATCAAAACGTTGATAATGCCAAAGAAGCATTTATCAATTGCGACGTTTTAAATTTAAACAAGCAGAAGGGTGTTCTTTCAATTGATAAGAACCGTGGAAATTATAAATCAAGAGCAATTTCTCTTGAAACATATGTATTAAGCAAAGAATTATTTATGGACCTTGTGAAAAAGGCTGCCAATGTTAGTTCTTTATACTGGTTCAGAGATATCGTAAATGATGAATGTACAGAATTAGATATTCGTGGTGTAGCACACCGTGGATATGTAGCATGTATTAATGATTTCCGCAGCTACTTCAATGCAAATATGGACCTTCTGGATTATGATCGTGTATTAGATCTGTTTAAACCAGACTGGCCAATCTATACACGTACCAACGACTCTTGTCCTGCACAATACTATTCAGGTGTAGAAGTAAAACAGAGCATGGTATCCAATGGATGTCTGATTGAAGGAGATGTCGTAAACTCTGTCATCGGACGTGGTTGTGTCATTAAGAAAGGCGCAGTTGTGAAAAACAGTGTCATTCTTCCTGGTGCTGTCATTGGTGAAGATGTTCATATTGAAAATGTAGTTGTAGATAAACAGGCTAGAATCTTACGTAAGAAAGAAATTCTTGCGCAGCCAGATAAGCCTATGTACGTGAAAAGGAATGATAAAATCTAATGGCAAGAATATTAATGGTTGCTGCCGAAGGTCTTCCATTCATCAAGAGTGGTGGACTTGCAGATGTTATCGGTTCTTTGCCGCAGGCACTGTCTAACAAAGGACATGAAGTGCGCGTAGTCCTTCCTTTGTATAGACCAATTGCTGAAAAATACCATCAGGATTTTCAGTTAGAAGCACAATACAGTGTTTCTATTGCCTACCACGAAGTACCAGTAAATATCTGGAGCAGTATGGTAAAAGATGTAAAGTTCTATTTTGTAGAACATAAAGGGTATTTCGAAAGAGATAACATGTATGGCTATATGGATGATGGTGAGCGTTTTGCTTACTTCCAGAAAGCTGTTATTGAAATGTTGAATCAGCTGAATTACTTCCCTGAAATCATGCATAGTCATGACTGGCACACAGGTATGATTCCTGCAATGTGTAAAGAAGGACACAGCTTTGATGAACGTTATCGTAACATTCGTCATGTATATACGATTCACAATCTGGCTTATCAGGGCAACTTCGGCGTGGAAATGCTGGATAGCTGTTTAGGTCTTGATTATCGTATCTATGACAATGGAAACGTACGTTATGATGGCGGTATCAGTTTTATGAAATCAGGTATTCTATACGCTGATAAAGTCACAACGGTATCTCCAACATATTCACAAGAAATTTTAACACCACAGTACGGAGAACATCTGGAAATGGTATTGAATATCCGTAAATATGATTTATGGGGCATTACAAATGGAATTGATATTGAATCATGGAATCCTATGACTGATCCACAGGTTCCTTACAATTTCAACAAGGTCAATGTGAAAAAAGCAAAAGCGTTGAACAAAGAAGCATTACAAAAAGAATTAGGTCTTACAGTAGATCCGGATGTCATGTTGGTTGGGGTCGTTTCCCGACTAACATGGCAGAAGGGATTCTACTTGATGATGGAAAAACTTTCTGAAATTTGTCAGATGCCAATTCAGTTAGCTGTACTTGGTAGTGGTGAGGCAAGCATTGAAGAAAAAATGGCACAATTAGAAGCAGGAAACCGTGGAAAAATTGCATTCTATAAAGGATACAATGATTCTTTGGCACATCGTATCTATGCAGCTTGTGACATGTTCTTAATGCCATCTTTGTTTGAACCATGTGGTATTTCTCAATTGATTAGTATGCGTTATGGTACTTTACCACTTGTAAGAGAAACTGGTGGATTAAAAGATACGGTTACACCATACAATGAATTTGATAAGACTGGTAATGGATTCAGTTTCACAAATTATAACTCTGATGAAATGATTCAGGTTATGTACAATGCAATCAGCGTTTACTATGATCGTCCAGAAGACTGGAAGACATTGGTACGCAATGCAATGGACACAGACGTGAGCTGGGACCACAGTGCGGATACGTATTGCCAGTTGTATTCACAATTACATCTATAAGAAATGAAGGACAGGGAGTACCTGTCCTTTTATGGTGTTTAGAAGGCCTCTAAATATTGCAATAATAGATAAATACTATAAATAATGTTAAAAGCAAAAATAAACTATACATAAAGTGCAAAAAAAATAAAAACATCATATAATAATGTTGACAGTAGCTCCGCCGCCTCTTAACAATGCGTACCACCGGAGCTCTTTTTTGTAAAATGATAAGGGGGAATAATATGGAGGATGAAAAAAGTAAGTTGAAAGAAGCATTGACTTTTGAAACACAATTAAAACATTTAATGATAGATAAAAAATTGAAAGTTGGGAATAAGAGCAATGCATTAAAAGTGTTAAAGAAGGAAAATTACTATAGACTAAGTGGTTATTGGATAAACTTTGTAGATAATAATGATATCTTTTATCAATATATCACTTTTGAACAAATATATAGTATTTATAAATTTGATAAAGTTTTAAGAGGTATGATAATTGAAATTATTAATGATGTAGAAGTCTATTTTAAAACAAGATTAGCAAATTATTTTTCTTTGGCTTATGGCGCTGATGGATATATGGATGATAGCAATTTTAAAGAAATAGCCAAAAATAAACATAGAAATTTGTTAAAGAAAATTGAAGATTTAAAAAATAATAACCCTAACAATCTAATTATTAAGCATCACAAAACTAAATATGGAGGCGATATGCCGTTATGGGTTGTAATAGAATTATTATCATTTGGAAATGTTTCGAAATTATTTAGTATGATGACGAATGAAGATAAAAAAAATATGGTGAAGCAATCCTATAAAAATATTAGTTATACATATATTGAAAGTTTCTACCATGCTATCGCCTACTTTAGAAATCAATGTTGTCATTTTCATAGATTGTATGATGTTAAACATACAATTAAAATGTTGTTATATAAAACTCCGTTTTATGATCCAGATAAAGACAATAGTTCAACTTTTTATTTTATATATGTTATTATTTTGCTTAATCCTAATCATGATTTAGGAAAAAGATTGATTTTCAGACTTTTAAGTGAATTTAAAAAGACTAAAGTTGATAAGAAAAAATATGGATTTCCATATAATTGGAAAGAAATACTAGAAAAAGCAAATGGATATTGTATAGATATTCATTAGCGAGATAAAAGGATTGACAATACAAAATAGTTGCTTAATATAGTTGGAAGAATGTTTCTTATGAAAGATCCTTCCTTTTTTTTATTCTTTTATGGAGAAAATATACCTGTGTATTCTATTTTTGCCACATTAATCTGGTATTGCTTTGTTATTTCGGGTAATCATAAAATCGTCTATAATGAAGATGTAAAGAAAGAGCTGATGAAAATGAAATTGAATGAAAGACAAAAAGTATTGTTGAAATCATTGATTGAAGAAAACGATTATAAGACCTTGCAAGAATATGCAGATATGCTTCAGATTTCTTATAAGACAGTTTCTAATGATGTAAATGTTTTAATGAAAACTCTGGCAGACATTCATATAGAAGTCGATAAAAAACCACATTGTGGCATTCGTTTAAATTTAAAACATGATCAAATCAATGAATTAAATAAGCTATTACAGGAACAAAGTGGAAAAGATGAATATCTCAGTATATCGGATAGAAGAACAGAAATTTATCTTCAGTATCTTTGGAATCCCAATGCATATTACAGCATTCAATATTTTTCAGATCTATATTTCGTTAGTGCCAGCTCTATTATGAAAGATTTGGATATCGTATCTGAAAAACTAACACGATATGATATTACAATGGAAAAAAGTAAAAAGGGTACATGTATTCATGGAAGTGAAATTAACATACGAAAAGCATTGCTTGATTATATGGAACGTTATCTTTATGAACATGTGATGGAAGTTGAACGTTATCAACACTTAAGTGAAAAATTTAAGAGATTTCATGATATGGAAGTTGATGATATAGAAGCGATTATTGAATTTCTTGAACAGAATATGAATCATATAGAAGCAGTATCGAAAAAGATTATCAATGAACCATATTACAGTAATGCCTTCTTGTATCTTGTGTTAATGATTTTGAGAATCAAACATGGCAACTACATACAAGATGTAAAAGAATTGGTATATTACGATGATGCGATTGATGAAACAGATTTTGAATTTACAAATAAATTATGTCGTAATATCAATCATCAATACGATATACAGATCACAGAAGCTGAGGCGATAAATGTTTATCGGCATTTGATCAGTGGAGGTTTAAGCAAAAAAGAAATTGAGATCGTAGAGCGTAATACAAAAGCAAATGATCTAAACTCCCTTACACTTGCCTATACAAGATATCTGATCGAACATATGTCGATTCTGTTTGGTATTGATTTTTCTAATCAGGTATATTTGCATTCGAATCTGCGTTTTCATATCAAACCAATGATTAATCGATTACGCTATGATATTAAGATCAATAACATGATGGTGGAAGAAATACAAAAACGTTATCCATTGGAATTCTATCTGACACAGTTAAGTTGTATTCTGACAAGTAGAAGATATGAAATTAAAGAACCATCAAAAGAAGAAGTAGCTTATATCATGGTATATTTTCAAAGTGCAATTGAACGACATTTACATACGATTCAAGCAATCTTGGTCACAGGGCAAAGTGTAGGTTCTGCGCAACTCTTAAAAACAAGATTAGAAAACACATTTCAAGATGTTGTGATAAAAGAAATCTTACCACCAAGTAAATTAAATCAGGTAAATATGGAAAATATTGATTTGATATTAACAACAGGCAACGTTTCGATGAATTTACCATATATCGCAGTATCACTGTTTTGTGATGAAACGGATATTGCGACAATTCGCCATTATTTAAAAAATTTAAGAAAACATAAACATATGAATCCTAAAGATATATCCATTTGTTTTGAGGAATGTGATTTTAAAACAAACCAATATGCGATAACGATGCATACGGTATTTGGCAGTATCGTTATACAAAAAAGTGAGGATACACATATGTATTACGATAAACATCAAGGCAACATCAAATATGGAATCTTTTATAAAGAACTAAAAGAAATTAATCCGATGATGCAGGTTTTATTCAATCAGGTTATACATCAGTAAAAAACTGATCATAACATATATACGTCATGACGTGATCCCTGATCAGGATCTCATTCACAGAAAGAGAGGATTATTAAGTTATGAAAACATTCGATGCCATCATGAATCGATGGTTCATCCCAGTCGCAATGCGTATCGCGAATGTGAAGGGTATTTGCGCAATACGTGATGCATTCTTACAGATTTTCCCATTTACACTTGCTGGTTCGCTGGTCGTTGTAATCAACAATGTAATATTCGCATCTAATGGTTTTATTGGACAATTCTTAGTAGGAATGTTCCCTAATATTGATCAGGCACAGGCTGTATTAAATTCCGTGTTGACAGGTACCAATACTGTCATGTCTTTATTCATTGTTTTCCTTGTCGCAAGAAATATGGCACGTGAATACAAAGGTGAGGGGAATAAAGCTGGTATTACTGCATTAACTGCATTCTTCATTTTTTATCCAATTGAAAATTTAGAAAGCGGCAGCTATTTTTCTACAAATTATTTTGGCGCAAATGGTTTATTTATCGCCATCATTATCGGTTTGATTGTTGGATGGGGCTTTACCAAGCTTGCACGTATTGAAAAGATTCGTATCACTATGCCGGATACCGTTCCACCAGAAGTTGCGAAATCCTTTAATGTCACAATTCCAATCATTATTGTATTGGTCGTATGTGCGATTTTGAACTTTATCGTATTACAAATTGATCCTAATGGATTAAACGCTTTGATCTATACTATGCTTCAAACACCATTAACTGCTCTGGGAGGCAATGTGGCAACCATCTTCATTTTAGAATTTTTGGCAATGTTATTGTGGTGCTTTGGTATCCATGGGACTGCGACAGTATCACCAATCTATAAAGTATTGTTCGCTGAAGCAAATATCGTAAACTTAGATTTTGCAGCTGCACATGCGACAACTGTAGGTGCTCCTTATCCATTTACATGGCAATCATTATTTGAAAACTTTGGCTGTATCGGTGGTACAGGAAATACATTAGGTTTGATTATTGCCATTTTAATTTGTGCTAAATTTATGAAGGATAAATGGAAAAAGGATGATTATTCTAAAGTAGCAAAGATGTCATTGATTCCTGGATTATTCTGTATCAATGAACCTATGATTTAGTTTACCAATCGTATTAAATCCAATTTTAATGATTCCATTTGTCCTGGCACCACTTGTCAATACTGCCATTGGTGCATTGGAAATCTTCCTTGGACTGGTTCCTGCGGGAGTGCTGGATGCAGGATGGGCAACACCACAACCAATTAAGGCATTCTTATCTACATCCGGTGCATGGCAATCTATTGTATCTCAGATATTGGCAATCACCGTAGCAACCCTTATTTATCTGCCATTTGTCATCGCAGCAAATAAAGCTGCAAAACAAGAAAAAAAGGAAGAAACACAAGCATAAAAGAAAGAGGTTATCGTTATGAAAGAAAAAGGATTCCCAAAAGATTTTTTATGGGGTGGCGCAACAGCTGCTAATCAGTTGGAAGGTGGCTGGAAGGAAGGCGGCAAAGGGTATAGCACTGCCGATGTCGTTCAATATTATACAAAAGAAGAATCAAAAGGCAAGAATATGGAAACTGTTCCAAGATGCGAAGTGGAAGAAATATTAAAAGGAAATCGAGAAACTCGTAATTATCCAAAACGTAGAGGAATTGATTTTTATCATCACTATAAAGAAGATATCGCATTACTTGCGGAAATGGGATTTAAAGTTTTCCGTATGTCTATCAACTGGGCAAGAATCTATCCAAATGGAGATGATGAAACACCAAATGAAGAAGGTTTGCGGTTTTATGATCAGGTATTTGATGAATGTTTAAAATATGGTATCAAGCCATTGATTACTTTATCACACTATGAAACACCATTACATTTAGCAATGGAATATAACGGATGGGTGAATAGAAAAACTGTGGATTTTTATTTGAAATATTGTGAAACAGTATTTCGTCGATATAAAGATAAAGTGAAATACTGGATGACGTTCAATGAAATCAATATGATGTTAAATTTGCCATTTACCGCAGGTGGTGTCTTTATTGAAACATGTGAAAATGAAAAACAGGCAAAATATCAGGCCATTCATCATCAATTCATCGCAAGTGCCTTAGCAACAAAACTTGCACATGAAATCATAGAGGATGTACAGGTAGGGTGTATGCTGGGAATTACACATACCTATCCGGAAACCAATAAACCAATAGACAATCTGTTATCACAAAAGGCAAACCGCAACAATTATTTCTTTGTGGATGTGCAATCCAAAGGAGAATATCCAACCTATATCTTAAATGAGTGGGAGAAAGAGAATATTCATATAGAAATGTTGCCCAATGATTTAGAAATATTAAAAAATAATACTGTGGATTATATTTCCTTTAGTTATTATTACACAATGAGTGTCAGTGAACGTGCCTTGCATGGAAATGGCGGTGCAAATGGTTTACCTGATTTCGGTATCCCAGTTGTGCCTAATGAGCATCTAAAAAGAACCAGCTGGGGCTTTCAGATAGATCCAATAGGATTTAGAATCATTATCAATGAATTATGGGATCGTTATCACAAACCAATATTTATCGCAGAAAATGGAATGGGAGAATATGATCAATTAAATGAAGATGGTACGATTCATGATGCCTATCGTATCGACTACCTGCGTGAACATATTCGCCAAATGAAAGAAGCAATCAATGATGGAGCAAATGTGTTTGGCTATACTTCATGGGGATGTATTGATATCATCAGTGCTGGTACATCAGAAATGAGTAAACGATATGGATATATTTATGTAGATCAGGATGATTATGGCAATGGAACATTGAAACGTTATAAAAAAGATTCTTTCTATTGGTATAAGAAAGTAATCGCAAGCAATGGAGAAGATTTAGGAGATAACGATTGATCGTCACGATCAATCGTTTTCATAAAAGAAATGATTCAGCATTACAAGCAGACAGATATCGTCATACAAGATAAGTCATTATATCAATTACAGGATATCGTAGATAAATATGCTATACAAAAAGCGTTGATACTTATATCTAAAACCATACAACGATCTCTATATTATCAAACTGCATTATCTTCACTAGATATTACGTATATCGAATATAATCAAATAGAAAAAGATCCTGATGATGATATGATTATGAACGCATTATATACAGCACGAAAATATCAATGTGATGGTGTGATTGCGATAGGTGGAGGAAGTGTGCTAGACACTGGAAAAGCTGTATCCTTGATGTATGATCAAAAGCAACATATTTTAAATTTTATACATGATAAATCATATGATATTGAAAAAACAATACCACTTATCTGTATACCGACAACCATTGGCACAGGAAGTGAAATTAGTAAAAATATTGTCGTAAAGAATCATAGAACCGGTAGGAAACATCGTATCATTGAGAAAGCTGCTCGTGCTGATTTTATGATGATAGATTGTGAATTTATGAAATCATTAACAGTGGACATGGTTTTATATGGCAGCATGGATATTCTTGCGCATGCGATTGAGGCATATACGAATAAAAAATCAATGACGATGCCAGATGAATTTATTGATGAATGTGCCCTTACATCCATACAGTTGGTAACAAAACATTTAAAACCAGCCTTGTTTGGTGAATTACACGATCGTATGCAGCTACAACTCGCAAGTTTATATGCAGGAATTGCAATGGAAAATGATTTACATGCCAATCATATACTTGCGGGATGCATTCATGAGATGTTTCCTCAATTACATCATGGAATGTGTGTAGGAATGTTGTTGCCATATATTATGCAGTATAATGCCAGCACATGTAAAAGTCGATATGATCAAATCAATGATCGCATCCAAATGGATTGTATAAATTGGATCATACAAATACAACAACAGTTTCATTATCCACAACTTAGCGACTATATCCATACGTTAGAAGATGCAGATAGATTAATAGAAATGATGATACAAAAAAATATTTCTATCAACCCGATTTCCATATCCCCACAACAAATCAAGCAAATGATCTATCAAGCATGTTATATAAAAAGGCAGGAATGATTATAATTTTTCTGCCTTTTCGCTTAGTGATTTAGATTTTTACATATTCTGTGAGATATCAGTGTCACAATTCCAATGCCACTACTACCTAAAGCATAATAGGGGAAACCAAAACATAACTGCACACCACCAACGACAATCAATCCGCCAGCAATGATATCGCCAATATGATTACCTTTCTCCATGACCTCTTTTGAAGGGTGGCTTATCTTTTTACTTTTTGTGCATACACGATTATTGAAAGCTTGTGTTTTTTGTAATACCTTTTTAGTCTTTTCCATTGGATCCATTCTTTTCATCAGCGTTCTTCCTTTCTTACAGACTATTGGTCTGTATTGCTGTATAAAATAATCTGCTTAGGCAGATATTTTAATTATTTTTTTGATAGGCATGCCATATATCTTCCATTAATTCATCATCCAGAATATCAAAGCCAATACGATCCATCATATGCTTTAAATATGATAAACGCCGTTTGATCTGGTCACAATCATCTGGATTGATGATAGGATTGATCCAATAGTTAATAAGAAATAGGAATACTTCTGCACATAAATCAGGATCGCTTGTTTGAATGGAACCATCAGATATACCTTCTTCAATAAATTTTGATATTAAGGGCGCATCAACTTCCATACAGTTTCTCATACCATTGACCACAAAATGTGGATTTTTCGCTTCTATAGCTGTTGTTTTCTCAAAGCCATATCGTTGTGCATGCGTGGCAAGATAACGTAATAATTCTTTTAATTTAGCTTTTCCATTCTCAGCTTCTATTGAATTTATGATATCGTGTAATTGTTTCTGATATTCTTTACTACAATGCTCCATCACTGCGGATAATATGGCTTCTTTAGATTCAAAATGATGATATAAGCCACCTTTTGATAAATGCAAAGCATCTAATATATCCTGAATACTGGTTTGTTCATAACCTTTTTCAAGAAATAAGGCAGTTGCAGTTGTGATGATATTTTCTACTGTTCTCTCTGGATGTGCATATCTAGCCATAATTTTCTCCTATACAGACTTTTGGTCTGTATTCAGCTTAACATGGTTTTTAAAGGATGTCAAACATTTACTTGTGATAGGGATTGAATCATGGCATAATGATAAAGATGAAATGGGGTTATAGAATGGAAATCATACATTGTTGTTTAAAAGAAGCATTTGAAAAAGAAATAGAAAATGGAACGTATGGAACATCAGAGATAAAGGCGAAAGGATATATCCAGTTTGCGACATGGAACAGTTTTCGTTACCTCGCACCAGCTTTCTATAAAGATACCCGTGAATATATCTTTTTGGTTGTGGATATGGATAAAGTAAGAAATCGTATACGTTTTGTGAAGGATCATAAAGGGCACGCATTTCCTTGTGTATATGGCATGATTCAACATGACGAAATCAAACGTTGTGTACCATTTATTCATGATGATAAAGCATGGCTGAATCAAAAGGAATGTGTACATATTTTGATGAATACCAGTATGATTGATGAAAACTGGTGTTATCCAGCTTTGAAAAAATATATATCTGCTCAGGATGAAGTATGTGTGATGGCATTTAGCTTCTTTGATGATACCAAGACATTAGATGATTGGAACCGTCAATATAAACCAGGACAGGGCATCTGGTACAAAAGCAATACCGATGTATTCTTTCGCTATGGATTGAAACGTGAACAAATTCATTGGGTCAATTATTTCACAGACAGTAAAATAGAGATGGAAAATAAGATTATGAACAGCAGTATCGTGTTTTTTACCGGAGGTGCACCAGATCTCATGATGAAACGTATTCGTGAATTTAAATTAACATCTTTATTGAAAAATTATCAGGGTGTGATGATGGGATATAGTGCAGGAGCAATGATGCAATTTGATGAATATCACATTACTCCAGATGAAGATTATCCATCATTTGTGTATGAAAAAGGTTTAGGATGTTTAAAAGGTTTTGGAATAGAACCACACTATCAAGCATCCAGGATACAAAAAGAAAGCATGCAGCTTGTAATAAAAGAAAAACAAAAAGATGTATATGGCATCTATGAAAAAGGCGGCATCATCATTGATCAAGGCAACATGATAATGTTTGGAAAAGTAGATATCATGGAGGCAGAAGATACAAAGTTATGAAACTTATGTACAATCGAAAAAACATCATTGACGAAATGAAACAAAAAAGTGTACCATAGATAGGAAAAAGAGAAGGGATGCGTAGTATGTTTCATTTACAAGTAGATTTAACAAAAGACAATATTTTTAAAGCGCTGTTACTGTTTGCGATTCCGATTTTTATCGCTAATGTGTTCCAGCAGTTATACAATACGATGGATACCATGATCGTAGGAAATTATCTGGGAGATGCTTCACTTGCGGCCATTGGTTCTGCTTCAGCAATATATGAGCTGATGATAGGATTCGCATTAGGGGTTGGCAATGGGTTAAGCATTGTCACCGCCCGCTGTTATGGAGCAAATGATGAAGATGCAATAAAACGTTCAGTCGCAGGTTCTATCGTGATTGGGGTATTTTTAACCATCGTGATTATGATCATTGCGAAACTGTTTTTATATCCATTATTACAGTTATTAAATACACCACCTGAAATTATAGAAGAGTCATATTCCTATATATTCACCGTAACGATTTTTGTGGGCGTGATGTTTGCGTACAATATGTGTGCAGGATTGTTACGTGCAATTGGAAATAGTGTGATGCCACTTGTGTTTTTGATTATATCCAGTGCTATTAATGTTGTTTTGGATATCGTGTTTATTACACAGTTTTCTATGGGTGTACAGGGTGCAGCAGTTGCGACAGTCATTGCTCAGGCGATTAGTGCAGTGCTGTGTTTCGTATACATTTATTTCAAAGCACCATTATTAATACCACAAAGAAAACATTTTCATGTAGGAAAACAAATGTATCAGGAGCTTGCAGGACAAGGATTTTCTATGGGATTTATGATGGCAATTGTATCAGCAGGTACTGTAATCCTGCAAACAGCGATTAACAAATTTGGATATTTGATTATCGCAGGTCATTCTACCGCAAGAAAAATCAATTCTTTCTGTATGATGCCAGCTTCTACATTCTGTATGGCATTATCTACCTTTGTATCACAGAATAAAGGCGCAAATCAAAAGGAACGAATTCGTCAGGGAGTAAAAACAGCTAATATCATCAGTATTTGCTGGGGTGGAATAGCACTTGTCTTAATGTTCTTTTTTGCCAGACCACTAGTTGCGCTTATATCTGGTTCTAATGAGGCAGCTGTATTAGATAATGGGTCTTTATATTTGATGATCAATGCTCCATTTTATGCAGTGTTAGGAATCTTGCTAAATCTGAGAAATTCTTTACAGGGGCTAGGTAGAAAAGTAATACCACTTGTATCCAGTGTGATTGAGTTCTGTGGAAAAATAGTCTTTGTAATCTTGTTTATTCCGTTGCTGGATTACTTTGGTGTTATTATTTGTGAGCCGGTAATCTGGTGTTGCATGTGTTTACAGTTATGGTTCTCTTTCTACCGTGACAGCTATATGCAAAAAAGTGAAGAAGAAAAAGAGAAAGTAAAGGATTATGAGTTGAATTGTTCTTAAACCTTTTTGAGAATTTAAGTCTGTTTTTACTTGACGTTGATAACATTTTATAGTATTATATAGGCACCAAGAGTGGATGTCGAAAGACATCATAAAAGGAATGGATAACGGTGAGGTGATCCATTCCTTTTTAATACAAGAGGTCCCAAGAGTGGAAAAGATTTTCGTGCAGATTTTCCAAAAGTGTGATAAGGACCGCTTCTGAACATGATTTTACATTACCTTAGCTTATCTTTTTAGGATAACACAAAGTAATGTTAAGATCACAACTAGTAGTACTAGTGCATCCATATGTATTCTTTTCCTCTCCCAAAACGAAAATATATTTTCCATTTGGAATTTACCTCCTACTATACATATACGTAATTTAGGTGCGAAAATCCTAAATTATTTTACAATTTGTGAAAATAACCTATTGATGGTTAGAATGACGACTTAAAATTCATTGAAATATAAATGATTTTCTCTTGACGTTGATAACATTTTATAGTATTATAAAGGCACCAAGAGTGGATGTCGAAAGACATCAGAAAAGGAATGGATTACTTTGCCGGTTATCCATTCCTTTTTTAAAACAAGAGGTCCCAAGAGTGGAAAAGATTTTCGTACAGATTTTCCAAAAGTGTGATAAGGACCGCTTCTGAACATGATTTTACATTACCTTAGCTTATCTTTTTAGGATAACACAAAGTAATGTTAAGATCACAACTAGTAGTACTAGTGCATCCATATGTATTCTTTTCCTCTCCCAAAACGAAAATATATTTTCCATTTGGAATTTACCTCCTACTAATACATATACGTAATTTAGGTACGAAAATCCTAAATTATTTTGCAATTTGCGAAAATAACCTATATATAGTTTAGGAAAGCGCCTGATATATGATTTAAAGAAGTATTAGTTGAAGAATGACTATAGGATAATCAGTAAAATCAGAACAACATTTAATTTTTAACTGATTTAATGAAAAAATTTTCAAAGTCCCTTGACTTCACGAGGGATAATCTTTATAATTATATCAATTTAAGGAAAGTTTATAGAACAAAAAGGAGAGATAACATGGCTTATTACTTTAACGAACCGTCACGTACATTTGCGGAGTACCTGTTGGTACCTGGATATTCCAGTGCAGATTGTACACCAGCAAACGTGTCTTTGAAAACACCATTAGTTAAATTCAAGAAAGGCGAGGAACCTGCATTATCTTTGAATATTCCTATGGTATCTGCAATTATGCAGTCTGTATCAGGAGAAAAAATGGCTTGTGCATTAGCAAGAGAAGGAGGAATCTCTTTCATCTATGGTTCTCAGAGCGTAGAAGATGAAGCAGCAATGGTTGCTCGTGTTAAAGCAACAAAAGCAGGCTTTGTTTACAGTGATTCCAATATTCGTCCAGATGCAACACTGGCTGATGTATTGGCATTAAAAGAAGAAACAGGACATGCGACAATGGCAGTTACAGAAGATGGCACACCAGAAGGCAAACTGGTTGGTATCGTAACAAGTCGTGATTATCGTGTATCACGAATGGATCCTACAACAAAAGTCAGTGAATTCATGACACCATTTGAAAAGCTGATTGTAGGAAAAGATGGTATGTCATTAACAGAAGCAAATAACTTGATTTGGGAATACAAATTAAATCAGTTGCCAATTATTGATGAAAACGGTCATTTAAAATCTTTCGTTTTCCGTAAAGATTATGATTCTCATAAAGAGCATCCAAATGAATTGCTGGATGATCAGAAACGCTACATCGTCGGTGCAGGTATTAACACAAGAGATTATGAAACACGTGTTCCTGCATTAGTAGAAGCCGGCGCAGATGTATTATGTATTGACTCTAGTGAAGGATTTAGTGAATGGCAGGCATTGACTTTGAAATGGATCCGTGAAAAATACGGTGATAGTGTAAAAGTAGGCGCTGGTAACGTTGTAGATGCAGAAGGATTCAGATTCTTAGCAGAAGCTGGTGCTGATTTTATTAAAATTGGTATTGGTGGAGGCAGTATCTGTATTACTCGTGAACAAAAAGGTATTGGTCGCGGACAGGCAACAGCTACCATTGATGTAGCACGTGCACGTGATGAATACTTTAAAGAAACAGGTATCTATATTCCAATCTGTAGTGATGGTGGTATTGTACATGATTACCACATTACTTTAGCACTTGCTATGGGAGCGGACTTTGTTATGTTAGGACGTTACTTCTCAAGATTTGAAGAATCTCCTACAAAGAAAGTTACCATCAATGGTACATATATGAAAGAATACTGGGGCGAGGGAAGTGCTCGTGCACGTAACTGGCAGCGTTATGATATGGGAGGAAGTAAGAAACTTTCTTTCGTAGAAGGTGTAGATTCTTACGTTCCATATGCAGGAGCATTAAAAGACAATGTAGATTTGACATTGAGTAAAGTTAAACACACGATGTGTAACTGTGGTGCATTGACAATTCCAGAACTTCAGGAAAAAGCTAAAATCACATTGGTATCTTCTACAAGTATCGTAGAAGGTGGCGCACATGATGTTGTTGTTAAAGATAATACATTAGATGCAAAAGTAAAATAAGAATTAAAAAAACTTCGTTTTCCTAAGAAAGCGGAGCTTTTTTTAAGGGAAAAAACAAGAAATTCTTAAAAGTTACCATTTTCAATTATGTAAAAATACCTTATAATAGAAATTAGCAATGGATGCGTTTACAAACACAGGGATGGTATTAAAGGATGATGTAGTTATGATAGAAGAAACAGAACAAGTTTATGAGTTGCAGATGGAAAAGCTGCAAAAACTAGAAGAAGAAAATCGACAATTGAGAGTCATGGTAGAACAGGATTGGCTAACAGGGATATATAATCGTGGAACAATCGAATTAAAAATCAATCAACAGTTGCAAATGTATCAAAAAGGCGCTTTATTTGTTTTGGATGTTGATCATTTTAAACAGATCAATGATCAATATGGGCATATTTGTGGGGATGTTGCTTTGAAGAAAATTGCTGCAGTTTTGAAGAAAATAACATATAAAAATGGATCAGCTGGGCGTGTTGGCGGGGATGAATTTGTCATATTCTATCCTGAAGCTGATGATGAATCATTTATTGAAGAAAAACGTAAAGAAATACGTTCATTGTTAAAACAGATACAGGTAACAGATGGTGCATCTATTTATGTTTCCATATGCGGCTGTATGTATCGCCCTAATGATGATTACATCAGTATGTTTCGTCGTGCAGATGCCTTACTTGTAAAGGAAAAGCACATTAGAAGACGTTTAGATGGGGAACATGTGTATAATGATATTTATATGTCAGAAAATTTATTGGTTGATATTGAACTGATTCGTAAAGAATTACGGGAACAGGAAATTATACCTGGCGCTTTCTGTCAGGATTATCACTCTTTTCAAAATATTTATCGTTTTATCGAACGCAGAATGTCCCGTATTCAGGGGGAAGCCGGCTTGATTTTATTCACATTAATGAATCCAAAGGGAGCGTATCCTTCCTTTGAACAACAAGAACAGTGTATGTTTGCGCTGAAACGGATTATTCAATCATCATTAAGACTGGGAGATGTTTTTACACAATACAGCAGTTTTCAGTTTCTGGTAATGGCGTTGGATACCAAAGAAGAGGGAATACAATGTATCATAGATCGTATTCAGAAAGCTTTTGCGCAGAATGCCTGTTTAAAAGATAAGATGCTGCTGCATCATGATTTTCCACTTGAGGCAGTACATACACATGTCGCAAGATGAGTATAGAAGAATCATATTTGTGAGATGCTAATGATGAAAGAAGGAATAGAATGGGAAAATTACCACCAGCAGCAAAGGTATATGAGGCCTATAGCGCTATTGCGGATAAGCGTGTAGAACTTCATGAACAGGAAGCATATGTTACTAGCAGTGATGAATCAAAACGATATACAGTACGTTTTCAAGATGATGTATATTCCAGTAATGATAATGCAACGATATGGCAGCATTATGCTGGATATCCGATTTTAGCAGTATTGATGCTTCAAAAGCGATTACCAGTAAATGAAGAAATTCTTCCAGCTTTTAAAAATGTGAACTGGAAAGCATTAAATACGAAATATAAAAATAAATATGATCTGGCTATTCAGGAATTTTATGAACAACATCCTACCCTTGATCCAACTTTGGTAGAGGAAAGTGTAGAAGAATGTTTAAAAGCTTGTGAAACCTTGCAAATCATTATAAAAGGCAACCGGGCAAAAAAATAATACCAGGAAATCAGATTCTTATTTGCACATAGGTTAAAAAAAGAGATTTCAAATGAAACCTCTTTTTAATTATCTGTCCTAAATAGTTATTGAGCACAACTGTTTTTATTCAATGAAGCAAAATGATTTCTACCGTTTTCTTTTACCTGATACAAGGCACTGTCCGCAACATTTACTGCCACATCTAATTGAAAATACTTATCATTTTTCAAGTTCGCATAGCCTGCCGAAACACTTACGATATCCGCAGCCTTAGATTTTTTATGTTCGATATGCATGTTGTTTAAATCTTCTTTTACTTTGCCTAAATAATATTCAATTTCATGATCACTCATATTTACACAGACACAGATAAATTCATCGCCACCATATCTTGCCGCAAAAATACGGCTATCAGAGTTGATGTCCAGACAGCGTGCCACACTTTGTAAAACCTTATCTCCTTGTGTGTGTCCATAGCAGTCATTGTATTGTTTAAAATAATCTACATCTAACAGAATAATGCCAAGTTTTTCCACATTATGATTATGATGAAGACTATTGATTAGATTAATGAAATAAGAACGATTAAATAAGCCTGTTAATCCATCAATTTTCACTTTAGATTCCAGTACTTGTTTTTCTTTCATAATACATTCTTTTTCTGTCTGCATATCGTTTACCAGAATTTTTTCACGCATACTTTCGGCTTTGAATTTATTAGTGACATCACTTACTTGTTTCTGAAGCTGATAATATTGTTTATAAGAATAAATTAAAGCATTTTCCATATGGAAAGTTTCCGCAAAATTGATCCAGCATAAATGCAGCTGTAATTGCTGGGCGATATCATCCTCAAGACATAAAGTTCCCATACAACGCAATAATTTATCCGCACGCTCTTTATCTTCCAGTTTTAAAGTGATTTGAAAAGCATCACGATAGAAAGAGAAGTACATATTTCGATTTAATGTATTATGTAGGCCACTGTTGATAAAAAAATCAATCATCTGCAAAGTATATTCTTCATTTTTCATATAATATGCCATATATAATTGAGAAACATATAAAATACCAATGTTTTCTTCACCAACATATATTTTCAAATCATCGTAATATTTGTCATATAAATCAATGGCTTTTTTGATATGACCATTTTTTAAATACAGCTCTATCAGATTGAAAATAACAACACAGTCGATATGATCTCTGATCGCATCTTTATTTGCGTTAAACAAGTCAAAGGCTTTCTGGATATATAACAAGCCATCCGTATTATCATCTTTTTCTTCAAACATGACACCGATGTTATTATAAACAGCAATCTGCGTATTGATGTCATGTGCCTGCTGTGCCACTTTTAATCCATCCAAGTAGCATTGTACTGCCGTTATTTCATCAAAGTTTGCGTTATGATACATGCCTTCAATAATATGTATTTTGATTAATAAATCTAAATAGTTATAGGCGAGTGCGATTTCTTTTGTTTTTTGCACGTAATGGATACAATTGTGATGTTCACGAATGGTTACATAATAATCCGCAAGAAAAGCATAGGCAAAGGCAATTCCATAAAAATCATTTATCTTTTTCGCTGCTTCTAATAATTCATTACTGTACTTTTTTTGTTTTTTTAAATCAACATGATGTACAGTTTGGATAGCTTCCATTTTATTTTGAATGAATTCCTTTAAATTTTCTTCTTTATTCTCCATCTTTTCTCACCCTTCTTCTCTATTATACAATAAAGCGCTTTCAAGTTCGACGGTAATTTTAATATTTGTAATATACTTTTTTTGATATATAGAGGAAAAGTGGTTCGTCATATTAAGAAATGTAGAAAATGGTATTAAAAAAGGGTTTTATGTGAAATATTTCGCAAATTTGCGTTTACGAAAAAAAAGGATAGTGGTATAATAAACTCGTTACTTAAGGAGGATTTTACTATGGCAAAAAGAACAGTAAAAGATTTAGATGTTGCTGGTAAACGAGTTATCGTTCGTTGCGATTTCAACGTACCAAGAAAAGATGGAAAAATCACAAATGACAACCGAATCATTCAGGCTTTACCAACAATCAAATATCTGATTGAAAACAAGGCAAAAATCATTCTGATGTCTCACCTTGGAAAAGTTAAAACTGAAGAAGACAAAGCAAAAAACGACTTACGTTGTGTAGCTGATCGTTTAAGCGAATTGGTTGATACAAAAGTTACATTCGTTCCTGTTACTAGAGGCGAAGAATTAGAAAATGCTGTTGCTGCATTAAATGATGGTGAAATCGTTGTTATGCAGAACACTCGTTACGAAAAAGGCGAAAGCAAAAATGATCCTGAATTAGCTCAGTACTGGGCAAGCTTAGGTGATTTATTCGTTGAAGATGCATTCGGTAGTGTTCACCGTGCACACGCTTCAACTGCTGGTATCCCTTCAATCCTTCCTAACGCTTTAGGTTTCTTAGTAGAAAAAGAAGTAAAAATGTTAGGTGCTGCTGTTGATACTCCAGTACGTCCATTCGTTGCTATCATCGGTGGAGCAAAAGTATCTGACAAGATCGCTGTTGTTGACAACCTGTTGAAGAAAGCTGATAAAGTATTAATCGGTGGTGGAATGGCTTATACATTCTTGAAAGCAATGGGCTTAAATGTAGGTAAATCACTTGTTGAAGAAGACAAAGTGGAATTAGCTAAAGAATACATCGCAAAAGCTGAAGGAAAATTAATCCTGCCAGTTGACCACGTATGTGCAGATGCATTTGCTGAAGATGCAAACACTGTTGTTGCTGACAACGAAAACATTCCTGCAGATTACATGGGATTAGACATTGGTCCTAAGACTGTTGAATTATACAAAGCTGAATTAGCTGGTGCTAAAACAGTTGTATGGAATGGACCTATGGGTGTATTTGAAATGAAACCATTCGCTAATGGTACATTACAGGTATGTACAGCAATCTCTGAATTAGAAGGTGCTACTACTGTTATCGGTGGTGGAGATTCTGCTGCTGCTGCTATTCAGTTAGGATTCGCTGAAAAATTCTCTCACATCTCTACAGGTGGAGGAGCTTCTCTGGAATACATGGAAGGTAAAGAATTACCTGGTATCGCAGTAATCGCTGAAAAATAGGAAAGAGGAAATATAACTATGAGAAAACCAATTATCGTTGGAAACTGGAAAATGAATAAAACCATGAAGGAAACAAAAGAATTCATGGAAGCTGTAGATGCAGCTGCTGCTAGCGAAAACGCTACTTATGGAATCGGTGCTCCTTATACTGCATTATCAACTGCAGTTGCTGGTGCTAAGAATCTGATCGTTGCTGCAGAAAACTGCCACTTTGAAGATACTGGAGCATTCACTGGTGAAGTTTCTGTACCTATGTTACAGGAAATCGGTGTTACTCACTGTATCATTGGTCACTCTGAACGTCGTACAATGTTCGGTGACACAGACGAAACTGTAAACAAAAAAGCAAAACGTCTAATCGAAGCTGGAATTACTCCAATCTTATGTATTGGTGAAACAGAAGCTCAGTATGATGCTGGTGATTCTGAAAAAGTAATTCGTGACCAGTTAACTGGTTCTTTAGCTGATATGTGTCCAAAATGTGTTGGTAATATGGTTATCGCATATGAACCAATCTGGGCAATCGGAACTGGTAAGAGTGCATCAGTAGAAATCGCAGAAAACTGCTGCCGTATCGTTCGTGACCAGGTTCGTGTAATGTATGGTGATGATGCAGCTGAAAACGTACGCGTACAGTACGGTGGATCTGTTAAACCTAACAACATTCAGGAATACATGGCTCAGCCAGATATCGATGGTGCATTAATTGGTGGAGCAAGCTTAAAAGCTGATAGCTTTATCGAAATCATCGAAAAAACTAAATAATTGAATAAGATGAACAGTCTGTTCCAAATGGAATGGACTGTTTTTTAACATATTCAAATGTTTCAGAGTTTCAGCTTTCTCTAGGGAAAACTAAGTGTTTTTTTATTTAATACTACAAATAAATTAATAAAAACGTCCGATTTGGACGTTTTCATTTGCTTAATATTTTTCTTGGAATCCATCCCATAATACCATTCTTTTTCACTAAGGCATGTTCACCACAAGTGGAAACAATTTTTACATAATCACCTTTTTCCACAGGTAAATGATAGGTGGTAAAGTTATCCACATGAATTTCATCACCTTTATGAAAAATAAAATCTTTCGGTATCCAAAAATCTTTTCCACTGGAAAGATGGCGACATAAGTAACGAATATCATCTTCTTTTAATATCTTCACAGAGCTGTCATACCATTTGATAAAAAAAGGATCAGAATTTATGGGCTGTATGCTGTCTAATACTTTGGCTTTCTTTAAACAGTCACTATGCGCATACGAGAAATTTCCATGCTCAATTAACAATGCATTTAACTGTCCTGCACTCTTTACTTCATTTCCACCATCAATCGCAATGATATGGCGAAAATCATCAATCATTGGATTAAAGCAACAGATACCATCACAATATTCACTTACTGGTAGATGACCTACAACAACATATTTTTGGAATCGTTTCGCATCATCTAAAAAACGGTTATGCGTCATAATATCACGCATTTCTTTTCCATAATGATCTTCATCCAGAATCGCCGCATGCCCAAAGATATAATGTTGTGTTTCCACCACATGAGGGAGCTGGTCTACAAACGCTAATTCCTTTGGAAAGTGTTGTTTTAATATTCTGGCATATTCAATCATATCTATATCTTTATGAAAATGAATGCCAAGTGTAGCAGCCATTTCATGCAGAATACTATTTTGACGATGTAATAGGACTTCTTTTAGAAAATCCAGGCGATATTCATAAAGAACATTCTTACATACAAAATCACAATTTCCCATCATAGGATGTACATGTGGACTTTTAGAAAGCTCCATTATAAAGTGCAAAGTTTCCATGTTGTAAGCACCTTTCTCTAATAAATCGCCAACAAGAAACAATTCATCCTGATGCATATCAAAAGCAATTTTTTTCAATAATTTTTTTAAAACAGGCAGATTCGCATGAATATCACTAATAGCAATGATGCGGCGATGATCATCTACATTTATGTATTTTGATTTTATAGATCGATCAATCATTTTCATGCACCTCCTTGCTTATTTATTATAATCGATTTATGATAATGGTACCAGTAAAATGTTTAGACGGAAAGGGAGAGTCCTATGAAATTCTTATTTACCATGTTATATGCGCTGATTGCATTTGTGATCGTTGGTGTCGTCATCATTAGTTATGCACGATTTATGCAATATTATCACGATCATCATAAAAAGTGATAAACTTTAATAATATTAAATATAAAATTAATATTATTAAAGTTTTTGTTTATATTTACATTCATAAAAATAAGTGCTATCATAAAATTGAAGGTGATAGATATGCAGAATATACCAGAATGGTTATTAAATCTAGATAGTGAAGATTTTGCGTTTATCAAGCGCTTCATCTTATCAAGTGGTTCATTAAAGGAAGTCGCAAAGGAATATGGGGTTTCTTATCCTACGGTGCGTTTACGCTTAGACAGGCTGATACAAAAGATTAATTTAAATGATCAGATAATGGGGGAGGAGCCTTATATCGCATTGATCAAACGTTTGGCTTTAGAGGATAAACTAGATTTTGAAACAGCAAAGCTGTTAATTCATGAATATCAAAAACTAGAGGAGGAAAAGAATCTATGAAAACAAATAGTGTTTACATTATTTTCGCCCTTATCTGTGTCATTGGATTATGCGTATTACAGTATTACATATCATTAAAGTCAAAAAAATGGCTAGGATGGATTCTGCCTGGTATATTCTTTTGTTTATCTATTCTTTTTACAATCAGTGCAGTTACTTTTCTGCATTCATATGAAATCTCAGAAGTGTATTCAAATAATGGTAATTTAATGTCATCCATTATAACAAATACAACAAGTAATTTTCCTATCCAGACAATCCTTCCAAAAGCAATTGAGATTTTTTTGATCAGTAATCTTCCTACCATCCTATTTATCATCATTTTCTTAGTCGTGCATCAAAAACAAAAAAGAGAGGCACAAATTCATAAAATGAATATACAGGACTTATGATTTTGTATAAAACAGCAACTCATAAAAGACTTGCTGTTTTTTTATATATCTTGTATATTTTAATACCACAATATTGTAATAAAATTGCATAATTTAAATATTAATATAAAATATATTGAAATTTAATTTCATCAGGACTATAATTCGTAGTGTAAGCGCTTATTAATGTTCTTTAGAAGAATGAGAAAGGAGAGTTTTATGACAGATATTTCTCTAATTATGATTTTAATACTTTGTTTGTATACCGTTATTGGTGTTTTAGATCAAATTTCCATTCAAATTGGTGTGTACACACCATTGTTTGCAGCTACAATAACGGGAGCTTTGCTTGGAAACGTTGAGTTAGGTCTAAGTGTTGGTGCTACTTTACAGTTGATGACACTTGGTGTTGCAACTTATGGAGGAGCTTCTGTACCAGATTATTTATCAGGAGCTATTATGGGTACTGCGTATGCAATTATTTCAGGAGAAGGTGCTGAATATGGTATTGCACTTGCAGTACCAATTGGATTATTACTTACACAACTAGATATCATAGGGCGTATGGCAAACTCTTTCTTTCAACATTATGCTGAACGATGTGCAGAAAAAAATGATATAAATGGTGTAGAATTAGCAAATAAACTTGGGATGATTCCCTGGATTTTATCTCGTGTAATTCCTGTTTTTGTAGGATTATTATTTGGTCAGGCAGTTGTAAATTCGATTAATAGTTTTATCCCTGTATGGTTTATGTCTGGTTTAAAAGCAGCCGGTGCGATCCTTCCTGCTTTAGGTATGGCAATATTGATGCGTTATTTACCACTTAAAAAATATTATCCATATTTCATTATTGGTTTTGTGATGATTGCTTATGGTAAGAGTATGTTTACAGTGCTTTCTGTAGCATTGGTAGGATTTGCTTTTGCGGCATTACAATATTCAAAGCTAAAAGAAAAAAGCTTAGTAATAGAATCAGGAGTTAGCGAAAGTGATGATGAGGAGGTGGAAATCGATGGTTAACTTGAATAATAAGATAACAAAAAGCGATATTCGTAAAGTATATATTCGTAATTTATTTGGTTTGCAATGGGGTTGGAATTATGAGAAAATGCAGGGTTTAGGTTATGCATGGGTTATAATGCCAGCTTTACGAAAAATATATCGCGATGATCCAGAAGGATTACAAAAAGCACTAACGATGCAACTAGGTTATTTTAATACAACTCCAGCCATGTCACATTTGATTATTGGTGCTGATATTGCATTGGAAGAAGAATTTGGAAATAAAGCTGAAGATGCGGTTTTAGGTCTGAAAACAGGTTTGATGGGACCTTTTGCAGGAGTAGGAGATACTTTATTTGTAGCAATTTATCGTGCAATTGTATTTTCAATTGCAGCATATATGGCTCAGCAAGGCAATGCTTTTGGTTTAATCATACCAATTATCGCATGTATGATCGTTATGGCGATTCGTTATAAATTCACTACAATAGGATATGCACAAGGAAAAAAATTAGCAACAGGTTTTGCGACTACAATGATTCCAATTACAGAAGGTGCAGCTATTTTAGGGTTAACAGTAGTAGGTGGATTAATTGCTTCTGTAATATCATATAAGCTGGATTTAACATTTACAATGGGTAAAGTAAGCATGTCAGTGCAAGATAATCTTGATAAAATTATGCCATCCTTAATTCCACTTGCAATTGTATTATTTTCCTATTGGTTATTAGGCAAGAAGAAAATGAATTCTACCAAATTGATATTTATTTTGATAGGACTGGGAATGATACTTGGAAATCTACAACCATTTTTTAATTGGCTGGTTTCCATATTTTAAATAATCTTAAAAAGATTGTAATATTCAGCAGTAAGGTTGAAAACTTTAAATGTTAAAAAGTAAAGGTAATATCGCGTAGATAATTCAATTAAAAAGTTCTTTAAAATATAATAAAAATACAAAAATAAAAATATTTTAAAAAATATATTGAAATAATATTACATTTTGGTTATAATATCAACGTGGAAGCGCTTTACAATAAAAACATTGAAAGAGGAGGATTTCTATGACTGAAATTTCATTACTGCTGATTTTCGTACTATGTCTGTACACAGCAATTGGTGTATTAGACCAAATATCCATTCAGATTGGAGTTTACACACCATTATTTGCGGCAACAGTTACTGGAGCTTTACTTGGTAACATCGAACTTGGATTAACAGTTGGAGCAACATTGCAATTAATGACACTTGGTGTTGCGACTTATGGTGGAGCTACCATTCCTGATTATTTATCTGGTGCAATTATGGGAACAGCTTATGCGATCATCTCAGGTGAAGGTGCTGAATATGGAATCGCACTTGCAGTACCAATTGGCTTATTATTAACTCAACTTGATATTATTGGACGTATGGCAAATTCATTCTGTCAACACTATGCAGATCGTTGTGCTGAAAAAGGAAATGCAAGAGGTGTAGAGCTTGCGAATGTATTGGGCATGCTGCCATGGATTCTATCACGTGTCATTCCAGTATTCATTGGCTTATGTTTCGGAGAAGCAGTTGTTAATTCTATCAACAGTTTTATTCCAGTATGGTTTATGACAGGCTTAAAAGCGGCTGGCGCTATATTACCTGCATTGGGTATGGCAATCTTAATGCGTTATCTACCACTTAAAAAATACTATCCATATTTCATTATTGGTTTTGTAATGATTGCATATGGCGGCAGTATGTTTACTGTATTATCTGTAGCACTTGTTGGCTTCGCGTTTGCAGCTTTACAATATACAAAGATGAAAGAAAAAACTACTGCGGTAAGTGGTAGTGGAAGTGTTGTAGTTGAAGATGATGAGGAGGTAGAAATCGATGGCTAACTCAGGAAATAAGCTGACAAAGAGCGATATTAATAAAGTATATGTTCGTAACCTGTTTGGTTTACAATGGGGATGGAATTATGAAAAGATGCAAGGTCTTGGATATGCATGGGTAATCATGCCTGCATTAAAACGTATCTATAAAGACGATCCTGAAGGAATGAAACAAGCATTAAAAATGCAGTTGAGTTATTTTAATACAACACCTGCCATGTCACATTTGATTGTTGGTGCAGATATGGCATTGGAAGAAGAGTTTGGTATTGAAGCTGAAAATGCAGTTGCTGGTTTAAAAACCGGCTTGATGGGACCATTTGCTGGTGTTGGTGATACTTTGTTTATTGCTATCTATCGTGCAATTGTTTTCTCAATCGCATCTTATATGGCATTAGAAGGAAATGCACTAGGACTGCTGATTCCAATTATCGCATGTATCGCAGTAATGGCTGTTCGTTACAAATTCACAACAATGGGATATGCTCAGGGTAAAAAACTGGCAACAGGTTTCGCAGATAAGATAGCACCAATTACAGAAGGTGCTGCAATTCTTGGTTTAACTGTTGTTGGTGGCTTGATTGCTTCAGTTATTTCTTATAAACTAGATTTAACATTTACAATGGGTGAAGTAACTTTATCTGTTCAGGAAAACCTGGATAAGATTTTACCATGTATGATCCCATTAGGAATCGTTATGTTGTCTTATTGGTTATTAGGTAAGAAAAATATGAATTCTACACGCTTGATCTTTGTTTTATTGGGATTGGGTATGATTTTAGGTAACTTACAAAATATGTTAAACTGGCTAGTTGCATTATTTTAAGAAAAGGAGATATAAATTATGGCAATTGTACACGCAAGAATTGATGAGCGTTTGATTCATGGACAAGTAGCTATGGTATGGACAAATACTGTAGGAGCTACAAGAATTGCAGTAGTAAATGATGAAGCAGTAAAGGATGAAATGATCATTGCAGGATTAAAAATGGCAAAGCCTGCTGGTGTAAAATTATCTATTTTATCTAAGAAAAAGGCTGTGGAAAAGTTTCAAAGTGATGTATATGACAACGATAAAGTATTCTTGATCACAAAAAATTTGCAAGATATGGAATTTTTAGTGGAAAATGGTGTAAAAACAGGTACAATAAATGTAGGAAATATTGCGAAAAGGGAAGGTTCTACACAGATCAAGAAATCTGTTTATGTAACCAAAGAGGATATCGATTCGATTCATCATCTGATTGATAAAGGCATCCGTGTAACTGCCCAGATGATACCTGCAGAATCAGATCAATCCATTATAGAATACCTTCCAAAATAACATAGAAAAGAGGAAGTCATATGAATGTAAAATTAAAAATCAGAGAACGTTATCAGAACTTATCAAAAACCAATAGAAAGATTGCGGATCATATTCTTTCTGATACGGATGGATTTTTAAAGATGACAGCATTGGATGCTGCGGAAAGTTATCAGACTTCCTCCGCTTCTATCATACGTTTTGCGAAAACATTAGGATACAAAGGACTGGATGAGTTTAAAATCGCATTAGCCAAAGACCTTTCTAAAGAAGAAAAAATTTATGATGTGGATACAATTATTTCAAAAACAGATGATATTGAAACACTATGTCAAAAAGTAGAAATGTTAGTAGATAATACCAATCATGATTTATTTGAATTACTGGATAAAGATGTACTGTCTAAGGCAATTGATTGTCTGAAGAATAGTGAAAATATATATTTATTGGGAATAGGGGCATCTATGTTGCCTGCATATGATATGTATCATAAATTAAAACGTATTAATTTTAAAGCTCACTATGAATTTGATGCGCATATGGCAGTTGAGTTTTTTTACTATGTCACAGAAAAAGACTGTGTTGTAGCATTTTCTTATAGCGGTTTATCAAGAGAAGTAACATATCCTTGTGAAATTGCAAAAGAAAAAGGAGCCAACATTATTGCTGTGACTCGTAATGCACCATCAAAATTAAGTGATCTTGCGAATATGATTCTACACGTTCCTGATAAAGAACATTTAACCAGAATTGGTGCCATTAGTTCTCGTTTTTCATCTATGGAGATCGTTGACTTATTATATCTTGGCATTACACAGAAAGATGATAAAATGTTTGAGGATAAACTTATTAACACCAGTCTATTAGTAAGAGAGTTAAAAGAAGATTAATAGAAAGTGGTGAAACAATGGAAAATATCCATTCACTGACAACAGAAACAGTGAATCCTGATACAAGGGATATTGATCGTGTTGATACATTAACAATGTTAAAGAAAATCAACAATGAAGATAAAAAAGTCGCAGCAGCTGTGGAAAAAGAATTGCCACAGATTGCGAAAGCAGTAGATTTAATGAAAGAAAGATTCTTGAATGGTGGAAGAATTATCTATGCTGGAGCTGGTTCTTCTGGTCGAATGGGAACACTTGATGCAGTAGAATTAACGCCTACTTATAATGTAGATCCATCTTTGGCATTTGGCTTGATGGCAGGTGGAAAAGAAGCAATGTATCGTGCTATTGAAGGTGCAGAGGATTCTAAAGAATTAGCTATTCAGGATTTAAAAGATGTCAATTTAACAGATAAAGATATTGTCATTGGTATTGCGGCCAGTGGAAGAACACCTTATACCATCTCAGCGCTTGAATATGGAAATCAGGTGCATGCATTAACGATAGCAGTTACATGTAATGGTGAAAGTGAAATGGCAAAAGTTGCATCAATCTCTATTGCGCCTGTTGTAGGTCCAGAGGTTATCAGCGGTTCTACACGTATGAAAGCTGGAACTGCACAAAAAATGGTTGTGAATATGTTATCGACAGCAACCATGATTGCGAGTGGAAAAGTATATCAGAATTATATGGTAAATGTACAGCCAACCAATGAAAAACTGGTTATCCGTGCAACCAACATGATTGCCTCAATTACTGGTGTTGGTTATGATGAAGCTTATGAACTATTAAAGGCTTCTGACATGAGTGTGGCAGCAGCTATTTTAATGCATGAAAAACATGTAGATAAAGATAAAGCACATGCTGCATTGTCCGCATGTCATGGCAAAGTTTCTGAAGCATTACAACAACTGTAATATGAAAGAAGAAAATATTCAGCGTGCGTTGCATCAATATATCCAAAAACATAAGATATGCGGAGCGTCGTACGCTTTTCTTTCAGATACATCATCAAGGAATTACTATGATGGGATTGCAGGATGTATAGCACCTTATCATCATCAGATTTTAGAGGCAGGCGATCGTTATGATCTTGCTTCCTTAACAAAAGTAGTTGGAACAACGACACGTATTTTACAGTTGATTGAAGAGAAAAAGTTGTCTTTACATACACCGGTATCATCAATTTTACCTAAACTTCAAAATAATCAAATATGTGTAGAAGATTTATTATTACACAGGAGTGGATTACCACAGGATATTCTTCATAAAGAAACCCTGACAAAGGATAATATTAAAGATCGTATCTACGCTGTAAAAGGCTCTATGGATATGTATCATAAAACTTGTTATTCAGATATTGGATTTATTCTACTTGGTTTTCTTATTGAGGCAATTGATCAGATGTCATTAGAAGAAAGCATGCAGATGCATATATTTAAAAGACTAAATATGCATGATACTTCATATCTTTGTGATGATACAAAACGATATATTCCAACAGAAATCACAATTGAAAGAGGATGTATCTGTAAGGAAGCTCATGATAGAAAAGCGCATTTATTAGGTCAAAGTGGAAGTGCAGGACTTTTTTCTACACTGGACGATTTAATATTATTTGCGCAGGCAATATTAAGACAAGACGAACACTTGTTTCATAAAGAAACTTATTTGCTTTTAAAGCAGTTAGAGCAAGAACAACGAGGACTAGGATGGGAGAAGCCATATGGATGCCATGTGCTATATCATACTGGGTTTACTGGTACCAGTATGTTGCTGGATATGGAAAAGAAACAAGGCTTTATTTTACTTACGAATAGAATTCATCCTACTCGTCATCAAACTGATTTTTTGAAATTTCGTAAAAAGTTAAATCAAATATATTTGGAGGAATAAACATGAAACCTAATTTAATTATCACCAGCCATGGAAATCTGGCATCTGAAATCTTAAATTCTGCGAATATGATTGTTGGAGATACATCTAGTATCAAAACTGTATGCATGGCAGCAGAAGATGGATTAGAAGGAACAACTAAAAAAATGCAGGAAGCGATTGCTTCATGCAATCATGAATCCATAGTTATATTAGCAGACTTATATGGAGGAACACCTTTTAATGTGGCTGTTATCAATGCTCAAAAAAATGATAATATTCGTGTTGTTTCAGGATTAAATCTTGGAATGGTCATTGAATACAGTGTATCTCAGCTGGAAGATGTTCATGCATTAGCTGATTATCTATGTGAAGTAGGAAAAAATGGTGTTATTGCCCCGGCATTTGATGCTGATGAAGATGATTGTGATATTGAATAAAAAGCCAAATGGCTTTTTTTAGTAAGGGAATGATATAATATATAAGAAGAGGCGATCATATGGAAATCAAAGAAATCAACACATCTGATATACAAACAATTTTCTCATGGAAATACCCGACTCCTTATCAACAATATGATATGCCATCCTTAGAGGTCGCAAAAGAGCAAGGCTATGCAATCCTTGATCCAGCAAAACAACATGTTTTTTACACCTTATATAGGGAAGATGTATGTGTTGGTTACTTTCGCAGTTATCAAATAGGCGATAAGACATATCTTGGCATAGGACTAGCACCATCATATTGTGGAAAAGGAATAGGAAAAGAAGCACTCCATGAAATCCTTTTGTATTATGCAAAAGATTTGAGGGAGTTGTACCTGGAAGTAGATTTCCACAATATACGGGCAATCAAATGTTATCGAGAATGTGGATTTTTACTTACACAGCTGTATCAAAAGAAAACATCCGCACAAACTATGCGGACGTATCTTCAAATGCGGTTTACTTTTTAGCTTCTTCAATATAAGTATCTAATAAAGGATATAGCCATTGTTTTAAGGACTGGCACTTATATCCTTTTTTCTTTGCTTTATCACAATTGATAGAGAAGGATGTAAAGCCATTAAGCGGTGCTTTGTCATCACACTCCGTAAGAATAGCTTTTTTACCAGTTTTTGTTACAACATAGTCAACAACTTCCTGCAAAGTAAGGGTTTCAGGTGAAGCTGTCTGAATGACCTCATTCAAACGTTTGTTGGATAAAAATGCTAAGAATCCACCTGCATCCTTTGAGGATATCAAAGGGAATTCTGCATCCAGATTATCAATATACATTGGCTTGCCTTGTACGATATGCTCTACATAATAATATAAACGTTTGGTGTAATCATCTTCACCAAAAACAAATGGGAAACGAACAATGGCTGCTTTCTGAAAAGCATACACCTGTGTTAACACACTTTCTGCCTGACGTTTTCCTTCCCCATAATCGAAATCATCACGATTTCCCATAAGCAGACGATATTTATCGCTATCGAAATAACATTCTCGCATATTCATATCATTTTCCTTATAAACGGATACAGTAGATGTCAGAATATAACGATTGCAATGAACAAAGTTTAAGATATTTTTTACATCGTTGGAGCAATAGGCAATGTTATCATAAACAATATCATATGTTGATCCCTGAAATGCCTGTTTCATTGCTTTTAGATCATTTCGATCTACATGAATACGTGTGACCTGATCGCCAAATGTATCGGGTGTTTGTCCACGTGTTGCTATGGTGACATTATGCCCCATCGCTAATAAATCATTCACCAGATGGATTCCGAAATAACGTGTTCCACCTAAAACCAATATATTCATATTTCAATCCTCCTATTAATTTTTTATATTATAACATAGAATTTTTAAAAAATGTTTAAAAATTACATTTCCTAAGTCATAGGAAGTAAAAAATAACATTTTTCCTGTTTCAAGAGTATAATTTAGATATATGAGGATGAGGTGACTGCATATGAAGCATAAGAAAAAAGAAACAAAAGTACAAAAGATCATTACCAATTATGGAATGATGCTTGCAGGAGCACTGATATTTGCGTTGGCATGTAACTGTTTTATTGTGCCTAGTTCATTAAACAATAGTGGCGTCATTGGTTTTTCTCAGATTGTGCGTGAAGCATTGGATCGATTCACCTTTATCCATTTGCCGATATCTACTGTTGGTATCTTAAACTTTTTATTCAATATCCCATTGTTAATGTTGGCATGGTTTAAAATATCTAAAAAGTTCTGTATCAATACATTGTTATGTGTTGGTGCTCAAACTATCTTTTTAACGATTGTGCCAATTCTGGAGAAGCCTATTTTAGATGTGATCCTGGCTAATGCAGTAATTGGTGGTATCATTGCAGGTGTTGGAAGTGGATTTATGCTGCGGGGTGGAAGCTGCAGTGGGGGTATTGATATTTTAGGTATGTATTTGAGTATCAAAATGCCAGATTTCAGTATTGGCAAGCTTGCAGTTGTATTTAATGCATGTGTCTATGCAGCATGTGCTGGTTTATATGATTTAGAAATTGCGATTTATTCTATTATCTACAGCTATTTTATGAGTCAGATGGTGGATAAGATTCATTATCAGAATATCAAAATGAGTGCGACAATATTCACAAAAGTTGATCATGTGGATAAAGTGATTACATACAGTTTACGCCGTGGAGTCACCTATTGGAAAGGCAGTGGCAGTTATACGGATGAGGATACATATGTCATTATGACTGTGGTTTCTAAGCAGGAAGTCAATCGGTTGAAACAAATCGTTCATGATTGTGATCCGAAAGCCTTTGTGATCTTTAATGAGGGTATGAATATTGATGGTAATTTTGAAAAACGTTTAGCATAAGAAAACAGCTGTTCACGATTGGACAGCTGTTTTAATAAATATACGCTCAAAATCTTGTTTGGCAATCGGTCTAGAGATATAAAATCCCTGGATACAATCCGCATGGATATTACATACCGTATCCCATTGTATTTGATCCTCTACACCTTCGATTGTTACTTTAATACCAACACTATGACATAATCGAATGACAGCACCGATAAAATCAAGATTAAAGGTATTATCATGAATGGCATTGATAAACAGACGATCGATTTTCACAATATCTGCGGGCATTTGTGCCAGCATGCCTAAAGATGAATAACCAGTACCAAAATCATCCATTGCGATTTGTATGCCTAATAATCGAAGGCTTTGGAAGATGCCTTTTAAGGCTTCCATATCTGTAACGAAATAGCTTTCAGTAAGTTCAATAACAATATGTTTGGCTTTTAAATCATTCTCTTTTAATATTTTTTGTATAAAAGGAATAAAATCAGAATCCAGCATTTGTAGATAAGATACATTCACATTCATCACAAAGTCAGGTAGATACGCTGTCCACTTTTTACATGTTCTTATAGCCTGTTCTAACACCCATTTGCCAACTTTAATGATCCATCCACTGCTTTCTAATAAAGGAATAAATTCGGCAGGAGAGATAACCCCATAAGTATCACTCTTCCATCTAAGCAAGGCTTCTGCACCTTTGATATTGCGCGTTTTTACATTTGTTAAAGGCTGATAATGCACTTCAAAGTTTTCCATATCTTTTACAATTGCGTGAGATAATTGATCACTGATTTCCATAGAGCGATTCTGTGCCTGTATTAAATCAGATGAGAAGAAGGTACAGGTGTTTTTTCCTTTTTTCTTACTGGCATCAAGGGCACATGATGCATATTTGATCAAATCTAGATAATTGTCGGCATCTTTTTGAAGAATTGCGGCACCGCCAGATACACTACAATAATAAGATACACCATCAATAAAATGATGAGAGTTGCAATAGGCATGCAGCTTCTGATAAGATTCATAAATTTCCTGTGCATCGGCATCAGGATAGAAAATCGCAAATTCATCACCATCAAAACGAAACATCAATGCATGTTGAGGCAGCATACGTAAAACATCCTGTGCAAACTGACGAAGTACGTTATTTCCAAATATATGATCATTCAAAGCATTGATACGGGAGAAATCATCTAATCCCAATAACAGAATCCCACCATGATCATGTTCCTTTTCTAAATAATGACCTACCTGTAAAGCACATTCACTTTGAAGGAATAAGCCGGTGATTGGATCAATTTTACGCTTGTTTCCAAGATTGGTCACAATACCTGCGAAAATGGTTGTATCCCCTTGAGCATTGCGCTGTAAAAGGCCACGGCAAACCACCCAGATATATTCATTCTTACGATTTTTAATTTGATATTCTACATTATGTTCATTTGTAATGCCATTCAGCATTTCGTCTATTGAATTATAGTAAGCCGGTTTATCACGATCGATAATTAAATCTCCCCACACATCAATTAGATTATCCACGATACGCCCAGGTAAATCAAAGTCTTGAAACATGTTTTCAGAAACGAGAGATTGTCCAGTTTGGATGTTCGTGATATAAACATAATCATCTGTGCTGCCTGTGATGGCTTCATAAAAAAGATAAGGATCTATCGAGAAGTCTTTGAATAATGTTTTACTGTCCATAGCGCGCCTCCCTTAATACTATAAATATACCATGTTTTAGGCTTTTCGGATAGCTGGAACGCATCTTTTTTTACGCATTCTTAAGAATTTATGACGATTTCTACCGCATTCTTGATGATGAAATCAATTTGCGATACAATGTCATACAAGGTAGGCGGTGAGTATATGAAAAAGAATTTTAAGGTCCGTATCTTATGTGCTATCTTATTTCTTGGCATCAGTGGAATTGTGATGTATACGATTTATTCACTTTCGGCAGAGAATGGATATGAATCCAATATGCGAAGTGAAATCGTGACAGAAAAGATAAAAGAGGAAGTAAGTTCTAAGCTGGAAAATAGTGAAAAGGGAATGTTGTTAAGTGAGAAAATCAAATATTTTGTGATTATGCATTCGCCATATGGCAGTGACTGGAATGCGAATATACGAAAACTGGCGCATTTTTCTATTTATTTCGCGCTGGCTTGTATGGTGTATATCACACTTGCTATATTAGGGGTAAATAAAACCATGCGTTTTATTTTGACAGTTGGTATTTGTTTCTGTTTTGCATTTGGTGATGAATATCATCAAAGCTTTACAGGCAGAACTAGTTCTATGAGTGATGTATTTCTGGATACGTTTGGTTCTCTGTGTGCGACCACAGGTTTAACGATTATTTCATTGTTTTTTAGTGGGATTCATTCACTTGTTAATTTGGCATATAAAGAGGATTAGGGATGGCGATTTGCCACCCTTTTGCATACTTTAGATTATAGATATGTATGATAAGAATCAGTAAAGTTCTTACAACATTGAAAGATGGCGATTTGCCATCTTTTTTCTTAAGGATTTATTGTATAATAAAGGTTAGGTGATGAATATGTATAAAATAATGATTGTGGAAGACGATGAAGCAATTCAAAAAGAATTGGATGTATTATTAAGAAATCAGGGATATGATGTATGTATCTGGAATATGAAGGAAGATATTGTATCCTTTTTAGAAGCAGAAGGTGCGCATGTAATTTTATTAGATATCAATCTTCCTAAAGAAGATGGTTTTACACTGTGTACACGTATACGAGCTAAAAGCAGTGTGCCTATTATCTTTGTGACCAGTCGTAACAGTGATATGGACGAGCTTTGCTCCATGACCCTTGGTGGGGATGATTTTATCACAAAACCATATAATCCCTCTGTGTTGCTGGCACATCTACAGGCAGTTATTAAACGTAGTTATCAACATGTAAGTGAACATATTTATCAACATAAAGGTGTGAGTTTAGATGTTGCATTATCCAAAATAACCTATGGAGATAAAGATCAGGAATTAACCAAAAATGAAGTGCGTATTTTATACTATCTGTTTCAACATAAAGGTGAAATTGTCCCAAGAGATGATTTGATTGATTATTTATGGGATAATAAACTGTTTATCGATGATAATGCACTCAGTGTGAATATTACACGTATTCGTAATAAACTGCTTCAGATGGGGGTAGAGGATTTTATTATCACAAAACATCGTCAGGGGTATTACATATGAGTTTAAAAGATTATTTAGAGGATCATATTGTTTTTTTGGTGACATGTTTCCTGTTTTTAATGCTGGAAAGTTTTTTATTATTGCTTTTGGGTGTGGAAATCAGTATGGTCGTCATGTTAGGCTGTGTCTGGGCAATTCTGTTTATTGGATATTTTGTGTTATCTTTCCATCGAAAAGAAAAGCGTATGAAAGAGCTGGAGCAAATGTTAAACCAGTTAGATCAGAAATATCTGCTGCATGAAGTTATGGGAAGCGGTGGAAACAGTGAAGAACAGTTTTATCGTTATTTATTGCGTATGGGGAATAAAAGCATGTTGGAACATGTTTCAGGAATCGAGCGTACCCGTAAAGATTATCAAGAATATATCGAGCAATGGGTACATGAGATCAAGACGCCGATTGCCGCAATGAAGCTATGGGCAGAAAATCAGGAGGGAAAGAAAAAACGGGAAGCATATACCCAGTTAGAACGTATTGAACATTATGTAGAACAGACATTATTTTATGCGCGCAGCGAGAATGTGGAAAAAGATTTTTGTATACAGAAAATGGATATCAAAGAAGTTGTACAGGAAGCCTTATTGCAATGTAAATATTTATGTACCAGCAATGGGATTCATGTGGATATACCCGAAGAAAGCTATTGGATACGCAGTGATGAAAAATGGATTGTATTTTTATTAAATCAATTGATTGAAAATGCAGTAAAATATCGTCGAAGTGACGTTGACAGCACGCTTTCTATTTTTATTGTGGAAAAAGATGATGAAGTGGAACTACATGTGAAAGATAATGGTATTGGTATTTGCGCAAATGATATTGACCGTATCTTTGAGAAAGGCTTTACCGGAGAAAATGGAAGAAATGCCAATCGTCATGCGACGGGTATTGGATTATATTTATGTAAGAAATTATGCCATGATTTAGGCATCGACATCCATGTAGTTTCTTCACTCATGCAAGGATGTGATATGATTTTGTCCTTTCCTTCTTACAACTCTGTAAGGGAATTGTAAAATAACCTGATACAGAAAATTTCATCTTTACGATATACTGTAAGACAAGGAGGGATGATCATGTGTTTATTAAAAGTTGAACATGTACAGAAATATTATGGCAATGGTGGTAATATCACCAAAGCATTAAATGATATCAGTTTTGATATGAAAGAAGGCGAATTCGTGGCAATCATGGGGGCAAGCGGCAGTGGAAAAACAACCCTGTTGAATGTCATCAGTACCATTGATACCTTAAGTGCAGGGGATATCTATGTGCGTCAAGAGAATATCTCCACAAAGAAAGAAAAACAACTGGCCGCTTTTCGTAAAAAGGAGCTTGGCTTTATCTTTCAGGATTATAATCTGTTAAATACGCTGTCCATGGAAGAAAATATCGCGTTGCCATTGACACTATTAAAAGAAAAACCGGCAGTCATTGATGCTTCTGTGAAACAAATGGCAAAAACTTTGGGTATTTTAGATATCCTGGATAAATATCCATATGAAGTAAGTGGAGGACAGCGTCAGCGAACAGCAATCGCAAGAGCTTTGATTCATAAACCGTCTTTGATATTGGCAGATGAACCAACCGGTGCCCTTGATTCTCATGCTTCTTATTTGTTTATGGAAGAATTAGGGAAACTGAATGAAGAACGCCATGCCAGTATCCTGATGGTTACACATGATGCTTTTTCCGCATCTTATGCTAAACGTATCCTGTTTTTAAAGGATGGGCGGATCTTCAATGAAATCTATCGAGGTGAATTAGACCGCAAGGCTTTCTATCAGAAGATTTTAGATGTAATGACATTGCTTGGCGGTGATGTACATGCTGTACGTTAAACTCACATTGCGTAATTTAACGCATAGTATCAAGGAATATACACTGTTTATGGCGACGATGATTATGAGTATGACATTGATGTATGCTTTTTTCTCGCTGGCACTAAGTGATCGTATCCTAAGTATCTTTTATACGTTTTACAGCTTTTTACCAATTGCAATTTTCGCAAGTATTGGTGTTACGCTGGTGCTTGGCTGGATGATTATATATATCACAGATTTTATCATGAAGAAACGAAGCCGTGAATTTGGTCTGTATCTATTGTCTGGAATGAAACGAAGCAGTGTCGCATTGATGTTTTCTGCGGAGTAGCTGATTATGGGAGCCATTGCTTTAGTTATTGGTTGTATACTGGGTATGGTATTGTCGCAGGCATTAGAGGCAATTTTATTTCAGGTATTTGGACAGGATTATCACTTTGTTTTATCATTTTCTTTGCAAGCATTTTTACTAACCTTGGGATGCTTCGTGTTAATTTATATATTAGAAGTCATACGGGAAATCCGTTTGATTCATCGTTGTACCTTAAAAGAACTATTTTATCGCAAAGATGAGCATACAACTATTCATGCATCAAAAACCAAAAGTATATTATGTTTTATTGCGGGTGCCTTCTGTATGGGAATCTGTATCTTTATTGTATATATCTTTTATCGTTCGCTTAAAGATAACAGTATACGTGGAGATATCAATTCCATGATGCTGTCTATTTTGATGATGATTTTATCCATCTATTTGATCTATCAAGGGATATCCCAGGTCGTCATGTTATTTCTTCAAAGGTGGAAGCAAAAGAAGTATCAAGGGAATATGATGTTTTTAAGTGCACAGTTATGTACGAAAATTAAGCGTAACCGTTTTGTTTTAGCAACTATTTCCGTGTTAACGATCCTGATTATTTCATTAATGATCATGAGTATGCAGTTAAAAAATGTTTATGATAGAAAAATAAAAGAAGAAATCCCATTTGATATTATGGCATATACAAGTGAAACCTTAAATAAAGATGTATTATATGACTATTTAAATAAGCATGATATAAGCTATCAGGATCATTTTTATCAAATATATCAAAGTGATATGATTAATGAAAATCTGAGGAATGCTCTTTTTGATACACCATTTGATTATCCGGGAGTAAAAACTTATATCATAAAAGAAAGTGATGTACAGGCACTATTGAAGTTAGAAGGTTATGATGCATTACAACCGTTGAATAAACAGCAATATGGTTTGCTTGTGACACCAGAACTAAAGCAACATATGGAAGCATTTATGAAGCAGGGAAAAGTACAAGTCAATGATCAGAAACTATCCTGTACTTATATAGAAAGCTCACGTATTGGGCAATCAGTATATGTGGATTATTATTTAATTTTGCCAGATGCCTATGTTCAAAACTGCACAATCAAAGAAAATGTTCTTGTGATGAATGTAAATGGAACGATTCCGGATACATTATATGATGAAACAAAAACGATTTTAGATGTTAAAGAAGATGGCTTTTATCTATATCGTGTAAAACCTTACTATATCAAAGATCAATTATCTATCTATACCATGGTCATCTTTGCATTATTATATGTGTCCATGATCGCCGTGTGTATTCTGGCAACGATTATTGCGACCCAGCAGCTTTCTGATATGAATGAACAAAAAGAAACTTATCATATGATGTGGAAAATGGGATGTGATAAACAGGCAATCAAGAAATTATTGTTTCAACAGGTAAGCTTTTACTTTTTTACACCACTACTCTTACCATGTTTGTATCTTCCATTTGTGATCTATGGAATGAATGTTTTCTTTTCATTACTGGTGTATAGCGTACCAACCAACTCTGCCATCATCTTAGCACCGGTAATCTTCCTGTTAATTTATGGCTGTTACTTTATTTTGACATATCAAAGCTGTAAACGAAGTATGGAGGGATAGATGGCATGTATTTAAAATTAACAATGCGTTGTGCATTACGAAGTATAAAACAATACAGTATCTTTATGTTTACCATAACCATGGTCATGACATTACTTTATGCATTTCAATCTTTGATGTTCTCAGAGCAGATTATCAGATTGTTTGGAGAACATGTGGACATGCTATATGCCTTTTTGATGGTCAGTATTTTATTAGTTATCGTGATGACATGGCTCATTGGATATATTAGTGGGTTTATTATAAAAAATAGAAGTAGAGAATTTGGTATCTATTTATTATCGGGTATTGAGCGTAAAGTCATTGCACGCATGCTTGTGGTCGAAATGTTTTTTATGGGATTTTTATCCTTTATCATCGGCTGCTTTTTAGGAAGCTTTCTATCTGAAGTATTGCGTATGCTGATTTTACAGTTCTTTTCTAAAGACTTTCAGTTTGTCTTTCATTTCTCCATTGAAACGATAGGAGCTACCTTTCTATATTTCCTGTTTATGTGGATATTGACATTATGGAAAGAGCGAAGAACCATCATGAAAGTCAATATCAAAGAGTTGTTATATGAAGAAAATAAAAACGATCCCGTTGTCAAACACCGTTTCATCAAATGGATGGTATTATTAATAGCATGTATATGCTTCTTTTTTGGAATCATCGCCACAAAAAAGGGCATATTGGATATGCTTTATGGAGAAGGATCGCCAGTCTTATTAATAGGTGTCATATTATTGATTATAAGCAATTATGGATTTTATTATGGCATGATTGCTTTGTCAGATGCTTTTGTGAACAGACAAAAAAAGATCAAATATTCCTTTGGGATACTGCCGCTTTATGGACATATCAAAGGAAGAATCAATGGCAATCGTATGGTATTAGCAACATTATCCATGTTGTTGATTTTTACCATCATGTTAAGTAGCTTTGCATTAAAACTATACGACTCCTCCAACGTGCAGATGGATATCATTTGTCCTTATGAGCTACAGATTAATGCAACAGAACCATTTAAAAGCGATGAAATCAAAACAATGCTAGAGAAAAAAGGATATCAAATACAGGATGATATATTTTGTTTATACTCATGTGCAGATGCAAAAACAAATGTGGACATGATTTTTACACAGGATCAGGCGATATATGGAACATCATTTATGAAAGAAAGTGACTATCAAAAACTGTTAAAGTTAAAACATAAGACAGCAGCTTCCATACCTTCTCATGGTTATATCTTATTGGTAAATGAATTTGATAAAAAAAGAGCGGAAGAAAAAGGCATACAGCTAAGCATTAAAGATGAAAAAATGGTACCATTCCAAATTAGAAATGATTCTATTGGACAACTGTACGATGATGTAGTTTTTGTAGTAAAAGATGAAGTTTTAAAAGACAGTCAGATGCTCACATGTTCTTATGTCGCAGACAGTGATAAATCATTCCCTATAGGAATGGAAAAAGAGATAACAAAAAGTATGAATTTGCCACTATATGCGAGTGTAAATGTCCGTAGTGATACACAGCAGGCATCCATCAGTTCTTCTGTAACAATTATTTTCGCATTATTTTATTTATCTTTTGTATTTATTTGTATTGCGGCAACGATTATGGCAACACAACAGATGATGGATGCGACAAGACAGAAATATGAATATGAATTAATGCATCAATTAGGAATGGATAAGGCAGAAATCTATGCGATTCTACGTAAACAAATTGGTATCTACTTCTTTGTGCCAATGATATTGCCTGCAGTGTATATATTTCCATTATTATATATTGTTAATTTACTGTTTCTAAGGATACCGGGAAACTATTCTATTTATACGGTTGCATTTGGATGTATGCTTTTGTATATGGTGATTTATCTTCGTTACTATATGATGGCATATATCGGTTGTAAACGAAGTCTAGATTTAAAGTAGCTATAGCATAGAAAATGTCCTGTGTGAAAAAAATGGGTATGGTTTACCTTTTCTGTCATTTCTGCTATACTGTAAGATATGTTGGATGGAGGTATACATCATGTTACAAGATTTATTATCAAATTGGATATATATATTACCAGCTGTATTTATTGCTTTTTCCTTTCATGAATTTGCACATAGTTTTGTTGCATATAAATTAGGAGATACCGCACAGAAGGAAAGTGGCAGATTATCATTGAATCCAATCAATCACATTGATCCAATTGGGTTTATCAGTTTGGTATTGTTTGGTTTTGGCTGGGCAAAGCCGGTACAAGTCAATCCTTATATGTTTAAAGATCGTAAAAATGGAATGATACAATCTGCTGTGGCAGGTCCATTAGCTAATCTGATCTTAGGGTTTGTCTTTACCATTCTTATGCAGTTGACAATAAAAACAGGCCTTTTCATCAATGGACCTGTTGGGAATTACTTATATTACTTCTGTGTATATTCTATTGTGATGAATGTTGGTTTAGGCGTATTTAACCTGATACCATTACCACCACTAGATGGTTCTAAGATTTTAATGGGAATTCTGGATGAAGAAACATACTTTAAGATTATGCAGTATGAACGCTATATCGCAATATTTATGATTGCGATTCTATTATCAGGAGTGTTGGATGGACCATTACTTTATGTAAGATCTGCTATCATTGATTTCTACTCCAATATTGTATCTAAAATTTTATTCTAAGAAAAAGAAGCGGCTTATTCATGTCGCTTCTTTCTTTATATATTTAACTGTAAAGTACCAAAGTGTGTGTAATATTAGGAAGTCAAGGCACTTTACAGGTAAATACCGTTATTCAACAGTAACCGATTTAGCTAGGTTTCTGGGCTGATCTATTTCACAACCACGAAGTCTGGCGATTTCATAAGCTAATAACTGTAATGGTATAACACCCAGTATTGCCTGAATCAATTTATCAGTTTTTGGTATACGCAAAATATCATCATATCCATCATGTGCTATCTGTAAATCATCACTGATGATCAATAAAACATAAGCACCACGGGCTTTTACTTCTTTGATATTACTAATCGTTTTTTCATATAAATCCTCATCACTCGCAAGTGCGATGACAGGGGTGCCTTCTTCAATTAAAGAAATCGTTCCATGCTTCAATTCACCAGCCGCATAGGCTTCACTATGTATATAAGATATCTCTTTTAGTTTTAAACTGCCTTCCATGGATAAAGAATAATCCAATCCACGCCCGATAAAGAACACATCATTATGCTGATATATTTTCTTTGCAAACGCAGAATAATCTTTTTCAATAAGCTGTTGCATTAATTTCGGTAAAGTTTTGATTTCTTTACTTAACTGCATAACTTCATCATCCTGCATATGGCCATGAACATAGGACAGATAGCAGGCAAGTAAAGATAAGACAGCTACCTGTGTACAATAAGCCTTTGTCGTTGCCACACAGATTTCAGGTCCAGCTTTCGTATAAATAACATGATCAGCATCACGTGCTATAGTAGAACCAATGACATTGACGATTGCCAGGGTTGCGACATCATTTGCTTTTGCTAGTTGTAAAGCAGCTATTGTGTCCGCAGTTTCACCAGATTGACTAATGAAGATGGCTAATGTGTTGCCTGAATAAATAGGATTTGCATAACGATATTCACTTGCACAGATACAATCTACATGAATGCGTGCTCTTGATTCAATCAAGGATTTCGCTATCATACCAGCATACATGGCACTGCCACAGGCAATGATATGTATTTGATCATATTGTTTTAAATTGGGCATTGTATTCAATAGATCCAATAGATTATTTTGCATAAGTGAATCGATTGTTTTTTTCACAACATCTGGTTCTTCATGAATTTCTTTCAACATAAAGTGTTCATAGCCGCCCTTTTGGATATCTGTGATATCCATTTCACTAGTTTGTATTTCTTTATCCAACAGATCACCATTCAGATTTTGAATGGTAATTTGATCTTTATGAAGAACAGCAATTTCTTCATGTTCTAATACAATATATTGGTTTGTATATTTTAAGAAAGCTGAAATATCGCTTGCCAGAAAGTTCTGATGTTCACCAACACCTAAAACAAGCGGTGAATTCTTTCGCATAGCATATATTACATCCAGTTCATCCTGAAAGATGATAGCAAATGCAAAACTTCCTTTGAAATGCTGATAAGCTTTCGTTAAAGCAGACACTTTATCTTTTGTCAGAAAATAACAATAGTCAATATAAGCTGCCGCAATTTCACTATCTGTTTGTGAATAAAAATCATAACCTGCGTTTTCCAGTTCTTCTTTGATCGTATTATAATTTTCAATAATACCATTATGAACAAGCGTTACCAATCCACTTTGATGGGGATGGCTGTTTGTTTCATTTGGTTCACCATGCGTTGCCCAACGTGTGTGGGCAATTCCCAATGTTGTTCCTTTTGTGTTCATCTTTTTAAGCTTTTCCTCTAAAAAGCTGACATTTCCTTTTGCTTTGATAATTGTTACCTGATCATTTTGTGCCAGTGCTAATCCTGCAGAGTCATACCCACGGTATTCTAAGGCGTGTAAACCCGCAATCAAAACACTATTTGAGATCTTCTCTGATCCCACATAGCCAATTATTCCACACATATTTTATGTTCCTCCATGATAAAAAATAGTGTGTTGAGAATAGTTTTTGTAGCATTATGATGTTGCTTTTGTCTATTCTCTTTCGATCCACAATAACCGTAACAGTACCCGCCGAATCTTTCGATAACTGTTATCCTCGTCAACCCGTAGGTCCAGGCGCTCATTATTACTACCCACGATCCTCCTTGGTAAAAATAATAACTGGTATTAGTATACTATGATTATTTGAAATTGCAATAGGTTTTTTTATGAGAAGTATAGGACATATATACAATTCCATAGATAAAAAAAAGAGCAGGTTATTGAAATATATGCCGTTACTATAAGGAAAATTGGAGTTTTGAAAAAGATTTGTAACAAATGAAAGCGATTTTTACAAAAAAACGATAAAAATTTTAAGTAAACGCTTGCATTAAAATAAGACATGGTCTATAATTGGTATAGACCAAGTGGTATATACCACTTGGAGGAAACAAGGCAAAGCCAGAGTGATCTGGTGACGCAAAGCTATAGGGTCTATTTATTAGAAAATACGACAGCCAGTTGCCGAAGAATAAAGCATGTTTAATGGAGGAGAGAGAAACATGAAAAAAACTTTATTTGATGGTGCGTTGGCACTTCCAAATGGGAATGCGGAAAGCTGCATAAAGGCTATATGCAGAAACGCTAAGGTAATGAAGACAAACATTTTGGCTAAATGGATATTTTTACATACACCTTCCCTAGACAATCAAATTCCAGCGGCGTTTATTAAGAAAAGCATATTTAACGAGAAAGTCTTAGGATTCGCTATCGGCTAGGATAGTGAAATCATAAGCTGGAAACGAGTTGTCAAAATTTAATAAATAACCAAATAGTGGCCGAAAAGCGATTATTGCTGATAGACAGGAACGTAAAAATAAAAGTAACGTTTGACAGTCTGTGTCCCTGGAAGTTATGATTAGTGTGTAGGGAAAGGACTGTTTTTCCTGTTGATGGCATATGAACGCTGAGAATTGCGTAAACAGTTGGAAACTGTCATATCCATCTGTGGAAATGAAATAGGTGTGGCGTATGGAGGAACAGAGGAGAAAACAAAGTGTTCTGATGGAACATGTTGCAAGTATGGAATTTTACCAAAAGGATAACGAGCAGCCTGTCCAAGTATTTCAGGACCTGAATTTTGAAGCTTTAGAAGGCGAAATCTGGGCGATTATTGGAAATAAAGCATTTGAAGTGCGTTTGTTTCTTGAAATCGTTGCGAATGCCAGACCGTATAAAGATGGCAGATGTGTTTTAAATGAGACAGGGATGATGCGGAAAAAACGTTTGATTTTACCGCATGTCTACTATATAGGAAGTACAAACATGATGTTTGAGAACATGAGTGTTCTTGAATATCTCACATTTATTACAGCAAAGGAGCCTGGCAGTATTGATGAAAGGAAGCATCAGATTGCCAAAGATTTGCTGGATGTTAATCTAGGTTATTTAAGTGAAAGAGAAATCAGTACATTAACTCCACCAGAAAAAAGCGTAGTGGAATTAATGGCTGGTTACTATACAGAAAGCAAACTGATTATCTGGAATTTAGCAAGATTATATTATGATGAGAAATGTATTCTTGCGATTCAAACGATATGTCAGGAATTGCAAAGACAAAAACGGACATTGTTATTTTCTTCTTTTGATTACAAAATGATAGAAGCCTGTGCAACCCATATTTCCCCCTTGTATGATGGTAGATTTCTTTGTAATTCTCCCGTACAGGATTTTATCAAAACTTGGGATCACCTGTGTGCAATCATAAGGGACGATCGTGCAAAGGAAATGGAAGAATATCTAATGAAAACAATGCCCGATTATGAATATCGCAGAAATGGCAATCGATTAGAAGTTTGGGATCAGCATAATAATATTGCTGGATATGATGCAATATGTGCAACGCTGGGAAAGAACTACTACTACCCAAAGTTTATAGAACAGCACCCATATTGTGTTGAAAACGCGTGGAAAGAGATCGTATATCAGTATGAACAAAATAGTAAAACAAACGGATAGAAAATTGTCATATATTGAAAAGAAAAGAAAAAGTCAAAGCATTCTATGGTACGGAGTGAGTATTGCTATTCTTTCTTTTATTATTCATCTGGTGTTACAGGCATTAACGCGCAGTGTCCTGTCACAAAGTGTTCCACAGTTTATGATGCCAAGCTATTTTTCTACGATTAGTCTTTATGTTTTAGTTGCTTTCACTATGTATATTGTCTATATGATACGCTATTTCGATTTACTTACATTTGCGGAGATATCAGCAAATAAATGGTACACACTGGCAAAAAACGGATATGATCCGTTGAAGATGATTTTGACCAAGTTGTTGATACGTTTAAAGGAAATCGTTATCTACTATACAATAGGATATATCGTTACTATCCTGTTGACCATGTTGTTACAATATCCATTCATTGTGAATTACATGATATCGCTCTATATGGTAGGGCTTGTTGATATCATATTTGTTACGGTCGTTACGATGGAATGTTCGCTATTTATAACAGAACAGCGTGACGCAAGATATGTCATTGTGATCAGTGCAATCATCATTTGGATATTACGCTTAAGCAGTGGCTACTATAATTTGATAAGTGATCCTGTCAGTATGCAGAACATTACCCATCTGTTTGATTACTTTGGACAGTCAAATTACTTATTCTACTTTCTGATCGTTGTCATCATCGCTTTGATCACGTTGGTCGTGCGTGCTCAAAAGATATCCCAATATACAAATTTCCCCTTTTATGAAAAAGACATGGATTTAGATGATGGCGTTCGTATCGTGATACCGAAACAAGACAGCTATGAAGATATTGTAAATCAATTCGTAAGAAATCAGCGTCATAAGGGATTTGATCAGCTGGTTATGACTGTTTTGATTGCTGCGATTACCTGCAGCATTGTTGTGAATCTATTTGTATTATATGTTTCCACTGCATCACCTGAGAAAAAATCAGAGGCATTTGGTAAAATTGCATATATAGTAGAAACAGATGAAATGGAACCTGATTTACTTTGTAATGATCTGGCATTCTTTGATTCCATTGGACGTACAGATGAAGTATATGAAAATGAAATCATTCTTTACGAAACAAAAGAGGGTCCAAGGACAGGATTTATCAAAACAATCGATGAAAATCATAATATGGTTGTAGAAACCAGAAAGCATACAGCCCAAAAGCAGGATATCATCATACGCAAGGAAGATGTGTATGGAACGCTTACAGGAAGAAATCCTTGGCTTGGTGTACTGCTGCTATTTGCAAATACGATATTTGGAAGATTATTATGTCTGTTGATTCCGGCTTTATTGTTGTATTATTATAAACCAATAAAAAATTATCTTCGTCGAAGAGGTATGAGTAAATATTAATTATCACGAGAAGGAGTGGACTTTGCCCAGGTTCACTCCTTTATTTATGAAAAACAGGAGGTTTTAACTATTTTAGAATACTTTGAAATAAAATGATAGCATTACTGAAAATTATTGTAAAAATTTGCAGAAAACACTTGCAATGTAATTTCAATGCGCTATAATATTGTTAATCAATTAAACGTATTGATTATTTTGAGGAAAGAAAAAAAAGAGAAGGAGAGAAAAACATGGGAAATTTTAAGAAATATGTTGCAATGGCAGCATGTGCGGCAATGGCATTTACAATGACTGGTTGCGGCAGTAAAGATGAAGGCTCTAATGGAGATTCAGTTAAATGGGGCGTAAACTATGAACAAACAGGAACAGCAGCTACTTATGGAACAAGTCACGTTGAGGGCATTAAATTAGCTGTTAAAGAAATCAATGCTGCTGGTGGTGTAAAAGTCGGCGACAAACAAAAGAAAATTGATTTAGATGTATTGGATAATAAAACAAGTGATACAGACATGCCAACCGTTTATAATCAGTTGGTACAGGATGGATCTAAGGTTATTTTAGGACCTGCAATTTCATCATTGACAAAACAGGCATTTGAAATGGCTTCAGAAAACAAAATTCCAACACTTTCAGCTTCAGCTACAGCAGATGATGCGACTTTGAAAACTGATGGAAGTGTACAGCCATATGGCTTTAAAATTTGTTACTCTGATTCATTCCAGGGGAAAGCATTAGCAAAAGCTGCTTTTGATAAAGGATGGAAAAATGTATTAGTATATTCTGATAACTCAAGTGATTATGCAAAAGGTTTAACAAAAGTATTCTCTGATGAATTCAAAAAATTAGGTGGAAACATTGTTGGAAATGAAAGCTATACACAGGGTGATAAAGAATTCAGTTCTGTATTAACAAAAATCAAAGGCAAAGATTATGATGCAATGTTGATTCCAGGTTATTATGAAGAAGCAAGTCAGATCGTAAAACAGGCTCGTGAAGCTGGTATTGAAAAACCAATCTTAGGACCTGATGGATTTGATTCACCTAAATTAAAAGAAGTTGTTGGTGCAGATAAATTAAATAACGTATTCTTCACTACTCACTTCTCTACTACAGAAAAGAACGAAAAAGTTGATGCATTCTTGAAAGCTTATAAAGATGAATATGACAAAGCTCCTGATACATTTGCTGCATTAGGATATGACTTAGCTTACTTTGTTAAAGATGCAATCGAAAAAGCTGGTAGTGATGATCCAGAAGCAATTACAAATGCAATTGCTGCATATAAAGACTTCACAGGTGTTACAGGAACATTCTCAATGGATGATGATCACACACCTATTAAATCAATTAAATTCGTTGAATTAAAAGATGGCGAACAGGCTTCTGCTGTTGATGTTGATGTAACAAAATAAGAAGATATTTGATAAACAACATAAATAAGGTGAAAGCGCACTTTCACCTTATTTGACGTTTCAAATGTATATAGGAAGGGGTATTCGTATGACAATATTTTTACAACAGCTGATCAATGGTCTGTCGGTAGGTAGTATTTTCGCATTGATCGCTCTAGGTTATACCATGGTCTATGGAATTATCAAATTAATTAACTTTGCACATGGTGATATTTATATGTTAGGTGCATATGTTGGTTTCTTTGCTTCTACATCATGGGGGTTAGGATTTTTCCCAACTTTGATTATCGCAATGTTGATCTGTATGTTTACAGGTGTACTAATTGAAAAGATTGCATATAAGCCATTACGTCACGCATCAAGAATTACATCTTTGATAACTGCAATTGGCGTTTCCTTATTTATGGAATATGCAATGATGTATGTAATGGGACCAAACATTCGTACATATCCAGCTGATTTCTTCCCTAAAGAAGTGTATACCGTTGCTGGACTTCAAATCAGTAATCATCAGATTATGATTTTCATTACTTCTATTGTATTAATGATTGCTTTACAGTTGATCGTTAAGAAAACCAAAATCGGTAAAGCAATGCGTGCTGTGTCTACAGATCCTGATGCAGCAGAATTAATGGGAATCAATGTAAATCACACAATTTCATTTACTTTCGCCATTGGTAGTGCATTAGCCGGTGCTGCTGGTGTTATGATTGGTATGTATTATAACTCTATTGACCCTTTAATGGGTATGATACCAGGTCTGAAAGCATTTATCGCCGCAGTATTTGGTGGTATCGGAATTATTCCTGGCGCAATGCTAGGTGGAGAGGCTATCGGTATTCTTGAAACATTAGCTAGTGGATATGGCTTCTCAATGGTAAAAGATGCTGTTGTATATCTGATCCTGATCATTATTCTGATCATCAAACCAAGTGGTTTACTTGGTAAAAATGTGAAAGAGAAAGTTTAGGAGGAATCGTCTATGAAAAATCAATTTACAAAACGCAATTTGATATGGACCATCATTGCATGTGTGATCTTTGGTATCTTTCAGGCAATGATTATGGGAAATTTGATTCCAAATACTTATCAGGTAACAATCATTACAATCGGTATAAATATTATATTAGCATTAGGACTTAACCTGATTATCGGTTTTACCGGACAGTTCTCTTTAGGACATGCAGGTTTTATGTCAATTGGCGCATATTGTGCAGCTATTACATTATTGAAAATCCCTAATATGGGAGGATTATTCTTAGGAATGTTGATTGGTGCAATCATTACATCTATTGTTGCTTTAATCGTTGCTATTCCAACTCTTCGTTTGCGTGGAGATTATCTTGCCATTGCAACATTAGGCTTTTCAGAAGTCATTCGTATTGCAATTCAGAATATGGAAATCACAGGTGGTGCTGCTGGCTTAAGCAGTATTCCTAAACTGACAACATTTCCATTAGTATTTATTTTTATCGTCATTAGCATTCTGGTTGTACACAACTTTGTTCGTTCTTCACATGGACGTGCCTGTATTTCTGTACGTGAAGATGAAATTGCCAGTGAATCTATGGGTATCAATACAACAAAATATAAAACATTGGCATTTGTTATTGGTGCTGTACTGGCATCCATAGCTGGTGCATTATATGCTTCTTATTTCTATGTATTAAAACCATCTACATTTGGATTTATGAAATCCATCGATATTTTGGTTATCGTTGTATTTGGTGGAATGGGTTCTCTATCTGGAAGTATCCTTGCGGCAATCGTATTAGGATTAATCAACCTGTTCTTACAGAGTTATGCGGAAATTCGTATGATCATTTATGCATTAGCGATTATCTTAATCATGGTATATCGACCACAGGGATTATTCGGCAATAAAGAAATCACAGATTTTCTTCCTGCGAAGTGGAAAAAGAAAAAGGAGGTAGATTAATATGCCTTTACTTTCTGTAAAAAAATTAACAAAGAACTTTGATGGTCTTTGTGCAAATTCCAATGTAAATATGGAAATCAATGAAGGAGAACTAGTTGGTCTGATTGGACCAAATGGTGCTGGTAAAACAACATTGTTTAACATGTTAACTGGGGTATATGTTCCAAGTGAGGGAACAATTGAATTTGAAAAAGATGGAAAAGCAGTAAAACTAAATGGTGTAAAACCATATAAGATTACAGCTATGGGTCTTGCGAGAACATTCCAGAATATTCGTCTGTTTAAAGAAATGACAGTTTTAGATAATGTTTTAATTGCCATGAACAAAGATGTAAAATATGGAACCATTACAGCATTGTTACGTTTACCTGCCTTTTATAAAGAAGAAGAAAAGATGCGTAAGAAAGCAATGGAGTTATTAAAAATCTTCCATTTGGAGGATAAAAAGGATGAACTTGCTAGCAACCTGCCTTATGGGGAACAAAGAAGATTAGAGATTGCCCGTGCCATGGCAACAAATCCTAAACTATTATTCTTAGATGAACCTGCTGCCGGTATGAATCCGCAAGAAACAGCTGAATTAACAAAGCTGATTCGTTTTATCAGAGATGAATTCCATATCAGTATTCTATTGATTGAACATGATATGTCACTGGTTATGAATCTGTGTGAAAGAATCTATGTATTAGATTATGGCAAGATTATCGCATCAGGTGTACCAGAAGAAATCAAAACAAATAAACGAGTAATTGAAGCTTATTTGGGTGAGGAGATATAGTATGTTAAAGGTAGAAGGACTGAATATAAAATATGGTGCTATTCATGCGGTAAAAGGCATTGACTTGGAAGTAAATGAAGGCGAAATCGTAACCTTGATTGGTGCGAACGGGGCTGGGAAAACAAGTATATTAAAAGCCTTAAGTGGACTTGTAAAACCAAGTGCTGGTACGATTACCTATGATGGGAAAGTGTTGAATAAATGTTCAGCACAGGATATAATGAAACTAGGTATCAGTCATGTTCCTGAAGGAAGAAGAATCTTTGCGGGAATGACTGTATTAGAAAATTTGGAGCTTGGAGCTTATCAGAGAAAAGATAAAGATGGTATCAAACGTGATTTAGAAGCAGTTTATGAACGTTTTCCAATATTGAAGGATCGTAGTAAACAAAATGCAGCAACTTTATCCGGTGGTGAACAACAGATGTTAGCCATGGGAAGAGCATTGATGGCAAATCCAAAAATTCTGTTGCTGGATGAACCAAGTATGGGCTTAGCACCAATTCTTGTAAAAGAAATCTTTAATATCATCAAAGATATCAATGCGAAGGGCACAACTGTATTGCTGGTGGAACAGAATGCACGTATGGCTTTATCCATCGCTCATCGTGCTTATGTTATGGAAACCGGAAATATTGTAATGAGTGGTACAGGAAAAGAACTATCTGAAAGTGAAGAAATCCAGAAAGCGTACTTAGGAGGATAAGAAACCATGTATGTAAAAAACAGAATGACGAAAAATCCTATTTGTATTGGTGTAAACAATAAGATCAGTGAAGTCGTCGATATCATGAATGAGAAAAAATTACACCGTATTCCTGTTGTCAATGGCAAAAAATTAGTAGGTCTAGTGACAGAAGGAATGATTTCAAAGAATGGCGCAACAAAAGCGACCAGTCTGAGTATCTATGAATTAAATTATCTGTTAAGTAAAACAACCGTTGATGCAATCATGATTCGTGATGTCATTACCATCCACGAAGATTCTTTCTTGGAAGATGCAGCATTGTTGATGTATAAACATGATATCGGATGTTTACCAGTTGTAAATGATGATAAAGAAGTTGTTGGTATCTTAACAAGCAACGATGTATTAAGCGCATTCCTTGATATCTTAGGATATCGCGAAAGAGGAAGCCGTGTTTGTATCGAAGTAAAAGATGAACTTGGCACAATCGGAAGCTTGTCAGAAATCTTTGTTCGCAATAACTGCAATATTACCCACTTAGGGGTATATTCACAACATAACGGCTTTGCGGATATGATCATTCGTATTGATACATTCCAAACAGATGAATTGGAAAAAGATTTAGAAGCAAGTGGCTATAAAGTATTAAGTATTACTAAGAATCCTAATTAAAATAAATTGCCCTTTTAAAGCTCATTGAAAGGGCTTTTATTTTTCTTGTAATTCAAGAGTGGATACGATAAAATAAAGGCATAGAAGGATACATGAAAGAGGGCGGAAGTATGGGAAATTCACAATCTATCCGTGGCAATGTACAAAGCTATCTGCGTTCTATTGGTGGATATCCTAGATTGACACATGAAGAAGAAATTGAATATTTCAAGAAAATTGAAGAAGGCGATGAAAATGCGAAGGAGTATTTTATTGATTGTAATTTAAAGCTTGTCGTAAATATCGCAAAGCAGTTTAACCGTTATAATGTACCATTTATGGATTTGATTCAAGAAGGAAATCTTGGATTAATTCGTGCTGTAGAAAAGTTTGATTATCGTAAAGGGTTTAAGTTTTCCACATATGCAACCCAATGGATTCGCCAGTATATCACACGTTATATTTTAGATAAAGAAAAGATTATTCATATACCTGTGCATATCGCAGAAAGTGAATTTAAGATCCGTAAGGCGATTGATCGTTTGATGAAAGAGCTGCAAAGAGAGCCAACCATCGAGGAAATTGCAAAAGATTGTAATATGACACCTGAAGAGGTTCGCGAGTTAATGGGATTAACACAAACAACAGTATCCATTGATGCTCAAATAGATGAGGATGGGGATACCAGTCTTGGAGATATGTTATCCGATGAAGCTACCTTAACACCGCAACAAAATGCAGATGCTATGTATATGAAAGAAACTGTACAAAAATCGTTATCTGTTTTGAAAGAGCGGGAAAGAGATGTTATCATACGACGATATGGTTTAAATGGAGAACCGCCAATGACCTTAGAGGATATTGGTAAAATTTATGGCATTACCAGAGAACGTGTTCGTCAGATTGAAAATAAAGCTATGCGTAAACTTGGTTCACGCAATGTAAAAGAAGAATTAAAAGACTTGTATTATCATGATATCAAAGACTAAAAAAGGACTAAAATAGTCCTTTTTGGCTTTATATAGGAATAATTCATTAATTTTGTCTATTTCCTGGGAAATAGTTTAAGCATGGCAGGCATCACTTAATGATTTCACAAATGCCCCGACATCCTTTGGGGTTTTATTTTGGGTTGTGATTGCTTCAATTCTTCTAACAATTGCACTACCAACGATAATACCATCCGCATAATTTTTCATTTCTTTAATTTGTTCAGGTGTAGATATACCAAAGCCCAGTGCTTTTGGTGTATCTGTATATTGATTTAATTCATCAATAAAGGCTTTTAAATCTGTTTTAAAAGAACTACGCTCACCTGTTACACCAGTAGAAGTTACACAGTATAAGAAGCCTTTGCTGTTAGATACGATTTCTTGTTTTCTTTGTTTGGATACAGGAGTAACGAGGGAAATGATATCGATATCGTATGCATCTGCGAATGGTACGATTTCTTCCCGATGTTCCAATGGCAAGTCAGGAATAATGAGTCCATCAATGCCTGCGTCATGACAGGCTTTTAGAAATTTCTCTATGCCATAAGTGAAAATCTGGTTGTAATACAATAAGAATAATAAAGGAATGTCACTTTGTAATCGAAATATTTTTACCATATCCATGACATCATCTGTGGTTATGCCATGAGTCAATGCACGCAGGTTTGCTGCCTGAATCAATGGTCCTTCTGCGATGGGATCACTGAAGGGAAGCCCAATTTCTATGATATCACAACCGTTATCCTCCATTTGTTTTAAACAGGCAAGACATGTGGGGATATCGGGATCACCAGCAGTTAAAAAGCCAATAAAAGCACTTTGATGTTTCTCTTTCAGGTCTTGCATTTTTTGATCGATTCTATTCATTGATTTGTACCTCCATATATTCCGCAATACTTTTTACATCTTTATCTCCACGACCTGATAGCGTAACAGCGATGATTTTATCTTTTGAAAGCGTTGGCGCCAGCTTCATTGCATATGCTAAGGCATGGGAGCTTTCAATAGCTGGTATGATGCCTTCTGTCTTTGTCAAATACAAGAATGCATGAACTGCTTCCTCATCTGTGACAGGCACATATTTTGCACGTTCGATTTCATTTAAATGCGCATGTTCAGGTCCAACACCTGGATAATCTAGACCGGCAGATATAGAATATACATCCATAATCTGTCCAAATTTATCTTGAAGGAATATGGATTTCATACCATGCAAAACACCTGTACTGCCTTTTGTGATCGTGGCAGCATGTAATGCCGTATCTACACCTTTTCCAGCTGCTTCACAGCCAATCAATTGTACCTGCTCATCTTCAATAAAATCATAGAAGCTGCCCATGGCATTACTGCCACCGCCTACACAGGCAATGACATAATCAGGTAATCTACCTTCTTTTTTTAAGCATTGTGCTTTGGTTTCTTCGCTGATGATCTTTTGAAAATCGCGTACAATCATCGGATAGGGATGTGGTCCAACGGTAGAACCTAATACATAGAATGTATCTTCACAACGTTGTGCCCATGTACGCATGGCTTCATTGGTCGCATCCTTTAATGTTCCAGTACCACTAGATACGCTGGTTACCTTCGCACCTAAAAGTTCCATTTTAAAGACATTCAATGCCTGTCTTTTGATATCTTCTTCTCCCATGAATACTTCACATTCCATACCGAATAATGCAGCGGCAGTCGCACTGGCAACACCATGTTGACCAGCTCCTGTTTCTGCGATAATTTTGGTTTTTCCCATACGTTTCGCAATTAATGTCTGTCCTAAAACATTATTGATTTTATGGGCACCTGTATGATTTAAATCTTCTCGTTTTAAATAAATCTTCGCACCGCCTAAATCTTCACTCATCTTTTTCGCATAATAGAATAAAGAAGGACGATTGGCATATTCTTTTAAATAAAATGCTAATTCTTCTTGAAAGGATGGATCATCCTTTACTGCCGCATAGGCTTCTTCTAGCTCATTTAACGCAACCATTAAAGTTTCTGGGGCATATTGACCGCCATAACTTCCATACATACCTTTTATCATTTTTTTACCTCGCTTATTAATTTTCTTATTTTTTGTATATCTTTACTGCCATTTGTTTCTACACCACTGGATACATCAATCATATAAGGATGATACGATAGTATTTCATGTACATTTTGTGTATTGATACCACCTGCCAGTATTTTGTCACTTAAATCTAAGGATGCCAGTAATTCTTTTTTAATTCTTTTCCCGGTTCCACCATAGCTTGATTTATCAAAACTGTCCACAAGGAAACGATCGGGATGAAGTTCATGAAATAATTGATAATCTTTCAAAGTGTGAAGGCGAATCGCCTTCCATACTTCACATGGGGTGGTTTCTTTCAGATATTGTATATCTTTTTGACTTTCTTCTCCATGTAGCTGTATCACATCCAGATGGATTGTATTTGCGATATGTGCGATTTTATCTATTTTTTCATTCACAAAGACACCTACACTTTTACTGTGGTTTAAATGTGGAATAAGATTTTTTGCTTCACTGATGGATATTTGATGTTTCCCCGATGCAAATACAAAGCCGGCATAGTCTGCTTTTACTTCATTAACACATTGAATATCCTGTATGCTGCACATGCCACAGATTTTAATATGAACCATAACGCAGCTGCTGCAGATGTTCCATAAAGTTATCACATCGCATAAAACTTTCTCCGATGAGTACCGCATCGACGCCGGCAGCTTTCACAAATTCCATATCATCGTGGGTAAAAATACCACTTTCTGAAACGATACATATATCATCTGGAATCTTTTGTGCTAAGCGCTTTGTGGTTTCTAAGGATACTTCAAATGTGTACAAGTCACGATTATTGATGCCGATGATTTCGGGATGAATCTTTAAGGCACGTGTCAATTCTTCTTCATTATGAACTTCCACAATACATTCAAGATATAACATATTCGCCATCTGATAAAATGTACGAAGCTGTTCATCACTCAACATCGCTGTAATGAGTAGAATCATATCGGCGCCGACTTGTTTACTTTGAATGATCTCTCTGGCATCCATAATGAAATCTTTTCGTAACACAGGAATATGGCTGAAAGCTTTCGCAAGCTTGATGTTTTCTAAAGAACCCTGGAAGAAATTTTCTTCAGTAAGGATAGAGAGGGCATCCACACCTGCCATCGTATATTCTTTCGTGAACTTTTCTACATTAAAATCTTTTACAATGACGCCTTTGCTGGGACTTGCTTTTTTTATCTCTCCAATCACGAATAAATCTTCTTTGTTTTTCATTTGGTGCGCAATGGGATGATACAAAAGATTTTGATTTTGAAAAGACTGCTCCAGCGTTTCTTTTTTCTTTTCAATAATGGTATCTAAAATCATAGGGCAACCTCTTGATTGGATAATTCACGAAACTGTTCAAATTTATGAAGAGCGGCTTTGGTATCAATGCTTTGTTTTGCTAGAGTAATACCATCTGCTATGGTGTCTACTTTATGATGTGCATATAAAGCAAGGGCACTGTTTAAGATGACAGCATCACGCTTTGGTCCTTTTTTACCTTGTAGGATATCCATAAATATAGAAGCATTTTCTTCACTATCACCACCAATTAAGTCAGATAATTCACAACTTCTCATACCAAAATCTTCAGGTTGAATCGTATAAGAAATGATTTTGTCATCTTTTAATTCTGTAATATAAGTAGGACCATTTAAGGATACCTCATCCATACCATTTTCTCCATGTACAACAATGGCACGTTTCACCTGTAGCTCCTGATATACACGAATCATCATATCTGCCATTTCTTTACTATAAGCACCAATGACATAGGTATCTGGACATGCAGGATTGCTTAAAGGGCCTAAAATATTAAACATGGTTTTGATTCCCAGCTCTTTTCGTATAGGGCCTACATATTTCATACTCTGATGATATACCTGGGCAAACAGGAAGGTGATGCCTACAGTTTTTAAAAGGTAAGCGGCTTTTTGTGGTGTTAAGCTGATATTGACATGAAGTGCCTCTAAGGTATCTGCACTGCCGCTTTTACTTGATACACCACGATTTCCATGTTTTGCGACATGAACACCTGCTCCACATAAGACAAAAGCAGAAGTCGTAGAAATATTGAATGTATTTAAACAATCTCCACCAGTACCAACGATATCTAGTACATCATCGATATGCACAGGAAGCTTTGTGGCTTTTTCCATCATGACCTGAGCACTGGCAGCAATTTCTACCGGACTTTCTTTTTTCATTTTCATTGCGATTAAAAAGGCACTGACTTGTTCGGGACTGACATTTCCTTCCATGATGGAAGTCATAGCATCGATCATTTCCGCTTTATTTAAGTCTTGTCCTTCACTGATTTTTCTAATATATTTTTTCAACATTTTGAAATCCTCCTTATAAAGTTCATAATGATTTGTTTACCATTTGGTGTTAACAGGCTTTCGGGATGAAATTGTACGCCATATACAGGGTAGTGTTGATGGGCGATTGCCATAACCTCCTGATCTTCACTGATTGCGGTAATCATCAGGGGAGCTTTGATGTTCTCTACAATTAAGGAATGATAACGGCCTGCCATGATGGTATCTGTCATATTTTCAAATATTCCACCAGTATCTATGATTTGAATCCTGCTGCTTTCTCCATGCATCATTGTTTTCGCATGTGTAATGGTCGCTTGAAACACTTCTGCGATTGCCTGATGACCAAGACAGATGCCTAACATTGGGATTTTCTGATAATACGCTTGGATGATATCTTCCATGATACCGGATTTGGAAGGTATGCCAGGGCCGGGTGAAAATATAATGGCATCTGGTGCTAATGTTTCAATTTCATTAAGTGTAATAGCATCGTTTCGTTTCACGCATATATCAGGCTCTATTTCACTGACGTATTGTACAAGGTTATATGTGAAAGAGTCATAATTATCAATGACCAGTATCATAGCGCAACCTCACAACCCAAAGCATGTAGAAGGGAAGTGGCTTTATGAAATGTTTCTTCATATTCTTTATCTGGTTGACTATCCTTCACAATACCAGCACCTGCCTGTATATAGGCTTTTTGTTTATGAAATAAGATGGTACGTATGGTAATACAGGTATCAAACAATTGGTTATATCCCAGAAAACCAATTGCCCCACCATAAATTTCACGTTGTATCGCTTCTAATTCATTGATAATCTGCATTGCTTTGATTTTAGGTGCTCCAGATAAAGTACCAGCAGGTAATACAGAGGCAAATGCATCAAAAACACTCATTTCATCTTTTAAGGTGCCTGAAACTTCACTGCATAGATGCATAACTGAGGGATAATATTCTATTTGTTTTAAGGAAGTTACCTCAACACTTCCACTTTTAGATACTTTACCAATATCATTTCTTCCAAGATCTACCAGCATCATATGCTCGGCATTTTCTTTAGGATCGTGTATTAATTCTTTCATCAGCTGTTGATCCTGTTTTGTGCCTTTTCCACGTTTTCTAGTGCCAGCAATTGGCTTGGTCGTAATCAGGTCCTTTCGACCTTGTAAAAGTAATTCTGGAGATGCACCAGCAATCACATAGCTGTCAAAATCTAAATAATACATATAGGGAGAAGAACCCATCGTGCGTAATTTCGCATATGCGCTAAGTGGGTCTTCATCATAATCACATTCCATTCTTTGACTTAAAACAACCTGAAAGATATCCCCTTCATAAATATAGTCCTTTGCTTTTTCTACCATATGCATAAAGCTTTCTTTATCATGACTTGTCTGAAACGCTCTATGCTTTGTATCTTTTAAGATTGTATAAGGTGTAGATTGTTGATAGCGTGTTATCATCTGTTTAAGGTTTTCACAGATGGTATCATATTTTTCTAAACAGCTGTCTGCATCTGCATGGATGATGAAATAAACAGTTTTCTGGGTATGGTCAATGACGATACATGCATTCACAAACCCAAAATGCATCATTGGCAGATGAAGTGATTCCTGTTCATGATTTGAAATATTTTCATAAAGTCCGGCAATATCATAATTGAAATGTCCAATGGCTCCTCCTGTAAATACAGGAATGTCGGGATATACAGGACTTTTTTTCTCTAACATGGCTTCTAAATGCTTCATTGGATGACCATGTAATTGTATCTTTTTATCTTCATGGATATCATAACTATGCATCCCATCATAGAGAAAGCGATGATCACAAGGAAGGCCAATGATAGAATAATGTCCATTGTACATCTGTGTTTCACTTTCCAATAGGAAGGCATAAGGTCCATGAAATGCCTGATAGATTTCCAATATATCTTTTCCATCATAGGGAAGTTTTGCATATACGGGAATCGTATCATACTGACTGCGTAATATACGCAATGTTTTTTTGTCTGGGTAATACATATTAGCTCCTTTCCAATCAGGTGGCAGATTACGATCTACACCATCGTTTCACCTTCATGGAAAATTTTTTATTGTTCATTTTTCATACGTCCTTTCTTTCAGGATGTATAAGAGTGGATATAAAAAAGATTCTCCATCCACAATAGGACGAAGAATCTGCTTCGTTATGCCACCTAATTTTGTGTTATCAAACACTCTTATACAAACACCACCATGTCTGTTTCCTTTGATAACGCTGGAATTGCGTCACAAGCTAATAGTGATTACGTTCGCCTGTGCTTCTATCAGGTCCATTCACATAGGATCATTTATCGGCTTTCCACCATCGCCAACTCTCTATAAAATCATTTATCTATGCTACTTCTCCTGAATCATCAAATTTATTGGTTTGATTATAAAACGATAAGAAACATGTGTCAATGATTTTTCAAATATTTTTCAAATTCTTTCAAATTTGTTTACAATGTATTTACATAATGAATAATTTGTCTAAGATGGTTAAGACGATTGGTTTAGGATATCCTGAAAAGAAATAATGGTCATATAGCACTTCATCAGAATCGATATTGAAAATTGTAAAAGGAAAAAACATAATAACAGCATCGCACAAAGGGGATATGGTATCCACAGCCATAGGACGAATGTTTTGCCAGCATCAAATAGGGAAAATAGTAATAAGAGGGTTAAGTAAATTTCCAAGTATAAAAAATCCTTGATTAGCATCTGCATACAGGTGCAATACCTATTACTACAGATCATGGATATAAACAGATATACGATGGATATCATCCATGCAATCACAGAAAATACAACGGAAATCTGATATAGGGAACAGGGTATTTCTGCGATACTGACCTGAAGATGAACAAACAGAAAGCTAAAGATACTACAGGATAATAATCCTTTGATATCATTCTTCATGGTATTCCATTATGGTATATGGTGCAGTTTCATCATAACTGCTGTTTACCCAGTGTGGTACATTTATAAGATTCAATATGAGAAAGGCTGCCATCACAAAGCGTGTAATCCACAGAATATGTGGCGTACCATCTTTTTTACAAAATAACAGTAATAGAAAAACACCTAATAATAAACATAAAAACCATGCAGCATACATACGTAAATAGGTAAGGGCATCATAGGCAGAAATATAAAGATAAAGTTTTGTCATAGCACAAAGCACCAATAAAACGGTCAAGATAATCAAGCATCTTTCTACCCATATCGCAAACTGTGTACGATATTCACTTGTGACATTGATCATAATGATGATTGTTAAATTAAGGGTGGCAATCACACATAATTCAAAAAATCCCTGACGTGCAAAATCGGAAAAACTGAATACATCACGATTCATTCCCATAGAGGATATAATGCCTTGAATACCTGCGATAAAGAACAAGAAATATGTCGCACATAATACCAGCTCTATGGTTGTGCAGATGGTAGAAGGCAGAAAACAAAGACGTTTTCTTCGTTGTAGCATGATATCCTCTTGATATAATGAAACAGATTGATGAGCGATATTTCCATAGCTTAAAGACAGATAATAAAAGAACAATGGAAAGGTAAAAAACAGGGTCATAAGCCAACGAAAGATAAATTCCTCATCAAAATGGATCTGTTCAATGTAATAAGCAAACATATTATCTGCACGCATTAATAAAGGAATAATCAAAAATAGCAGTGGAATACTGAAACATAGTCCAAGTAAAATCTTTAAGCTGTCGTTGAACTTGAAAGGAAATGCGGATTTAAATAATTGAAAGCTTGCGGATAGATAATGAAATGGCGCATGCAGAATCGCATGTAGGATATCATTGATGATCCAATCACTTTCTTTTTCTTTGATCAGATGATTTCCGCATTCTAAAAACCAGTAGGCATAGATGATGTTGAAGAATAGAAAGTTGACCATTTTCAGGAAAGGCTGGTTTTGATAGATGATATTTGGCAGAATATCCACAAATAGAAAAATCGCAAGATACCAGCTTTGTTTCCTTAACTTTCTCATCCTTAAGTATTGATACAGTAAGGAAATACCTAATAATACCAGCATATATAAGGCACTTAAGGTGTCTGTGTGGAAGAAGGATGTTTGATAGATAAATAACAGCGTCAGGATAAATAGTGTGATACTAAACAGGATATCCAGTGTTTTAAGGCTCATTTTGGGTACACGAAAACCCACATCAGATGTGATGCTTTTTTTCAACATAATATGTTCCTCTTTTCTTTAGTCTTTTACATATTCTAAAATGTCACTTGGCTGGCAATCCAGGGCTTCACAAATCGCTTCTAATGTGGAAAAACGAATTGCCTTGGCTTTGTTGTTTTTTAAGATGGATAAATTGGCATTGGTGATACCAATTTTTTGTGCCAGTTCACCAGCTGAAATTTTGCGCTTGGCCATCATGACATCCAGATTTACAATAATTGGCATACAGGCACCTCATTTCTATATGGTGTAATCATTTTCTTCTTTGATAAAGATTGCTTGCTCCATAACATTTTTTACTACGCGAACAATTAAGGCGATAAACGCAAAGGTTACAGATACCATGATAAATGGCATATATTTCATGGTGGATATAAGAGTAATGATGCCCACTATGATACATAACCAGGATATCCTGCGCAAACAATAGACATTGTCATGGATGAAGATTTTTTCTTGTTTGATATTGGTCAATAGTTTGTATAAGTCAAACAATAAGAAGATTGCGATGGCAAGACACAGATATAATGTGATCAATATCACTTCAAAAGCTTCATAGACATGATTGTATTCGACATAAGCTTTCACAATGAAATAGCCAAATACACAAAAACATATCCATAAAACAAAGAAGATACGAATAGCCCATAGGGATAATTGTAAGGAATGATCTTTATTCCACAAGGAAATCACCTCTTTCTACATGTTTAGTGTATCATGAGATAATATGAAAATCAATATATTTTTATCGAAAAACGATAATTTTATATTGAAATGCAATGAACTATGAAAAACGTATGTTTTTTGATTCATTATCTTGGTATAATATAACAAACGTAAGGAGAGCTTTATGGAAAATGAAAAAAGTTTAATATTTTCACAATCACCGCTGTGTCCGCTTGCGGCGGATGTTATCAGTGATGGACAAAGTATTTATATGTATGTTTATGATTTGGATTTTGAAAGTGAACGGCTTATCGCTCATAGTGGCTGCTGGATAAAAAATCTGGTAGACGCAAAGGAACGTTTTGAACCTGATGAAATGCTGGAGGGTGTACAGCCGGTATTACCAAAATGTTATTGTGAGGAGCATGATCATGTAGAATGGTTGTCCCCGGCCCTTGAAATCGTATGGAGTCCATCTGGAGAAACTGCTGGATTATATCATGATGATGAGCTTATATGCGTTATGCCATATAGGAAAAATCAAAACAGTAGTGGTTTTTCTAAATATGTAAAAGAAAATAGTCTGGCAGCTATGAAGATGGAGGAAGGCAGACGATATATCGAGGATGTGGAAAAAGGGAAACAGTTTTGGAAACAGGAATTCAATCTGGAGTGGAAAACCTACAATAATTCCTTTTTTGAAAACTTAAATGATTACTTTGGGAAAGCAAAGCAATGTTTCGATTTAAATAAAGATGAATTTCCAACTAGACTGCTGTTAACATTTGAAAAAGAAAATATTTGTTATGGTGTAAGTATTGGTTGTGGAATGTTTCCAATGCCACAAGGACTTACCTGTTATGAGAGTATGATGGAGGCAAAGGCAGAATATATTATCGCTACAGATCAGGCACATTTTGATGAAAAGCAGCGCTTAGATCTTTACGCTTCTTTAGCGGGATTATGTGGGGTGCCATGGCATACCATCAGCTGTGTGGCACATGGGCATACGCTGGATATGAAAATTAAAGAGTACCCTTATGCGATCGTTATTGATGATGCCTGTATGAAACATCCCATTCCTTTAGATATAAAGAAAGACGGTGTTCATCTATTATGGATTGCAGGAATCAGTCAACAGGAATTTGAAGATGCACATGATAAAGTAAAACGTGAAGCGCTGATCAAGCATATATGTGAAACAAAGCGCTATATAATGTAAGGAGAAGAAATATGAAAACGATAGGATTTATAGGTTGTGGAAACATGGGAAGAGCCATGGTGGAAGGTATTATGAAAGCAAATCTGGTAGATGGAGATCATATGATCGTCAGTAATGCCCATCCCGAAAGATTAAGTGAATTATCAGAAATTTATGATTGTTATATATCTGATAATGAAAGTGTTGCGAAAAACAGTGATATTGTGGTACTTGCGATTAAGCCATATTTATATAAAGAAGTAATTACTTCTATCAAAGATATTGTGAAGGATGATGTTATTATCATCAATATTGCGGCCGGAATCTCTACACAGGATGTTGTAGAAATGTTTGGACGTAAAGTAAAAACAGTAAAAGCCATGCCAAATACTCCTGCAATGGTACAGGAGGCAATGAGTGCGTTATCCTTTAGTGATAACTGTGATCAAGATGATAAAGAGGATGTCATCGCAATCTTTGAAAGCTTTGGACAGTGTCGAGAAGTAGAAGAACGTTTGATGGATGCTGTCATGGTTGTTTCTGGTTCATCCCCTGCTTATATATTCATGGTGTTAGAAGCCATGGCAGATGGGGCAGTGATGCAGGGGCTTCCTAGAAATGATGCCTATGCATTTGCGGCACAGGCAATGATTGGCAGCGCAAAGATGATGTTAGAAACGGGAAAACATCCGGGTGAATTAAAAGATATGGTATGTTCACCAGCCGGCACAACGATTGAAGCAGTCGCAAAAATGGAAGAAATGGGATTACGCAGTGCAATTATAGAAGGTATGAGAGCTTGCGCAAACCGTGGTAAGGAAATGAGTAAAAAATAATGGAAAGCATTCATTTAGCATCAACGGAAATCTATTCAATTTTATCTGCTATCTTATGGCTGATAATTGGTGTTGTCATTATGCGATATGGCAATCGTATCCGTATGGAAAAAGGACAAAGCGATGGAAAGGCTGTATCTTTCTGGGGTCTTATCATGTTCGTGAATGCGGCACTTGTTGTCTATATTCCAGATATCATGCTGGCATGGATGATTGCCATAGTATTGTTTTTGATATCTTTGATCATCCTGCTTATATATCAATATAAGCAAAAGAAGTGTAAATGAATCTACACTTCTTTTTATAATGTTTGTTGATAAACACTTAATAGGAAAGCCATGGTATCTTCAGGCTTTTCTACCATGGAGCTGGTTTTTAAAAACTGAAAGAAATCAGAAAGCATTGTCCCAAAACTTAATTCATGAAACAAAAAGCTTGTGCCACGATCATCCATGCCATAGCGAAACAGTATGCGATTTTCACTATACACGGCAATGGATAAGGATTGATGAAAGGTAAACTTATTATTTACCAGATAGGCATGATAATGACTGCTTTCCTGTTGTTCAATCATTTTTTTCAAAATCATTTTACGTTCCTGCTTATTAAATGGCTCATACATATAACTTGGCACTTCTGATATCTGTCCAGTTTCCATAAATCGATATAAACCAGTTCTTGTGAAATAGATGGTCATGTCTTTCATCTGATGAAGCTTTTCCAGATAATCCTGCAACATATGCATCGCATGTTGATCTTTGCGTATTTCTGGTTTTATCTTCTTAATGATCTCTTCCATGGGAAATAAAGGCAATACACATGGCTCCTGCATGAATGAACATATTGGATCATCAAAAGATGTTTTGTTCAGCTCCTGAAGATACGGCTGTAAGATTTCTGTTGGTCTGTGATGTCTTTGAATAATAGAAATCGATATAGACTTGCGCTTTTCAATGAAATCCTGAAACTGATTTAAAATACCAGGTTCATGGGTGATTAACGCACCAGATAAATCTTTTCTGAAATTGATGACACAATCATCTGTTAAGAAAACATATGGATAAGGCGCATAATAAGATTGATCAACTGCCGAACTATGATAGTAGCATAATGGCTGATAGTTACATCCACATAGTAATAAAGGTGTAAAGCTTTCACACAACTTGATATTGAATAGCAGTTCTGCTTTACTAGCCACATTTGCACTTTGAAAGCACAACAGATGAATTAAGGTAACATCTTTACGACCGTACAGGGCACTTGCGATAAAATCGTAAATGCTTGGATCAGCATCCTGCATTAATAGATAGACTACAGGATCTTTTTTTGTTTTGACACGTCCAAGAGCACTGGACATGCATTGAATCAAACTGTATTTATCATATACACAATAGGTTTCCTTTTTTGGTTCACTTTCGATACTCATCTTCAACATTGGCGATTCCACATGGGCATTTGCCTGTAGATGTTCAATGAAGGATTTGATAATCATATGCTGAGAATAAGCTTCCTTTCCAATCTTTTCAATGTGATATAAGCGCATTAGTTCTTCTTGTTGACGAAGAGAAAGCATCATATAAGGCAGTACTTTTTCAAAGAAGCTTTCCTCTGATGGAATCCTTGCGCCTGTTATGATTTTTTGAAGCAGTGTACGATTGATTCCGCTTTGTCTGGACAGTAAGGAAACATTGACATGGTTTTGATGAATACAGTCTTTAAAGTAATTAGAAAAATCACTCATAAATATCCCAACCTTTTGCATTTATTATAACAAATTATTTCTGATTGTGACAGAAACAATGTCACAATCTTTGTCACATGTTGATTTTTTTTGTTTGACACCGTAAACTATTAATGTAAGCTAAAGGGAATGTAGCTTGCCTCATACATATCTTATCGATAGATATTATTCTTTTAATTATTAATATTGTTTTGTTTTTTTTGGGAAGAAAATTGGTTTCAATAGATGAAAAGAGGCAGTTCTGCTGCCTTTTTTCATATAATTTCCAAATTTTGAAAACAACGTATCCTGAAAGCACAAAGCGTGTTAAAATAATAGAGAAGAAAGAGGGGCAATTATGACAAATTATGCATGCAGTGATATCCATGGTTTAAAAGAACGTTATGATCATATGATGGAGTATATCAAAGAAGAAGATACTTTGTATCTTTTAGGTGATGTCATAGATCGTGGAAAAGATGGAATTGCGATTTTACTGGATGTTATGAAAAGAAAAAATGTTGTCATGTTGCTAGGTAATCATGAGTATATGATGAAGCAGTATTATGATGCAAAATATGATTTGATAAAAGATCCAATGATGAAACAGGAGGTCACTACACGCTGGAAAATGAATCATAGTGAACCAACACGTCAGGCATTTGAAAAACTTCCAAACACAACGCAGGAAGAAATATTAAAATTCATTGCACAGCTGCCTGTCATCATTGCGGATTTACATATCAATGATCAGATATATTATCTGGTACATGGGTGCCCGATTCAACAATTACATGAGGGTACATGGAATTGTCAGGATATTGAAAAACAGGGATATATGATAGAAAGTGCTGTGTGGAATCGCATGGAAGGTAAAGAAAAATTCTTTAATGATCGATGTGTGATTGTGGGTCATACACCTACACTGTATTATCAATCCTGTATGCCATATGAGATATGGTATCGCGGGGCTTCATGTAAAGATACGGATTTAATAAATATCGACTGCGGTTGTGCCGCCAATAATGCTGGGACACAATTGGCACTGTTTAATTTAGACAATCGTGAAGTAAGATATTTCTAAGTCGTATACAAGGACGAGAATAACGAATTGAGAGGGAGCTAAAATGGGACAGACGAAAATACGATTACGACATGTCATATTTCTATTGTTTTGTGGGTGCTTATTCTTTTTTACTTGTATCTCCTTTATTTATCAGACAAATAATCGCTTTGAAGAGGAGCTTTACAATTATCTAAAAGATGTATCTATACAAAATTCAGAAATCATGAATTTAAAGATAGAAAACAACGTGCATGTATTAAAAGGCATGACAAAACGTCTTTTTCATGGAAACTACTATGACAAGGATAAAATTATCAAAGATTTAAAAGAATCAGAGAAAGAAATAGAATATCAGGATATCGGATATTTTGATGTGGATGGAAATGTTGTGCTTGTCAATAGCGGCAAAGAATTTTCATTAGCGGATACTGCATATTTTCATAAGGTAAAAAATGGCGAATCTATTGTCACAAATGAGGCAATTAATACCAATGATGACTGTGTTTTCATTACACCTTTTCTGAATCGTGATGTTTATCAGGGTGGATTGATCATGATTCAATCCAAACAAAGTTTCATCAGTACGATTACCTTGACGAATGAAAAAGAACTGATTCATACAGCGATTATCGATGAAGATGGGAAAATGATTACTGCGGATGAAGAAGTAAAAGATCATATTCAGACACATTTATCACAAATAGATGAAACAAATCTGAGTGAACAATTATATCATTATTATGATGAACATGATAACGAATTTCTATTATATTATGAACCCTTAGATTATAATAACTGGTATTCCGCAAGTATTGTTTCCGCAAATATCATCAATGATAAGACAAGGGACGCAAGAATGCTGACAGGTGCATTTGTGTTGATTATACTGGTAGCGGTCATATTCTTTATTTATCAATATCTAAAAACGAAAGCTAATACCAAACGGGAAATGGAGCGCTTAGCGACATATGATGAGGTCACAGACAGTGAAAATTATACAGCCTATTTAACAAAAGTTAAAAAATGGCTCAGAGTCGGTAATCGAAATGACTGGTGTATTATTCATTTTGATATCAAAGACTTTAAAATTATAAACAGTATGTTAGGATACATTGAAGCTGATCGTCTATTAAAGAATGTATTTGATATCATACAATCAGATTGTAAGGAGGAAGAATGCTGTACACGTGTAGAAGCGGACCGCTTTGTTGTGTTATGGCATTTACATGATGAAAAAGCCATTCGTGAAAGAATAGAACGTCTGGATTCAGAAATCACCAATTCCTTCCCTATAAGAAAATTCCATGAAGAATTATTATTGTACTATGGCGTATATCTTATCAAAGATACAGATTCCAGTTTTGTGAAATGTATTGATAAAGCAAAATACTGTAAGAATTATTGTAAACCAGATATGAAGATTATGTTTTATGATGATTCCATGTATGAAAGCCGGATGATGGAACGCCGCTTGGAAAATCGTATGTATCATGCACTAGGCAAAGGAGAATTTGAGGTTTTTGTCCAGCCGAAAGTAGATACAGATTTAAATAATAAGATCATATCCGCAGAAGCACTTGTACGATGGCGTGATCCTGATGAAGGATATATCCAGCCATCAAGATTTATACCACTTTTTGAACATAATGGCTTTTTAGAAAATCTGGATTTATATACCTTTGATGTGATTTGTATGCATCTTGCACGTTGGAATCGGGAAATTGATCCTAATCTGAGAATATCATTTAATATTTCACGTTCTTATATATTTAAAGAAGGCTTTGCGAGAAGATTGAATGATATCGCAGATATCTACGCTGTGAATAAATCAAACATCGTTGTGGAAATCGTAGAAAGCATGTTGTTTGAAAAACCTGATCAGTTGATCAATATCATCATGGAAATGAAGCATTATGGCTTTAAGATTGCCATGGATGATTTTGGCAGTGGATATTCATCATTGAGTATGTTGAAACAAATTCCATTTGATATCTTAAAAATAGATCAGGGGTTCTTTAGAACAGAAAAAAACAATGAAGAAAAAGGCCACGCCATCGTGGATGTTATCATACAGCTGGCAAATCGTCTTGGAGTAGAAGTGATTACAGAAGGAATTGAAACAAAAGATCAATTGGATTTTGTCAATCGATGTGGCTGTCATATGGTACAGGGCTTCTATTTCTATGCGCCAATGAAAATTGAAAAATTTGAAACATTGATTGCATTAGATGATGGGTTTGATAAAATCGAATACAGCAAGCATCTTTATGATAATTAAACAAATGAAAAACAGTAACCGAAAATAATATATGATTTGGTTACTGTTTTTGTTTCTGTATTTCACCTTTCACATTCAGGAAATCTCTGTTATAATGAACCCGTTTGAAAGGCGGGTTGGATATGGGAAAATTATTCTTTTTTGACATTGATGGAACATTAACAGGTGTAGAAAAACCCGGTTATATTTATGAAAGCACAAAAGAGGCAATCAGACAATTAAAGGCAAACGGGCATTTTGTGGCATTAGCGACAGGTCGTGCAGCGTTTCGTGCACGTATGTTTCAAGAAGAAATTGGCATAGAAAATATGATTTGTGAAGGTGGCAATCAATTGATTATGAACTGGGAAACTGTGGAGTATACACCAATTGATCAACAAGTGGCAAAGACAATTTGTGAAAAAGCATTAGCATATGACTTTGGCATTGCGATATCTACCAGTGATACACGTGTCAGATTTACACCAAATAAGCGCTTTATTGAAGATGCTGGAGATTTCCATGATTTCATGGATGTTGTGATTGATGAAAAACTGGATTATCAAAATGCTGGTATAATCCGTCGTCTGTTTCTAACCATCCCCAAAGGAAAAGAAGATATGATTCCTGAAATCGATCTGATTGGTCGAATGCACTATGGAAATGATCAATTCATCATCGTAGAACCAGATCATAAATACACAGGTATCACCAAGATGTGCAAACGTCTTGGAAAAGATGAAAACGATGTTGTGGTATTTGGGGATGGAATGAATGATCGTAAGATGTTTCAAGAAGCACCCTTTTCCATTGCGATGGGAAATGCAATTCCTGAGTTAAAAGCAATTGCGGATTATGTTTGTGAAGATAGTGATCATGATGGAATCTATCTTGCATGTAAACATTTTGGCTGGATTTAATATGTAAATTTATATGTTTTAAAAAAGGCATAAAGACAAATGTGAAGTTTTTATGTTTTTTTACGTAATTTTAACAAAAATGATATCCCATTTTACAATTACGAAGTATAATAAATACGAAGAAAAAGAGGGTGAACATGATGACAACACAAAAAGATGCTGCAGTAAATGCTATGTTATCATGGTTAATGGATGACCATGTATTAAAACAGATACCACAAGATTTAGAATGCACAAATGAATTTGATCTTCACCAGTTACATTACTATATTTTCCGTTTTCGTGAACAAAAGCATGATCCATGGCTATTAGGAGTATGTGGTGGTTATGAAGTGGATGAACATGAACATTGTGGTCATGTATTTTCACGATATGTGGAATATCACAAAGAAACAGAAGTACAAGATGCAATTGACATTGTTGAGATGATACGGGATTACTGGATGAAACGTGCAGATGAAGAAATTCAGCGAAATAATAATCATCAGGATGTGCAATCTAATGAAGAAAGTGGAAATTTCAACGGCTTTGTGTTGATGGATACCCATCATTTTGATGTTTCAAATGTTGTGAAGCAGATGAAAGAAGACTGGAATCTAAATGTAGAGCTGTCAAGTGATCAGGAGCAAAGTGATGATGCAATTGTGATGGATATCGATGATATGCTGGTGGCTATTAGTTTTATTGACGCACCAGTGCCAGATAATGAAGCAGAGTACTTTGCGCAAAGTAATTATTTTTGGAAAGATGGTGTAGAAGTCACAAAACGTCATGTTTCACAAATCCTTCTTGCGGTATTGGGGCATGAAGAACCATGTCGTAAAGCAGGAGAACTATTCGTAAAGATTGCGTCCAGTGCATTAAAAAATGAACATGCACTAGGTATCTATACAGCTGGAACGGTTTTTGAACCTGCATTTTATATCGATTGTGCCCAAGCGATAAAGGAACAGGACTTTCCTTTAGACAATCTGGTTTATTTTGGATTGTATCAAAAAGATCATCTTTGGAATGCATACACGTATGGTATGCAGGATTTCCACAAAGAAGAAATGGAAATCTTACATGTGGATATGAATCCTATGGATTTGCGCAATATGCTGTTTGATATTGCCTATTATGTTCTAACAAGCAATGTTGTATTAAAAGATGGCGAAACGATTGGATTTTCACAGGATCAGCGCTTACCAATCACGTTCTCCAAAGGAGAAGCAGTGGAAGGCAATAGCCTAAAGATACATTTAAATTAATATAATAATTACATTATGATAAGGTAACTATAGAAATGTTCTTTTTCATAAAAATCATAAATATACTGTGTAGATGTAAAAAATCTGCACAGTTTTATTAAAATTTACAAATTTAAGGTATCTTAAGCGTTTCTTTACAACTTGTATACAAACTCATGATATAATGAAACAAAACATGAAGGAGAACGGAATATGCAGGAAGTAAAAAGAAGTACACGTAAAAGAAAATTGAGGATCGATCGGGTATTGATATTATTATTGGTAATATTGATTCCTGTTGGTGTGATTTTGGGAATTGTAAAATTTTTAACAAGCAGTTCACCATATGCAAAATATGAAGAATATAATGAAGAAACAAAACTGGCTGGTTCCATGGAGCATGATACAAACGAGGTCGAGGATCAATATTATCTTTCTGTTTATTATCCAGAATTTAATATACCTGTATTGGATAAAAAAATTAAGGATTTTAAAGAAAAAGAACTATTGACCAATATCAAGCATGAGGGAATGCATTTCATCAGTGTTGATTATGACAGTGAACAGCTGTTTGATCGATTCACGACAGTAACATTTCATCAGATTGTAAAAGATAAAGATGATAAAGTCGTTGCGAAGAAAGATACTTCATTTAATTATGATAAGAAAACAGATAAAATCTTAGGTGTAAAAGATGTATTGCGCAGAGATTATTTAAATCTGTTAAATGATAAAGCAAAAACAGCGAAGCTGGATGTAAAATCATTAAAAAGCGAGCAGTTATCTAATTTTATTTTAGGTAAAAATGCAGTCACTTTCTATCTGAATGATACTCTTGATCAAAAGATGTCTGTAAATTATAAAGATAACAGCGCTTATATGAAGCTTGCGGATAAAAATATTCCTTCCTTATATCAAGGGAATGTAGAAACACCAACAGCGCAGCCAAAAGTTGACCCAAATAAACCAATGGTTGCGATTACCTTTGATGATGGACCACATTATGAAAATACAGAAGAAATTATGAAAACGTTTGAAAAATATAATGGTCGTGCAACTTTCTTTATGTTAGGGAAAAATGTGGAAATCAATGCGGATATCGTAAAAGATGTATATAAACGCGGCTTTGAAATTGGAAACCATTCATGGGATCATGAGGATTTAAGAACATTGGATAAAAAAGGTGTTGTTTCAGAAATTTACGATACACAGGATGCTATTTATAAGCTGACTGGCTATGAACCAACATATTTCAGACCTCCTTATGGGGCATTAAATGAAACGGTATTAAACGCAAACCAAACCGGTTATGCATTCTGGGATGTAGATTCTCAGGACTGGATGTTGAAAGAAGCTGGTGCTATAAAAAATTCGGTTGTAAAATCTACAAAAGCTGGAAACATGGTCGTGCTTTTACATGATATCCACGATTTCTCTAAAGACAGTATTGAACCCATTTTAGCAGCCTTATCAAAAGATGGATATCAGTTTGTGACATATTCTACATTGATGCAGCATGAAAAAGATTATCTACTGCAATTAGATGAAAATTATGGTGTGCCAAAAGATATCGCTAATGGCAAATAAGATTCGCGAGGAAAGTTTCGACTTTCCTTTTTATATGTTACAATGTAAGTAATAAAAGATAAAAAGAAGTATACCATCTACAAGACATTGTTGGTGATTATGATGAGTTCGAGAATGTAGAAGATTTAATCACATTTATTTTAAAAGGAAAAAAGAATGATTGTGATAATTGAAAAAAGAGGAGAAAAAATTTATGAGTATTAAAATGATTGTAACGGATTTAGATGGTACCTTTTACCATCGTGATTTAACGTATGATAAAGCACGCTTTATGCGTCTATATGAAAAAATGAAACAGCAGGGTATTCACTTTGTAGTCGCTAGTGGTAATCAATATTATCAGTTGATATCTTTCTTTGATGAAATAAAAGATGAATTAACATTTGTATCAGAAAATGGTGCTTATATCGTTGATCAGGGAAAAGAACTATTTTCCACAGAAATAAAAAAAGATACTTTCAATAATATCTTAGATGTATTGGATCACTATCCATCTTTATTAACGATCGTTTGTGGAAAAGAAAGTGCATATACGTTAAAAAATATTAAAGATGAAGAGTATGCGTTTTATATAAATTATTTTCCAAGATTAAAGAAAGTGGATTCCCTTCATGAAATAGATGATCAAATACTAAAATTTGCTTTGGTGGCCAACGAAGATTTTGAACATGTATTATCACAATTGAAACAGGCTGTTGATGATCATATCAGCGTTGTAAGCAGCGGTCATGAAGATATCGATTTGATTGTGAAAGGTATCCATAAAGGCAATGCTGTCCAAATGCTGATGAAACAATGGCATATCAAACCAGAAGAAGTTATGGCATTTGGTGATGCAGGAAATGATGAAGAAATGCTTCGTATCGCTAAATATGGCTATGTAATGGAAAATGGCAGCCCGGATTTATTGGCGAAGTTTCATCGACATGCGCCACATCATGAATCAGATGGTGTATTAGAAATCATTGAACAATATTTCAATGATCCTGCCTCTATACTATAGGTGATTTATGATGACTTATGAAGATATGCAAAAGCAAATTGACCAATATAATTGGGATGATGGCTTTGAGTTTGTGAAAAACCTACTAAATGAGCCGTTATGTGATTTAGCATTAGCAATCAAGATATTTTATCTCGGTGATGGATATGGCTTTTTGATAAATGGAAACAGCTGTCAAAATGCTTGGAATACATTGATGCAGAAGCTGTATCAAGACATATTAGCAGGTGAATATAAAAATAATCATCCTTATGAGATACTACTCACAAAAGTTCAAGTATATAAGATGAAAAAGATGAATATTCCTCCTGTTTTTTATGAAGGATATGAAGGTGATTAAATGAGTGAAAAATACAGTCAGATTGTATCCTTATTTGAGCAGCATCGAAATGAGAAACAGGCGGAAGCAATGGCTGCCTATATGAAAAATCATTTTCGTTTTTTTGGAATTGGTAGTAAACAAAGAAAAGCATTAGAAAAAGATATTTTCAAAAAAGAGAAACAGTCTAAATTGATCGATTGGGAATTTTTAAACCAATGTTTTGATCATCCGCATCGTGAGATGCAATATGTTGTATCTGATTATCTGATGATGATGCAGAAATATTTGCATTATGAAGATATTGAGAGAATCGAATATTATGTTAGAAATAAACAATGGTGGGACAGTATTGATGCTTTTGATACCATCATAGGGAATATTGGCTTTAGTGATCAGCGAGTAAATCAAATCATGTTAAGCTGGTCATTAGATGAAAATATGTGGATGAGAAGGCTTGCAATTGACCATCAGCTGAATAGAAAAGGTGAAACAAATAAAGAATTATTAGGTGAAATCATTGTTCATAACTTAAAAAGTGATGAATTTTTCATCAATAAAGCAATTGGATGGAGTCTTCGTGAATATTCTAAAACAAACCCAACATGGGTAAAGGCGTTCATCAAGGAGCATCAGGAAGATATGTCGAAGCTCAGTATAAAAGAAGCAGGTAAATATTTGTGAAATATATATTATTAAAAGGAATGGATTAGGATTACTTAGCTAATATAATCTATTCCTTTTTGCAAATCTTATAAAAGTCATGGTCATATATGAATAGTGAAATGGTAAGAAATTAATTATTTGTGGTTTAAATATACCTTGAAATTAATTATGTAAAGGTTTTTTTTACTTTTTTCAAAATAATTTAGGATTTTCACTATAAAAATACGTATGTATATAAGTGGAGGTGAAAAAAATGAAATGTCTTAGATGTGGAAATACAGACCCAGTCTACTTCTATCAGGATCAAGATGTCTGGTATTGTCGAAAGTGCATCGCCTTTGGACGTGTGAATGTGAATGAGTTACCGCCGCGTAAACAATATCAAAGAAAACGGCATACTTGTCACCCACAGTTAAAGTATCCATTGACACCAGCACAGAAAAAGGCAAGTGATGAGTTAAGAAGAAATTTGGCATTAAAACAAGACAGCCTGGTTTTCGCATGTTGTGGAGCGGGAAAAACAGAGATTGTGATGGAAGCAATCGCTGATTATTTAGCAATGGGGAAAAAAGTTGGTTTTGCGATATCGAGAAGACAAGTAGTATTAGAAATAGCTGAACGTATGCAAGAAGCTTTTCCATCTCTTAGTGTCATTGCGGTATGTGAAGGATATACCGATATTGTGGACGGCGATTTAATTATTTGTACTATGCATCAATTGTATCGATATCATCAGACCTTTGATCTGCTAATCATGGATGAAGTCGATGCTTTTCCTTACAGGGGCAACGCGATATTGAAAGCAATTGCTATGCATGCATGTGTCGGTGAGAAAATCTATCTTACTGCCACTCCAGATGATGAGATGCGAAAGGAGGTATCTGCCCACCATTTAAACATGGTAGAATTATTTCAAAGACCACATGGATACCCTTTGATTGTACCGGAAGTAAAACGAGGATATAGCTGGATGCAGATTACATACCTGCTGCTTTTTCTAACATCACAAAGAAAAGCAAAGATACAGACTTTGGTGTTTGTGCCAACGATTCGTATCGCCCATCGTTTAACCCGCTTTCTATCCTTGAAATATGCTTGCTGTGCATTTACATCTAAGACAGAAAACAAAGAAAAAATCATAAAAGAATTCCATGAAGGGGCCTATGAGTTTCTTGTCGCAACAACCGTATTAGAACGAGGAATCACCATCAAAGGGATTTATGTAGTGATTTTGTTTGCTGATCATCCTGTATTCAATGAAGCCAGTTTAATACAGATGATTGGGCGGGTAGGAAGAAGTATAGAAATGCCCACAGGAAAAGGGTTGTTTCTTTGTAAGCGGAAAACGAAGGATATTACGCAATGTATTACATCATTAAGAAAGATGAATGAAGGTGGTTAAATGAAACAGGAGCGTTGTTTATATTGTTTTGAGAATATTCAAAACAATTTATCATTTCACGACTGGTTAAGACAGGATGATGTTTTATGTGGAAAATGTAAATCAAAACTGCATGTACTTCAGTTAGATACCCAATTAGAAAAAATGCCTTTACATATTCTATATGAATATAATGAAACGATGGAGAGTATGATATTTCAGATGAAAGAGGGCAGAGATATTGCTCTGGCTCCTGTATTTTTTCATTCATTTAGAAAAAAGATTATCGACAGATATCGACATAGTACCATTGTGCTTTTGCCAAGTAGTAAAGAGAAGTACGCAGAACGTGGGTTTCAGCCAGTAAAGGAAATGTTGAAAGGTATTCCCATGAACATCGTAGAACCATTTTATAAGAGTGAAAATCATAAACAATCCCTACAAAGCTTTGAAGAAAGGGCACATATCGATCGTATTATTCAACGTGATTACAAGATTTCTTTACCTAAAACCCCTTTGCTTTTGTTAGATGATGTATGTACAAGCGGTTCTTCGTTAAAAAGAGCATATGATTTGATAAAAGAGCATACATATAAAATAGAGGCGCTGGTCTTATGTGCGCATCCTTTATTTGTCGAATCCTGCGATAAAAAAGGTTTGCTGCATCGTAAAAGTTTCTCTATACTTGAAACTGTAGTAAGAAATGGAAGGTGAAGTTTATGAAAGGCAAAGTAAAATGGTTTAACACAGAAAAGGGGTATGGTTTTATCTCGACAGAAGATGGCAAAGATATCTTTGTTCATTATTCTCATATCTTACAGGATGGATACAAATCTTTGGATGAAGGACAACCTGTTTCCTTCGATATTGTAGAAGTCGATAAGGGATTACAGGCCAGAAATGTAGAAAAATGTTAAAAAGATGAGGTGTTTCCAATTGTAGAAACGCCTTTCTTTATATTGTGTAAACGATTACATATGCTGTTTTGAAAGTTAATTTCCAAATTTTGTATAAGGGTAGTTGCGGGATCGGTACCATTCAGTTATAATGCTTACGTGTTTTTTTAACACGAGGAGGAGTACGATGAAAAAACTGGCAGTAGTATTAGAATCAGCTGGTAATTTTCGTTTCCAGACAATAGAAAATGAACATGTTTTTTTGTTAAAGACGAAAAGAACTAGTGAATTAGAAACAACAGTTGACTCTTTATTGGATACATATGAAGAAGTGATTGCTTTAACTGATCTACAGGATTATTATGAAGCAAATAAACATCTGATTAATGATTTCAATGGACGTTTTATGATCATGAAGCTAAATGATGAAAAAGAGATTCATGAGGCACTAACGTTCATGAGCAGCTATACAAAACAAGAATTGAAATGTGGCGAGCAGTCCATGATTTTTCATGTCGCCAAAAGACAGCAGGAAAGAGCATAAGTTATTCTTATGCTTTTTTTCAAAAGAATAAGTACGGACAAAAGAAAGCGGTTCTACACTATAGGAAAAATTACAGAAAACTTTTGTGAAAAAAATGTAAATTATGAATATAGTGCATTGATTTTTGGAAAAAAAGTGTCTATAATGAACGTATGCAGTTGAGTAGCATAGAAAGGTATAGGGTTTTTAAGCAATGCAAGGAAAAGTTAAAATGTTCAACCAGGAAAAAGGATTCGGGTTCATCACATTAGATGATGGCAAAGATGTATTTTTCCACTATTCACAATTAATGATGGATGGATTTAAAACAATCGAAAACGACGCAAAAGTTGAATTCGAAGTTGTTGAAACAGATAGAGGTTTACAGGCTCACAATATCGTTAAACTTTAATTATCTGAAAAAACGGGCTTTGCCTGTTTTTTTTGTTTGATAGTTGCCTCGTTTGTGATACAATGTTAAGGTATTATGAGTTCACTATATATTATAAAGATGAGATTAAGATACATGGAGGTTATGTATGGCAAATGTATTTGAACGCTTATTCAGCGGAGAAAAGAAAATACTGCACGGTTTGGAAAAAACAGCTGATGCAGTTATCGCACTTGCAGATAAAATGGCTGCAATGAGTGATGATGAATTAAAACAGCAGACACAGATATTCAGAGATAGATTGGCAAATGGTGAAACACTGGATGATATTCAGGTAGAAGCTTTTGCTGTAGCTCGAGAAGCTGCAAAACGTACAATAGGAGAATTCCCTTATAAAGTACAGATCATGGGTGCAGCTGCAATGCATGGCGGTGATATCGCTGAAATGAAAACAGGTGAAGGTAAAACCTTGACTTCTACAATGTGTGTGTATTTAAATGCCTTGGAAGGCAAAGGTGTACACGTTATCACAGTCAATGACTATCTAGCAGGACGTGATGCGGAATGGATGGGACAGATTTATCGATTCTTAGGATTAAGTGTTGGTGTCAATTCCAGACCATTAACACCAAGTGAAAAACGTGCAGCTTACGAATGTGATGTTACATATACAACCAATTCAGAGCTAGGATTTGACTATCTGCGTGACAACATGGTTACTGATGTAAAAGATCGTGTATTACGTGGATTGCATGTCGCAATCGTCGATGAAGTCGATTCTATCTTGATTGATGAATCCAGAACACCATTGATTATTAGTGGTGGTGCTAAGAAAACCGCAAACCTTTATTTACAGGCAGATGCTTTTGCGAAGTCTTTAAAAGGCGATGACTATGAAATCGATGAAAAGACAAGACAGATCATGCTGACAGAAAAAGGTGTAGCAACTGCGGAACGCCGTTTTAAGATTAAAAACCTGTATGATATTGAACATACACAGCTGGTTCACCATATCACACAGGCATTAAAAGCAAACTATATTATGAAAAATGAAGTAGAATATGTGGTACAGGATGATGAAATCGTAATCGTTGACCAGTTTACAGGTCGTACAATGCCTGGTCGTGCTTATTCTGATGGATTACATCAGGCAATTGAAGCCAAAGAGGGTGTAAGCATCAAAGAAGAAACAAGTACACTTGCGACTATCACATATCAGAACTTCTTCCGTCTGTATGATAAACTTGCCGGTATGACTGGTACAGCGAAAACCGAAGAAGAAGAATTCTTAGATATCTATAACATGCGTGTTATTGTGATTCCAACAAACCGTCCAGTTGCTCGTATTGACTATCCAGATGCAATCTTTGCAAATGAACGTTTGAAGTTTAATGCACTTGTGGAAGAAGTAAAAGAACTGTATGAAAAAGGACAGCCAGTACTAGTTGGTACAATTTCCGTTGAAAAGAGTGAATTGGTTCACCAGTTATTAACGAAAATGCATATTCCTCACGAAGTGCTGAATGCAAAGAACCATGCTAGAGAAGCCGATATTATCGCTAAAGCAGGCCGTGTGAAATCTGTAACGATCGCAACCAATATGGCAGGTCGTGGTACCGATATTAAATTAACGGAAGAATCAAGAGCATTGGGTGGCTTAGCGGTTATTGGTAGTGAACGTCATGAATCAAGACGTATCGATAACCAGCTGCGTGGACGTAGTGGTCGTCAGGGAGATCCTGGTTTCTCTCGTTTCTATGTATCTTTGAAGGATGAACTGATGGTTCGTTTCGGTGGAGAAAAAGTAGAAAAATTATTTAATGCATTAGGTGATCAGCAGATCGAATCTAAGATGGTCACAAAATCTATTTCTCAGGCACAGAAACGTGTCGAAGGTTATAACTTTGATGTTCGTAAACAATTATTGGATTATGATGATGTTTTGCGTAAACAGCGTGAAATCATGTATGAACAAAGAAATTATGTCTTAGAAAATGAAGATGTACATGGCGTTGTGCATGATATGATTGACCGTGTTATCCAAAACGTTGTGGAAGCAAATACAGATAAAAATAAACGTGATGATAATGTTGATTATGCTGGTGTGATTCAGGGTATGGAAATGCTTGGATTAGAACCAACAGAAAATGTAACATTAGAAGAAATCCGTGGTAAATCTACAGATGAAACAGCTAAATATTGTGCTGATAAAATTTGGAATCTGTATGATGGAAAAGTTGCGGATATTCGTGAACAATTTACATCATTTGAAAGAACCATCGTTTTACGTAACATGGATCGTAATTGGATCGAACATATTGATATGATGGATAAATTAAGAAATGGTATTCATTTACGTTCTTATGCACAAAACAATCCTTTACAGGCTTATATTGAAGAAGGATATGAAATGTTTGAGGATATGATGAGTCGTATCGCAAGAGAAGTTGTATTCTTTGCGTTGAAGGTTCAGATACAAAGACAAAATGCGTAGGAGGAATCGCCTATGGAACTATATGAAATAAAACAAGGAGTGAATACTCACCGGGAGAAATTAGATTCTCTTGGTGAGTCACTTTGACTTAGCTGAAAAAAAACATAAGATTGCGGAATTAGACAGTCGTACTTTAGAAGAAGGATTTTGGAATGATCCATCCCATGCACAAGGGATTATTCGTCAGTTAAATGGATTGAAGGATATCGTTGGTGCATATGAAAAACTAAATGCCACGCTTTCTTCATTAGAAGAAACTGGTGAACTTTTGAAGGACGATTTTGATCCAGAAATATTTGAACTGTATGAAATGGAATATCAGGAAATGGAAACTGCTTTTGATGACTTTGAAATCAAGGTATTGTTATCTCATGAATATGATCATTCTAGTGCTATTTTAGAATTACATCCTGGAGCTGGAGGAACGGAATCCTGTGACTGGGCAGATATGTTATATCGTATGTATTCTAGATGGGCGGAAAAGAAAGGCTTTAAAGTGTCTGTATTGGATTATCTGGCAGGGGATGAAGCTGGAATCAAATCCATAACCTTCTTAGTAGAGGGGGATATGGCGTATGGATATTTAAAAGCTGAGAAAGGCGTTCATCGTTTAGTACGTATCTCACCATTTGATGCAGGAGGCAGAAGACATACTTCATTTGCGTCCTTAGATGTAATGCCACAGTTCAATGATGAAATTGAAATTGATATCAAACCAGAAGATTTGATTGTGGAAACAAAACGTGCCAGTGGTGCAGGTGGTCAGCATATCAATAAAACAGATAGTGCCGTACGTATGGTCCATAAACCAACAGGTTTGGTAGCAACATGTCAAAACGGCCGCAGTCAGCATGAAAACCGTGAAGAGGCTTTACGCGTGTTAAAGAGTCGTTTATATCAAAAGCTGATTGAAGAGCAGGAAGCAAAACTAGCAGAAATCAAAGGTGAACAAAAAGCGATTGAATGGGGTTCCCAGATAAGAAGCTATGTTTTCCATCCATACAGTATGGTAAAAGACCATAGAACCAACTATGAAACTAATGATGTACAGGGTGTTATGGATGGTAATTTAGATGGATTTATTTTCGCATATTTAAAATCATTAATTCGATAGAATCTGGAGAAATTCAGATTCTTTTTATTTTCCATGCTTTTTTATATGTTCGTGTTATAATAACAGGTGGGCAAAATAAATCAGGAGTGTGTAAATATGTCAAAAGGTATGAAAGAGAATATGATCTCTATTTTAATGATGATCGCAGGTAATTTCGTGATTGCAGCAGGTGTCGCATTATTTATATTCCCATTGAATATATTAAGTGGCGGTGTCGCAGGGATCGCAGTAGCGATTGAACCAATATTTCATTTAGATAAAACATTGGTAGTAAATGCTTTGACCATTGGTCTATACATCGTTGGAGCATGCACATTAGGTAAAAAGTTTGCGTTAAAGACGATGATTAGTACAATTATTTACCCGTTTTTTATCACATTCACAACTTTTATTCTAAAAGATGTTACGATTACAACCAATCCATTGTTAGGTTCTCTATATGGCGGTATCTGTATAGGTGTTGGTATTGGGTTGGTATATCGTGTTGGTGGCAGTACAGGAGGCATGGATATTCCTCCCCTTGTGATTAATAAATATACAGGAATTCCTTTACCAACTTTGGTTATGTGTGTAGATGGCTTAACTGTGATCTTAGGTGCTAGTACCTATGGCGTAGAAGCCGCTATGATTGGTTTGATTTCCGTATGGATCTGTGGGCAAATGATTGATAAGGTCATATCATTTGGAGGGCATGATGCAAAACAAATCATGATCATTACAGAGAAACGAGAAGAAATGATCAAAGAGATATTTAAAGAAATTGATCGCGGTATCACGATTTTACAGGCAAAAGGAGCCTATACAAATACCGATAAACCAGTTATCATGATTGTCGTTTATAAAAAACAGTTTGCGACCTTGAATCATGTGATTTCTATGATAGATCCAGAAGCCTTTGTGGTTGTCAGTGATGTAAATGAAGTGCAAGGAGAAGGCTTTACGTATCAACAAGAATTATAAAAAGCTAAATAAAAAAGGAAGTATAAAATCATGAAATTATCATTGTTTGATTTTATACTTCCTTTTCCTTTATAAGAATTGAAAAATATGAACTTTTTTGTTTACAATTTTCCATTCGGTCTGATTTCTACTTTTCGTTCGGTCAGATTTTGATTTTTCATTCGGTCAGATTTTTGATTTTCTCATATAACGTATACGTATCTTTTTGATTAGCAAGGTTAAAAAGATATACATTATCCTTTGTTTGTGCCTTGATATAAGAAGAATTATCAGTATATAAATAAGCCCTGCATTTTCCGATTTCATCAAATTTGGCATCACCCACGATATAATGTGAAGTAGCTTCACCAGCACCTTGTTTCTTTCCGGCAGGAAGTTTTTGTTCATAGTAATGGATAGATTGAATATCTTTACAGGAAACAGCATCACCTATTGCGCCATGAAAGTTAATAGAATCTTTTTCTAATGTAATGGTAAAAGCAGTATGTTGTTCATTTTTCTGATTAGACTGATACAATAATAAACCACATACGCACAGCATCAATAGGATGATAGCTGTGAAAAAAATTGTAATGATACGTTTTGTTGATTTATCATCCATGAAATTGCCTCCATTCGTTATCTATAATATAACATATTTCATGCTTTTCTTATATATCTGATTGCAGAGAAAAAGATGTTACTATATAATAATAGACAAAAGGTACGAGGAGATAAATGTATGATATTAGAAGAATTTGATACAAATGATACAGCGTTGTTTAACCCTGAGGATATCGTAAAGCCATTAGAGAACTGTCCTAAAACAGTAGTGACCTGTTTTGCGAATGACTTGATTGAACATGCATTATCGATTTTTAAATGTGAAATCATAAGTTGTATTTCATCCGCAAATGGAAAACTTCCAATATATAGAATAAATGTAGATGGACAGGAAATTGGATTGTTTATGTCTGCTGTTGGAGCATCAGCTTGTGTTTCGGAATATGAGGAATTGTTTGCGATGGGTGTAGAAACAATTGTGGTTTTTGGCACATGTGGGGTATTGGATGCGACAATTCATGATTGTGCTATTGTATTGCCTGAAGCAGCAATACGTGATGAAGGCTGCAGCTATCATTATGTTAAAGCAAGTGATGAAATTAAGGTCAATCATGACACCCTTGATCGAATGAAAAAGTTCTTTGATGAATGTAAACTTCATTATCATGTGGGGAAAGTATGGACAACGGATGCGCCTATCGTGAAACAAGAGCGAAAATCGCAAAACGTAAAGAACAGGGATGTATATGTGTGGATATGGAATGTTCTGCAATTGCGGCTTTGGCATCTTTTCGTAAAAAAAGAATTGCTCAATTTTTTTATTCAGCGGATAATCTGGGAAAAGAAGAGTATGAAATGCGCAGTTTAAAGAATGAAGAAAACTTTGATGTAAAAAAAGAAATCTTAAAATTAGCAGTACAGCTCGCAAAGAATCTGTCATAGGTTACAGGGTGTGGAAAACTTTCCACCCTGTTTTTCGTATCCCATAAAATTGTAAGAATTTACTAACAATGAAATTGCGTTTTTATGGTATAATGAAATGCATAAGGAGTTGATGGCATGATCCTTTTAAAAAATGTTTCTAAATCATATAAAAACGGTGTAAAAGCACTGAGAGATATAAATCTTGAAATAGATGAAGGCGAATTTGTTTATATTATCGGACCTACAGGATGTGGAAAATCTACATTAATTAAAATTTTAGATGGAGAAGAAATTCCTGATAGTGGAGAAGTCTGGGTAGCAAATACCAATGTTGGTAAATTACGTCATTCAAGAGTTCCAATTTATCGTCGAAATATTGGTGTTGTGTTCCAGGATTTTAGATTATTACCAACCATGACAGTATTTGAAAATATTGCATTTGCTTTAGAGGTTTTGGCTTTGGATAAAGTAACGATACGAAAACGTGTACGTGAAGTATTGCAGCTGGTATCATTAGAAGATAAAGCAAAGGCCTTTCCTAGAGAATTAAGTGGTGGACAACAGCAAAGAGCAACCATAGGGCGGGCAATCGCCAATCATCCAAAAGTGTTGATTGCGGATGAGCCTACAGGTAATCTTGATCCGGAAATGTCAAAAGAAATTATTGCGTTATTGGAAAAAATCAATGAAGTAGAAAATACAACTATTTTAATGGTAACACATGATTCATCTCTGGTAAATTCATATAAAAAACGTACAGTAGCACTGGAATCTGGTTATATTGTGAGTGACCTAACTAAAGGCGGGTATCATAACTATGATTAGAGGAATAAAGAATTTACCACATCATTTTCTTACAGCTTTAAAAGGACTGGGGCGTCATTTTGCGATGACATTATCCAGTGTATCTGCAGTTACTGTGACATTGGTATTGATTGCTTTATTTATTTTGTTAGCAGGTAATGTCAATAATTTTGCGGTAAATGTGGAAAGCAGTTTGAAAATTCGCGTTTCTATAGACCAGATAAAAACAGATAAAGAAATTGAAGCAATGCAGAAAACAATCAAAAACATGCAGGGTGTAAAACAGATTGATTTTTCCAGTAAGGAAGATGAACTTGCCATGTTGATTGATGAAAGTGGTTCTGTATTTAAACGTTATGAAGATAATAATCCTATGCCAAATGTATTTATCGTAGAGGTAAATCAGGCGAGTGATATTCCTGTCATCACAAAGAAATTAAATGAGATGGAGGGAATAGAAAAGGCACAATATGGCGGGGAACAAATTGATAATATGATTGAGATTTTTGATACGCTTCGTACAGGCGGTGCTGTATTTGTATTGGCGTTGTCTTTACTTGCGGTTTTCTTGATTAGCAATACGATTAAAATGACAATTTATACAAGAAATACAGAAATATCAATCATGCGAAATGTTGGCGCAACCAATGGATATATCAAAACACCATTTATGTTTGAAGGCATGCTGATCGGTATGATTGGTGCTGTAATTCCAATCTTGATTGTATGTGTCGGCTATGCGGTTTTATATGATAGTATGCATGGTGCATTTTTAAGCAGTATGTTTGTTTTAGAAAAACCATTCCCATTCACCATGTATATCTCTTTGATGCTGCTTGGGTGTGGCGCAGTGGTTGGTATTTTAGGCAGTTTCTTTGCGGTAACAAAATATTTGAGGTGGCGACGATGAAAAAAATAAAAATAACATTGGCACTATCGATGCTGTGTATGAGTGTACTAGCTTCTTCTGGAACTGCACTCTACGCAAATGATTTTGAAGGTAATGAGGATGCATGGTTAAAGCGGTGCTCTGTTCCTCAGGAAACCAGTGCAGAGGCACAAGAATGTGCAGAATTCAAATCATATTATGCCGGCTTGAGTGATGAAATAGCCAATCAGGCAGATGATTTGGATAAACAGATTGCAAGTATCAAAGGCAATATTGATTCGATTCAGGATATGGTCAATAAACAGGATGCATTGGTAAAGAAAATCAATAAGAAAATAGAATTGAATGATGCAAATATTCGTACGATACAGGCTGCAATCACAAAGCTTGATGGAGAAATCAAGCAAAAAGAAGCAGATATTAAAAAGCGTAATGATCTAATTAAAAAGCGTATGGTGGAAGGTCAGGCTACGATTGGCACAAATACCAATATTGAAATATTGATGGGTGCCAGTGATTTAGTGGACTTGATACGAAAGGCAGAAGGCCTTCAGAAAATCACAGAAAGTGATCAAAATGAAATTGAAAAATTAAAGGAAGAAAAAGCGAAGCTTGATCTGGATAAATCCGAACAAACAAGATTAAAAGAAGATGAAGCAGACAAGAAGAAACAAAACGAAAAGGATAAAAAAGAAGCAGAAAACTTGTTAAAAGAAAAAGAAAAATTATTAAATGAATATCGTAAACAAGAAGCGGATTTAAATCAGAAGATGCGTAGTGTAAAGGCTGATTTAAGTGCGTTACAGGGAAATATTATCAATATCAATACATCAGTAGCACAAAAAATTGATTATTCTGGAAATGGTACTATGGTATCCCCAATCAAAGCATCAAAATCAGCAGGTACATGGTATTATCCAGCAAGCTTTGGTGGAGGTGTGCATCTAGGTATGGACTTTGCGGCAGGTGTAGGAACACCAATTTATGCGCCTGCAGATGGTATTATTCTATATGCTAATAACCCAGTTGGAACCTATGATGGCTTTTTGGGAAACTGGATAGGATGGCCACTTGGCGGTGGAAACACATTGATGTTTTTAACTCAGGTAGATGGTATTACCTATGCTGTAAGTTTTGCGCATATGGCACAATCACCATTCCCGGTAAGTGCAGGACAAGAAGTAAAACAAGGGCAACAGATTGGCGCAGTTGGCGCCAGTGGAAATGTTACCGGACCACATTCTCATGTGGAAGTATTTAATCTTGGGAAAATGAGTCTGTCGTCAGCTATCTCATCTTTCCAGTCAACAGTCGATTTTGCATGGGGCTGTGGATGGGGATCATCCGCATTATCGAGAACATGTGAAGTCAGCGGACCTCCATGTAGACAGCGTCCGGAAAGTGTATTTGGATATTAAAACAGCACAAGTGATTTAGCAAATGTGAGGAGTGAGAAGATGATTCTTTTAGAAAATGTTTCAAAAGAATATAAAAACGGGGTACATGCATTACGCGATGTGAATCTGGCAATTGATGATGGAGAATTTGTATATATTATTGGACCGACTGGTTCGGGAAAATCTACATTGATCAAGCTGCTGGATGGGGAAGAAATACCATCAAGTGGTACAGTTATGGTGGAAAACATCAATGTAGGAAAACTAAAACATTCAAAGGTGCCGGTATATCGTCGAAATATTGGTGTTGTATTCCAGGATTATCGCTTACTGCCTCGTTTGACAATATTTGAAAACATCGCATTTGCGTTAGAAGTCATTGGTATGAACAAAGTAGACATCCGCCGTCGTGTTCGTGAGGTATTAGAACTTGTATCCTTAGAAGATAAGGCTAAATCTTTTCCTAATGAATTAAGTGGAGGACAGCAGCAAAGAGCAACCATTGGGCGTGCGATTGCCAATCATCCCAAAGTATTGATTGCGGATGAACCTACAGGAAATCTAGACCCTGAAAAGAGTGCGGAAATCATGGAGCTTTTGGAAAAAATCAACGCTGTGGAAAACACAACAATCGTAATGGTTACACATGATTCAACAATCGTAGACCGATTTAAAAAACGTACGATCTGTCTGGAGGAAGGATATATCGTTGCGGATATTATGAAGGGGGGATACTTGAAACATGATTAGTTTCTTTAAATCATTGCCAAAACATATAAAAACGGCATTTCTTAGTATCTTTCGTCATTTAGCAATGTCTTTAAGTGCTTCTAGTGCTGTAACAGTCACATTGATTTTATTTGCGGCATTCCTGTTAATTGCGGGAAATGTTGGACAGTTCACAGACAATATTGCGGAAGACTTAAGTATTCACGTGCAATTAAATAAGAATTATACCAAAGATAAAGATATCACAAAAATGAAAAAAGAACTGGAAGCAATCTCCGGTGTAAAGAAAGCAACCTTCTCTGATAAGGATGCGGAGCTGGAATTATATATCAAGGAAATGGGCGAAGAATTCGCAATGTATCGTGGAAAAGAAAACCCATTATTTCCAGCATATTATGTATCTGTGAAAGACGCAGACCGTATCAAAGCAATTACGGATGAAATTAGTAAAAAAGATTTTGTGAAAGAAGCAGTATATGGTGGTACCAGTGTTTCTGATATGGTCAAACTGTTAGACAAAGTAAGAACCGGTGGAATGATTTTTGTGGTTTTATTAACTGCGCTGGCGATATTTCTAATATCAAATTCCATCAAAATGACGATTTATGCCCGCAATAATGAAATTTCTATTATGCGAAATGTCGGGGCTGCCAACTGGTATATCAAAGTACCATTTATGATAGAGGGAATGCTGATTGGATTAATTGGTTCTATCATTCCATGTCTTGTCGCATATTTTGGATATGCTTATTTATACGATATGGCAAATGGACAAATCGTTACCAGCATGTTCGCATTACTTCCTGTATACCCATTCGCATTAAAAGTATGTGGAGTATTGATTTTAGGTGGTATGGGCGTTGGTCTTGTGGGAAGTTTTTTCTCCACAACCAAATATTTACATTGGAAACGTTAGGATGTATCTATTGATACATCCTCTTTTTTATAAATATGGTAAAATAGTAGTAATGCAAGAGGAACATCAAAAAATGCAAGTGGAGCCATTTTCACTGGTATATTAGATAATTTATTGTATAGTAAAGGTAGAAAGAGGGTGTGGTCATGGGATATGGATATATTGCGTTGGCATATTTTCTGATGATGTTTCCTTTGACAATCAGTACAACGATTTTCTCAACATCAAATTTGTCGCTGATTGGTTTTGCTTTTCTGTTCATGGGATTATATCAGATTCAACAACGTATTCAAAACAGAAAACTGTTCATCGCAGTGATAAGCAGTGTGTTGTTGTTTATGACATTGTGTTTTCAAGACACACGTTGGTCAATCATAGTCGCAAGTATAGTAGAACCAGTCATTTTATTAAACCTTCTCTACAGTACACGAAATGAGTGCAGTGAGAAAACCAAAAAAAAGATACGTTATTTCACAATACTGTATCTTATTATGTTTGTTGGCGTTTATCTTTCATCAGCTTTGATGCTTTTCTATAGCGAACTGGCACAGGCAATCCTATTTATTCTCATATGCTTTCGTATTTTCAATAATATATATTTTATTATGCTTGTTTTATCCATCAACCGACAGCTAAAAGATATGGAGCTTTTACCAGTTCATGAAAAACCATTGTCATTTCAAAAAAAGCATTCGATTATCATGCTGGTAGTGATTCTTTTATCCGCAGGTATCTTATATGGAACACAGGGTCTGTATTTATCATCTATGCAGATTACACCATCTTCAGATTATCAGGACCGTATTTATGAAGGCTCTACAACAAACAGCCGAATTGCCGGATTAGTCAGAATATCAAAAAATCAAAATGATTCCGATTTCTATAATTATGGAAAAGTGAACTTCTATACAAAGGATGAAACCATCGCAAACCAGGTAAAACTTATGAAATATCATCTGTATGTGGATGGCAAACCTATTAAAGAAGAACCAGCAGATAAACGATTTATGAAGCCGGATATTGTGAAGGTAGAAAAACAGAATAATGGGGAATATCGTATCGCATTAACCGGCAGCCATGATATGATGGAATATCAAACAGACAGCAGTTCACAAGTATCTATGCATGTACAATTATATGATGAACAGGAAAAGCTGATATTGGAAGAAACTTATCCTGTCAAGGAACGTGAAGAACATGTATATCATGGTAATGCACAAGGAATCACCATTACAGAACTATACACAGGAAATACTGCAATCTTACAAGCTCCAATCATCAAAACAAATATATTTCAAATGGCACAGACAAAAGGATATACACAAGTGGAAATGTATATAGAATATTTACAACATGGTAAAGTTATGGCAAGAAGCAATACAATTCAATTAACAGATATTCCATGGGAACCATTTGTGCACCAGCATATTGATGAAGGACAAATCAGGTATATCAGTTGGGATGACAGGGTAATGACATATGAACAGACGATAACATATAATCAGGCAGTTATCGTTATGAAATATCAAGGGGAAGGCATGCATGAGCGAACATTCCATATACCATTACAGGAGAGTAAGCCATGAAGCTGATCTGTGAAGTGCAGCATCAAACAATGCTGGAGCAGGAGTTTCTGCCTTATCGCTCATTGCCTGTCGTCTTTGTGGAAAAAGGCTGTTTCTATGACGGTGTTTGTATCAACTTTGATATCGAGCATTTAAAAGAAGTACATGAGGTTGCGCAAATGATGCTTCATCAACAGGAGCATATCATGATAGGAAAGCTTCATGATCGTATGTATCCGATTCCCACAAAAGATATCGTATATATAGAAGGATATCGAAGAGAAGCATATCTGCATACAGAAAAAGCATCTTATGAAATCAATTATCGTTTATATGAAGCAGAAGAATTATTAGGGGATGATATGTTTATCCGCATCAATAAAAGTACCATCGTAAATATATCAAAGATTAAGATTATCATGCCGGCGTTGAATGCATGCTACAGCATGGAAATGGTGAATGGTATTTTGTTAGAATGCTCTCGTCAATATTGGAAAACATTTAAAAAGAAATTAGGAATGAGGTGATCAATATGAAAAATCGAATTTACGCGTATACGTTTGCGACATTCTTCTTTTCTTTGGCATTCACATTATTTCAAATATTGTATTTCAATCATATATCTGATTCATTCTATGGTTTTCATCCCCATGTGTTTGCTTATTTATTCATCGCCTCTATGTTAGTGGCAGGAATCATGGAGGGCTGGTGTTACTTTCTTCCTGTACTATCAAAACATACACGCCTTGTTTATATAGGCATCATGATCATGAATGTCTTATTATGGCTCATGCCATACTATCTTTCTGTATATCTTCATATGTTATGTATTTATGTGTCTATATTGATGGCGTATCAGCTATTCGCTTATACGCAGGCGAATGAACAATTAAAGATCATACAGCAAAAAATTCAGGAAAAGGATGTCCAATGACATCTTTTTCTTTGGGTGTTGCTCTTATCAATACTGGATAAATATGGTATGATATAACTCGTAAAAAAACTTATCAAATATAGAGGTGAAAGACATGGCAAAAAAAGTTGTTCGTTACCACCTGGTACGTCATAAATGGCCGGATGAAATAGAAGCAGAAAAGAAAATCAAGAAAAGAAGGATCCTGACGGTTGCAGCATGTATCGTGTTTTTTATTGGAGGATTTTTATCCAACAATGTCTGGAGCAAGTCTACATCTGCCACAAGTGATGAAGATTTCAAAAAATTCTTTGATATTTATCAAACAATGAGTACCAACTTTTATTTTGGGAAAGATAAAGATGATCTGAAAGATACACTTATTTCAGGTGCGATCAATGGAATGGTAGATGCAGGTGGCGATCCACATACCATGTACTTAGAACCTACCCAGAGCAAAAGCTTCACAAGCTCCATGGAAGGAAGCTTTGTAGGTATCGGCGTTTCCTATTTTGAACAAAGCAAAGGCGTATTTATCATATCAAAAGTATATAAGGACTCTCCTGCACAAGAAGCAGGACTTATGAGTGGCGATCAGATCTATGCCATCAAAGGAAAACCAGTAAAAGATTTAACCATTGATGAAGTCGCAGATATGATCAAAGGTGATACAGGCAGTAAAATTGAAATCGAGATCGTTCGTGAAAATAAACATATCAAGAAAACAGTAGAACGAAGAAAAGTCAATGATTCTGTGTTAAGTTCTGTGAATGGAGAAGTCGGTATTCTGGAAATTGATAGTTATGCGGAAACAACCGGAGAAGAAGTAAAAGCACATTTAGAGGACTTAAAGAAAGCTGGCTGTAAGCGTCTAGTAATTGATATGCGTGATAACAGCGGTGGATATCTGACGGCTGTACAAGATGTTGCCAGCTATTTGATGGGACCGGATAAACTGATTTTTAAAGAAGATGACAAGAATGGAAAAGTAACAGACTATAAAACAAAAGATGTAGAACAGTATACATTTGATAAACTGGTGGTGCTTGTAAATGATGGAACAGCCAGTGCCGCAGAAGTATTGACGGCTGCGTTAAAACAACAGATGAACGCAACAGTTGTCGGTGTTAAAACATATGGAAAAGGCACTGTACAGATTCCTGTAACGTTCTCTGATGGCAGTATGTTCAAATATACGGTAGGAGAATGGATTACACCAAATGGTGATAAAATCAATGAAGTAGGAATTGAACCGGATGTAGAAGTAAAACTTGATCCTGCCTTGACTTTAGGTGCACCAAAATTAGATGAAGATGAAGTGTATAAGCCAGACAGTGTGAGTCTTGCGGCGAAATCAGTTCAGACATATCTGAAATTTTTAGGATATCCAGTGGATCGCACGGATGAGTATTTTTCTATTGCATCAGGTGAAGCTTTAAAACAATATCAGAAAAAAATGGGAATGGAAGCCAATGGAAACATTGACAGTAAAGTCATTACATCGTTATTATCCAGTATCTCTCAGGAATGGAATGCACATTTAGATCAATATGATACGCAAATGAAGAAAGCGGTGGAAATAGCAAATGGATAAAGAAGAAAAATTATTTGATCTGGTATCCCAATATCAGCCACAAGGTGATCAGCCAAAGGCAATTCATGATCTTGTGGAAGGGATACGGGAAGGGAAAAAACAACAGGTATTACTGGGGGCTACAGGTACTGGTAAAACCTTTACCATATCCAATGTGATCGCACAGGTGAATAAACCTACCCTGGTATTTGCACATAATAAAACATTAGCTGGTCAGTTATACAGTGAGTTTAAAGAATTTTTCCCACATAATCGTGTGGAATACTTTGTATCTAACTTTGATTATTATCAGCCAGAGGCATATTTGCCTAGTACGGATACTTACATCGATAAAAATGCGACAACCAATATGGAGTTGGATATGCTTCGTATGGCCGCAGTCAATAGTATCTTAGAGCGTCGTGATACAATCATTATCGCATCTGTTGCCTGTATTTATGGTGCTAGCAACCCAGAACAATATCGTGATATGTTTTTCTCACTGCGTGTGGGGGATATCATTGATCGTAAGGAATTAATGGGAAAACTGGTGGCTCGTCAGTATACACGTAATGATATGGACTTGGTTCGTGGAACTTTCCGAGTACGTGGAGATGTCATAGAAATTGCATTGGGACATACAGACAGCTATGTGTTAAGAATTGAATTATTTGATGATGAAATAGAACGTATCTGCGAAGTAGATCCATTGACTGGCAAAGTATTGAATGCCTATACGGTATATGTCATCTATCCTGCCAGTGGCTATGCGACCAAACAGGAAATTATCAATCGCGCCGCTGGAACAATCGAAGAAGAATTAGAAGATCGCATACAGGTGTTAGAAAATGAAGGCAAGCTGTTAGAAAAGCAACGACTGGAACAGCGCACAAGATATGATGTAGAAGCACTTCGTGAGTTTGGTGTTTGTCCAGGTATTGAAAACTATTCCCGTCATATCGATGGCAGAAAACCAGGCGAACGTCCTTATACCTTATTTGATTATTTTCCTTCAGATTTTTTACTGGTTGTGGATGAAAGTCATGTATCTTTACCACAGGTAAGAGGAATGTATAATGGGGACCGTGCACGTAAGGAAACCCTTGTAAATTATGGTTTCCGTTTACCAAGTGCCTTGGATAATCGACCACTTCGTTTTGAAGAATTTGAAAAGATGATCAATCAGGCAATCTTTGTCAGTGCGACGCCTGGAGATTATGAATTAGATAAAACCCATGGAGAAGTCATTGAACAGATCATTCGTCCAACCGGTTTGTTGGATCCAGTGGTAGAAGTACGTCCAACCAAAGGACAGATTGATGATTTGGTAGATGAAATCAGAAAGCGTATTGAAAAGAATGAACGAGCGTTGATTACAACGTTAACCGTGCGTATGGCAGAAGATTTAACCAGTTATTTAAAAGGCATGGACTTTAAGGTAGCATGGTTACATCATGAAGTAAAAACCATTGAGCGTACAGAAATCATTCGTGATTTGCGTAAAGGAAAATATGATGTATTGATTGGTATCAACCTGCTTCGTGAAGGTCTGGATATTCCAGAAGTATCCCTGATTGCGATACTAGATGCCGATAAGGAAGGCTTCTTAAGAAGCGAGCGTTCTTTGATTCAGATTATTGGGCGAGCTGCTCGTAATGCGCATGGGGAAGTTATCATGTATGGAGATAAGATTACAGATTCTATGCGAAAGGCACTAGATGAAACCGCACGTCGTCGTGAGATTCAGATTGCCTATAATAAGGAGCATGGTATCACACCTAAGACAATTGTGAAACCAATCCATGAAGTTGTCCGTAGTAAAGAAACGCAGGAAATGACAGCGAAGTATATGAATAAGAAGCATAAAGTCAGCAAGAAAGATAAAGAGAAGCTGATGGCAAATATCGAAAAGGAAATGAAGGAAGCCGCAAAAGTATTAGACTTTGAACGTGCCGCAGAACTTCGTGATATCCTGATTGAGATGAGAGGTGAGTAACATCATCTCTTTTTGTTTAGAAATTTTTAAGAATTCCTGCCAGTTTGTTTTTTGATTTGTTTTTTATACTTTAGTTACATAAAGGAGGAAACAGTCAAAAAAATGGTATAATAAGAAGCAAGTATAAAGGATGGGATGATATGAAACATACAATATTAGTCGTAGAAGATGAAAAGGGAATTAGAGAAACGGTATCTATCTTTTTAAAGAATCAAGGATATGAAGTTATACAGGCACAAAATGGGGAAGAAGGTCTACAAATGGTTGCGCAACATGAAATACACCTTGCCATTGTCGATATTATGATGCCGGTAATGGATGGCATCACGATGACTATGCAGCTAAGAAAAAATTACGATTTTCCTATTATCTTTTTAAGTGCGAAATCAGAAGATATCGATAAGATTACAGGATTAAATCTTGGGGCAGATGATTATGTAACCAAGCCTTTTGAGGCAATGGAATTAATCGCAAGAGTCAATTCTCATATCCGCCGTTATGAACAAATTCTTGATTTAAAAAAGAATGCAGGAAAACCGGTTGAGCAAAGCCATCGTTTAGTTGTTGGTGGTTTAGAACTTGATCAATACAGCAAAGAAGCATTTGTGAATGGCAATGCGATTCGTCTGACTGCCAAAGAATTTCAAATATTAGAGTTATTGATGAGCTATCCCGGGCGTGTATATTCAGCGGAAGAAATCTATGAAGCCGTATGGAAAGAAGATGCCATTAATACAGAAACGATTATGGTACATGTACGAAAATTAAGAGAAAAGATTGAAGTAAATCCTCGTAAACCAGAATATTTAAAAGTGGTTTGGGGCATTGGATATAAAATAGAAAAGGTCAGGTGAAGATTATGAAAAAGAAACAAGGGATATTTCTTGTCATCTTTTGTTTATTATTAGCTATCATGAGTGGTACTGTTTTATCACTTTATGATAATGTAAGAGCACATAGTAAAGTGTCAAAGGAAGATATTACACTACATTATTGTGACGAATTTGGTTATTATGCATTAGCTTTACAAAAAGCCATGAATCCAGATTATAAAGTGCTAAGTTATGGCAAAGAAGTACCAGAATATATGCAGAATATATGCGATGAGTATATCAATGATGTATTAAAAAACAGTCTTACTGTGATTCAAAGTGATTCTGACTTTATGTTTCAGGCAGTTGACACCAAAACAAATAAAGAGCTTTCCCATCACAAAGAAAATATGGAAAAAACGGATAAGCTGTTTCAATTCACCATTCAATTTCATGCGGATAGCAATATACAATTGAAAGGTGATTTAGATGATAGAATATTTAATCAATCGATATTTGAATCTATTGCCAAAAATGTTTTAGATTATTATCGTGATAGGTATATGGATTTATACTCTGTTGAAGACGTAGAGAATGGATTTGATTATCATGGTGTACATTATGGCGATGAGAGTATCAAAGTAAATATTCCAAAAAACTTATCTGTGAGTTTTGCACTTCCTCAAGAAGTCACAAAAAGCAGTCATTATTATGGCAATGTGTATTATGAATCTTATGCCTATGCATTTGCGGCTACAGCAATGGCAGTAAGTTGTGGAATATTGTTTATGTTCTTCTTAATATATCCTGTTCGTGTTGTGGAAAATGCGCCTTTGTTTAAAAGGATTTATCATTTGAAAGCTGGATTACGTATCTTATTGATGGCATTTTTAATCAGTATTTGGATTACTAGTACAATCATGTTAAGTGTATTCACAATAAACAAAGAATTCTATGAATTCTTTCATCAGATGAACATTGGTGGGGGAAATATGTTGATTCCAATCATAAACTTTGTGGTATGGTTTATCACACTGGGGGTTATTTCTCTTGAAATCTTCCAAATCAAGTATATTTTTGCGCATGGCATCATGCGATATTTGAAAGAAGATACATTAATAGCTTCCCTTATCCGAAAGATAAAAAGCTATAGTCATCGACTTAGTGAATTTGATTTATCCAATCCATTAGATAAAACGATTCTTAAATTTGTGTTGATCAATACCATTATCATCTTTATCATGTGTACGATTTGGGTATTTGGTTATTTCCTTGCGATTGTATATGCTTTATTATGTTTTGTATGGATCAGTAAGAAAGCAAAGAATATACAGCAGGATTATCTAAAAATCATAGATGCCGCAAAACAACTGGGAAATGGTAATTTCGATGTCAATATACAGGAAGATTTAGGAATGTTTAATGGACTGAAAGAAGATTTCTCCCCTATTCGTGATGGTTTTGAGAAAGCAGTAAAAGAAGAAACAAAATCACAAAATATGAAAACAGAACTTATCAGTAATGTATCACATGATTTAAAAACACCGCTTAGCTGTATCAAAAATTATATCGTATTACTACAGGATGATCAGTTGGATGAAGCCACAAGACATGAATATCTGGAGAATTTGAATCAATATTCTAATCGTTTGACAACGTTGATAGAAGATTTATTTGATGTCAGTAAAGTAAATAGTGGCAATATGAAGCTGTCTTTGATGGATATCAATATCATTGCCTTAATTGAACAGGCACAGGCAGAATGTATGGATCAGCTGGAAGAAAAAGGACTGAATATCATTACCTGCTTTGAGGAATCAGAAATCATTTGTCATTTGGATGGAGATAAAACATATCGTATCTTTGAGAATCTGTTTACCAACATAAGTAAGTATGCAATGCCAAATAGTCGTGTTTATATTGAAGTACATGTGAAGGATGATGTAGAAATCATATTTAAAAATATATCCATGGAACAGATGAATTTCACCGCAGAAGAGATTGTGGACCGGTTTGTGCGAGGAGATAAGTCCCGTCATGAAACAGGAAGTGGATTAGGACTTGCGATTGTAAAGAGTTTTACAGAGGTTCAGCAGGGAAGCTTCCATATTGAAATTGATGGTGACTTGTTTAAAGCCATCTTACATTTCAAGAAGGTACAGGATCAGGCGTAATGCCTGGTCTTGTTTTCTTTTAGTAATGCCTGGTCTTGTTTTCTTTTGTTTGACAAATATAAATTCTGGGATTATAATACATAGCATGCTATCATATAGCTGACTATTTAAATGAGGTGAAGATATGTCAGATAAAAGAATTGGCTTTTTAATCAAACAAGTATTCCATATGAATCAGGTGCGTTTAAATGAAATGTTTGCAGAGTTTGATTTGACGGGTGCACAAACGTTTACCTTGATTTATTTATTTAAGGCACATGATCAGGGAAGAATCATCAATCAAAGAGATATTGAACGTGATATGGATATATCAAATCCTACTGTGACAGGTATATTAAATCGTTTAGAGAATAAAGGATTGATCATACGAAAAGTAAATCCGGCAGATGCACGTGTAAAAAATATTGATGTCACGAATGAAGCATTAGAATTAGACAAGGTATTACGCAAAAAATTTCAGGAAAATGAGCAACAGCTGGTAGAAAATTTGAGTGAAGAAGAAGTAAAAAGTCTGGCATATATGTTAGAAAAGATTTTATACGGCAACACCTGAAGCCGTTTTATGGCTAAATATATAGCATGCTATAGGTATAAAAGAGAAAGGAGTTCTTTATGGTAAAACGATTATTATTGGAAGTAAAAGAGTTTAAGAAAGCATCCATTCTTGCGCCAGTATTCATGGTGGGAGAAGTGCTTTTAGAAATATCCCTGCCATTTTTAATGTCTTATATCATTGATTTGGGTGTTAGTAAAGGCGATATGGGAGAGGTTGTAAAGTTTGGCTTGATTATGAGTGTTGCGGCATTTGGTTCATTATTTTGTGGTGCTATGTCTGGAAAATATGCTGCCTATGGATCCGCAGGCTTCGCAAGGAATCTAAGGAAAGCAATGTTTTCCAATATACAGGATTTTTCTTTTCAGAATGTGGATCATTTTTCCACAGCAGGCCTTGTGACACGTTTAATGACGGATGTGACCAATATACAGAATGCTTATCAAATGGTATTGCGTATGTGTGTACGTGCGCCATTGACTCTGGTATGTGCTTTGAGTATGACATTTATCATCAATTCAGAGTTGTCTATGGTTTTCTTTTATGCGGCTTTATTTCTGGGGATTGTCTTGATAATTATTATGCGTTTTGCACATCCGATCTTTTTGAAAGTATTTGAAAGATACGATGATTTAAATGCCAGTGTACAAGAGAATATCACCAATATGCGTGTAGTCAAGGCGTATGTAAAAGAGGACCATGAAATCAATAAATTTCACAGCGCATCTTATCAGATATATAAAATGTTTAAGAAAGCTGAAAATATCCTGATATTTAACTCACCATCTATGCAGTTAGCCATGTATGGATGTATTATCACAATTTCTTGGCTGGGTGCACAAAAAATCGTTGGCTCCACATTAACTACTGGCGAGCTTATGAGTATGATAACGTATACCATGAATATATTAATGTCTTTGATGATGTTATCTATGATATTTGTTATGTTGTCTATGTCATTTGCTTCTGTAAAACGTATTCATGAAGTTCTGGAAGAAAAAAGTGATATCGTATCACCAGACAATGCATTGATGGATGTTCCAGATGGTTCTGTGGTATTTGATCATGTCAGTTTCTCTTATGGAGAACATTGTGAAAGTGATGCTTTACAGGATATTGATTTACGAATAGAAGCAGGACAAACGATTGGAATTATGGGTGGTACCGGCAGTGGAAAATCTTCACTTGTGCAACTGCTGGCAAGATTATATGATGTCACAAAAGGACAACTATTGGTTGGCGGTCATAATGTGAAAGAATATGATGTAAAAGTATTGCGTGATCAGGTTTCCATGGTATTACAGAATAATGTGCTGTTCTCAGGCAGTATTAAGGATAATCTTCGCTGGGGAAAAGGCGATGCAAGTGATGAAGAAATGATACATGTATGTAAACTGGCGCAGGCTGATAGCTTTATACAAGCATTTCCAAATGGTTATGATACCCATATCGAACAAGGTGGCAGTAATGTTTCCGGAGGACAGCGACAGCGTTTATGTATTGCACGTGCCTTATTGAAGAATCCAAAAATATTAATCTTGGATGACTCTACCAGTGCTGTGGATACACGTACAGATTATCTGATTAGAAAAGCATTTAAAGAAGATCTTCCACATATCACAAAGTTTATTATATCTCAGCGTATTTCATCTATTGAAGATGCGGATAAAATCATTGTGATGGATGATGGTAAAGTATCTGGTTTTGGTACACATGAAGAACTATTGAAAAACAACCCAATCTATCAGGAAGTATATGCAACACAGGTAAAGGGAGGTGAAGATGATGAGAGTAAATAAACAACAAAGCAGAGTGAAGGCCGATAAGGACTCCATGAACGTATTATTGCGTTTAATGAAATATACGATTGCACACTACAAGGCAGTCAGTGTATTCGTATTGATATTTATCATCATCAGTTCACTTGCCACTGTTGTCAGTTCTTTATTCATTAAGAGTCTGATTGATGATTATATTACACCATTACTGGGAACTGCCAATCCTTCCTTTACCCCATTATTTCAAGCATTATGTACCATGGGCGGTATTTATTTATGTGGTGTGGTTTCTACATATCTGTATAGCAAACTATTGATTGAGATATCACAAGGTACCATGAAACGTGTTCGTGATGATTTATTTGCCCATATGGAAAAACTTCCTATTCGATATTTTGATACCAACTTTCATGGGGATATCATGTCAGTTTATACCAATGATACAGATACCTTGCGACAGGTAATTTCACAAAGTATTCCCCAGTTGTTTTCATCATTGATTACGATTATTGGTGTATTTATTTCCATGTGTATCTTAAGCCTTCCATTAACGCTGATCGTTATTGTGATGGTGTTGATTATGAAAACAGTGATGAGTAAAATCGCTGGACAAAGTAGTATTTATTTCCATCGTCAGCAAAAAGATCTTGGTAAAGTCAATGGCTATATTGAAGAAATGATGAGTGGCACGAAGGTTGTTAAAGTATTTACGCATGAAGAAGCAGTCAAAAAAGAATTTGATGAAGTAAATGATGCATTATTTGAAAGTGCCTATCAGGCAAATAAGTATGCGAATATCTTGATGCCGGTACTTGGAAACTTAGGAAATATTTCTTATGTATTAACAGCACTCATTGGCGGTGTACTTGCTATTAATGGATTTGGTGGATTAACACTGGGAGCGCTGGCAAGCTTTCTACAATTGAATAAATCATTTACCGGACCTATTACACAGGTATCCCAGCAGTTAAATTCCGTTATTATGGCATCTGCGGGTGCTAAGCGTATCTTTGCGCTAATGGATGAGGAATTAGAAGTAGATGAAGGTATTGTGACACTGGCAAATGTAAAAGAAGAAAATGGAGAACTTGTGGAAAGTGAACAGCATACTGGGAAATGGGCATGGCGTCATCCAAGAAATGATGGAACGATTACCTATGTACCTTTGGTTGGTGATATTATCTTTGATCATGTGGACTTTGGATATGTGGATAATAAACAGATATTATTTGATATCAATTTATATGCACAGCGTGGTCAAAAGGTAGCTTTTGTTGGCGCAACAGGTGCGGGCAAGACAACCATTACCAATTTGATCAATCGTTTCTATGATATTCAAAAAGGAATGATTACCTATGATGGCATTGATATCAAATTAATCAAGAAAGATGATTTGCGACGTTCTTTAGGTATTGTTCTTCAGGATACCCACTTGTTTACCGGCACCATTGCGGATAATATCCGTTATGGAAAAAATGACGCAAGCGATGAAGAAGTCATTTCCGCCGCAAAACTTGCGAACGCAGATGGTTTTATCCGTCATTTAGATCATGGCTATCAAACCATGATTACAGGAGATGGTGCATCTCTATCACAAGGACAGCGACAGTTATTATCCATTGCACGTGCGGCTTTAGCTAATCCTCCTGTTTTAATTCTTGATGAAGCGACCAGTTCTATTGACTCACGTACCGAAAAAATCGTACAGGATGGTATGGATAAACTGATGCAGGGAAGAACCGTATTTGTCATTGCGCATCGTTTATCTACAATTCGTAATTCTGATGTGATCATGGTTATGGATCAGGGACATATTATAGAACGAGGAAATCATGAGAAATTAATGAAAGAGAAAAAGATTTATTATCAATTATATACCGGGGGTTTAGAGCTGGATTAATGAAAAAGGAGCAGAAATGCTCCTTTTTCATTGTTTAAACAACTAATGCAATAAGCTAAAATATATTGATATTACATGATGAAAATAGCATTATTTATTAATATTTGTTTAAACAAATATTGAAAATGTATAAAAATGTGTTGACATTAAGTAAAAGTGAGGGTATCATATAGGTACAAACCTAAAGCGGTTACATGTTTACTGGGAGTGATAGTTATGAAAATCACAAAAGTTTTTAATAACAATCTGGTGGCCACCATTACCCCGGAAAAACGTGAGGCACTATTAAGTGGTACTGGCATCGGGTTTGGAAAAAAGGTCGGCGATGTTGTCGATCAATCAAAAATCACAAATTATTATTATGTAGAAAACCAAAGGAAAAAATTGTTGTATCAAATGATGGAAACAACGTCGGTAGAATATCTGGAAATTGCGGAAGCAATTTTAGACAGGGCAAACCGAAAGCTTTCTAAGCATGTGAGCGATACGATATTGCCTGCTCTAGTGGATCATTTGTATGTAGCGATCACAAGAACGAAAAAAGGCAAGCAGGTACCGAATCTGATTCATGCGGAAACAAAAATGATGTATCCTGTAGAATATGAAGTCGGTTTATGGGCGTTACGATTGATAAAAATGCGTCTAAATGTAACCTTGCCAGATGATGAAGCTGGTTTTATCGCAATCCATATTCAAAATGGAGAAGATGAATCCAATGAAGATGTTTCTGATATGTTGATGTTTGTGAAAGAAACAACGGATATTATTGCGGAAAGTTTTAATTGCAGGTTTGATGTTAACAGCACGGATAATCAACGACTGGCAACGCATCTGAAATTCTTCTATCAAAGGATGATGCATCATCAGACAACAACAATTGTAAATGTAGAAGACATGTATCGCTTATTGATTACGAAGCATAAAGATATGAAGAAATGTATGCATCACATAAGTGAACTGTTGAAGAAAGATTATGCCTATCAAATCACCTTAAGTGAGGAAGTTTATTTGATGATGCATATCTTAAAGATGATACAAAGTGAATAAAGGATTGTCACTGGTAATGCAGGCAACACCTGAAAATAACACATGGCTGTCATGGTATGGAGTGTGCTTTTTCAGGTGTTTTTTTATGAAAGAGAGGAAAAAATTATGGCTATTCAATATGATCGAATCGCAAAGGAAATTGTGGAAAAAACTGGTGGAGTGGATAATATTTTATCTGCGGCACATTGTGCAACACGTTTAAGGCTCATTGTAAAGAATCGGGAAATTATTGATGATGATGAAGTGGAAAAGGTGGATGAAGTAAAGGGAGTGTTCTTTACAGGAGGACAGTATCAGATCATTCTGGGTGCTGGTGTTGTAAATAAAGTATATGCGGAAGTTGAAAAACTGGGTGTATCAACAACAAATAAAGCTGATCAAAGTGCACTGGCACAACAGGATCAATCAAAAGGAAAGAAATTGATTCGCTTATTAGGAGATATCTTTGTCCCCATTATCCCTATCATTGCGGCAACTGGTTTATGTATGGGACTTCGTGGTTTAATCACAAATGAAATGTTGTTGAATTTATTAGGACTTGGCAGCTCTGGTTTATCAGAATCCATGACAGTGATGCTGTCTGTATTATGTGACACGACATTTGCATTCTTGCCAGCACTTGTTTGCTGGTCTACCTTTAAGACATTTGGAGGAACACCATTATTAGGATTGATTATTGGGTTAATGCTGGTATCTACAGCCTTGCCAAACGCATATGCAGTGGCAACTCCAGATAGTGGCGTCGTTCCAATTATGGCATTTGGATATATCCCATTAGTAGGATATCAGGGAAGTGTACTTCCAGCAATCATGGTTGGGGTAATCGGCAGTAAACTGGAATTAAAAATCAGAAAGATTATGCCTAATGTTTTAGATTTCATGGTATCTCCATTCCTTGTAATTCTGATTATGATGATTGTTTCTTTATTAGTGATCGGACCTGTTTTCCATCAGATTGAAATGCTGGTATTGAATCTAATGGAAGGCTTACTGCATTTGCCATTTGGGATTGGTGGTTTCCTTGTTTCTTTCCTATATCCATTTATCGTTATCACAGGCGTACATCATATCATGACAACATTAGAGGTATCTTTACTTGCTAGTACAGGCTTTAATCAGTTGAATGCATTATATAACATGATTTTCTTTGCCCTTGGTTTTGCGGTATTGGCGATTACAATAAAAACGAAAAAGACACGTATGAAGCCTGCTGGTTATGGTGCATTTTTATCACAGATGTTAGGTGTTGGCGAACCTGGTATGTTTGGTTTCTTGTTGCGTTATACCATGAAACCATTTGTTGGCGCATGTCTTGTGGCAGGCTGTACTGGTATGTTAGCAACCATTCTTGGCTTAAGTGCAAAAGGCATGGGAGCTGGTGGCTTTATTGGTTTCCTATTATATATGTATGATGCACATCAACTGTTCATTTACTTTGCCTTGGTGATACTCACAGCCATCTTATCATTTGTAGTAACTTGGCTGTTTACCGTACCAAAAGAATTCATGGAAGAGGAATAAATCATGATTGCCGGATTTGCGAAAGCAATCATTACTCCATCTTTACAGCTTCCAATGGCTGGATATATTGGATTAAGGAAAAGTGATGGAATCTTAGATAATCTGCATGTTCGTTGTATCTATTTGAAAGAGAAGGAAGAAGTCTTTCTCTTTCAATATGATTTACTATATGTAGATGGTGTGATGGTGAATAAATTAATCAAAAGATTACAGAAACAATATTCTATAGAAAAGCATCAGATAATCGTTAATGCGATTCATACGCACAGTGGGCCGGCACAAATATTAGAAAAGTCTGGCTGGAATCAACGATTAGATTATATCGATGGAGATTATGATGAAGCGTTGGTGGACATGCTTGTGGAAAAAGCAATACAAGCAGCAAGTGAAGCATATCAGACAAAAGAGGAAGCAGTGCTGTATTTTTCAAAAGATCATTTTCGAGATATTGGCACAAATCGAAATCAAAAAGATAAAGCAATCGATGATACTTTATCTGTGTTGAATATTAGAAATCAATCTGGTCGTCAGGCAATCATCTTTTCCTATGCATGTCATCCAACGATTATGCATGAAGAAAATACAAAATATAGCTGTGACTTATTGGGACCGGCTTTTGAGATGTTGGAAAAACAGGTATCCCTAGCCATGTTTTATAACGGAGCATGTGGTGATGTATCTACCCGTTTTACGAAAAATGGAAGTGGTATACAAGAAGTGAAACGCTTAGGAGCATTATTGGCACAGCATGTATTAGAAGTTATGAATAAAGATGGGATGCAGGTAAATGAATTAAAAATATCTTCATTTACATATACATGTAAAGCAAGAACGTATATATCACAGGAGGATTTACAGGTATTATGGAATAAACAGCAACGAAATTCTAGAGAAAAAGAACTCTTTGATTTATATGAAAAGATGCGATATTATTGTGAAAACAAACAACTTTCCCTGCCAGTCCATATGATGCAGTTTGATACAATCTGTTATGTATATGTACCTGTAGAACTGTTTTCTTCTTTGGCTTTGTATCTGAAAAGTTTATTATCAAATGAAATCATTCTTGTATCTTATGCTATGGATTATTTTAGTTACATGCCAGATCAGGCAGCATATGATGAAAATCCTATTGCCTTTGAGGCGGTGATATCGCCATTTGCGAAGGGATGTGGGGAACATTTCATGGATTGTATAGTTTCACATATAAAAAAAGATCATTTTTAGCGATCTTTTAAAGACACAGTTTCACAAAAAGTAAAATGATCAGGAGCATGGCGTGATTCTGTATACTCAAACATTTTACCATCATCCAGATATGCATTATTTAAGGTAACCCCTACACAATCAAAATCACGAAGGTTGATCAGCTCTTTATCTAATGCAGTAGCTTTTTCAACCCGGATCATTCTGCGACAAGCAATGACTTGTAAGTGAAGCTCATGCTCTATATAATCATAAATGGATTTCTGCGCAATCTCAACGCTCAGATTTTGGATGATGCTTTTTAAGAAATAATTGATATCCAGCACCAGTGGTTCATTATTGAAATAACGTAATCGTTGTAAATAATATACTTCACTGCCCTTTGGAAAACCGGTGGTTTCGGATAACGCATCATCAATTACAATTTCTTGAAACTTTAAAACACTGGTTGCAGTTTTTACATCTTGATATGTTTGAATGGATGCTAGACCTTTGAAGTTATGCAAATCGATTTTAAAAGAGGAAGCTGCTTTGTTTTCCAACAAGACAACGCCTTTTCCACGGATACTTTGCACATAGCCTTCATCCTGAAGTTTTTCGATTGCACGTCGGACAGTATTGCGGCTGCATTGAAATCTGGCAGTTAAGACTTCTTCTGTTGGAAGTAAATGACTGTGATTATAATCACCATGTAAAATGTTTTGTTTTAAAGCTTCATATATGCTTGTGAATTTTGCTTTTGGCATAAACATCACCTCGTACGATAATTGTAACGTGATTGTTTAAAAAAGTCAAAATTTGTTTAAACAAATTTGGAGGAAAATTTATGAGAAAAAGAATTTATACATGTTTTCCAGAAGGAAAAACATTGGCATTTACCTGTAGTTATGATGATGGAAAAATCATGGATCATCGCTTTGTGAAAATCCTGAATCGTTATGGAATCAAAGCAACCTTTCATCTGAACAGTGATTATTTTGATGTCAGTGAAGGTCATCAATATCCTTATATCAAAAAAAGTGAAGTGAAAAGTTTATATCAGGGACATGAGATCGCATGTCACAGCTGTTCACATATCACGATGACAAGAGGAAATAGTGTACAAAATATAAATGAAATAATAGATAATCGTATCGCTTTGGAAAACATATGTGATACTTTGGTCACTGGATATTCTTATCCAAATGGCTGTTACGATCAGACATCTAAGGAAATTTTACGTTCATGTGGAATAAAATACGCAAGAACAACCAAAAGTATATATAAATTTGAATTACCACAGGATTTCTTAGAATGGCATCCAACATGTCATCATAATGAAGATATATTTGCGTTTCTGGATAAGTTTTTAGGTATTCACCATGCAGAGCGGTTAAATGTATTTTACCTGTGGGGACACAGCTATGAATTTGAACGTGATCAAACATGGAATCAAATAGAAACGTTTTTTCAAAAGGCTACGGGACATAATAATGTATGGTATGTCACGAATGGTGAGCTACAGGCTTACATAGAAGCCAGCAGGCGTTTGATATTTTACGCAGATCAAAGTAAAGTTTATAATCCTAGTGCTATCTGTGTGTATATATCAAATGGAGAACGCATCTATCAGGTAGCATCTGGACAAACGATACAATTAGATTAGGTGATATTCTCACCTTTTTTTCTTGCCCATGCGACCCTCTATATGGCATAATTAATTCTATTAAGAGGATGAAGAAGGAGGATTATATGGAATTAAAGAATATGTGTGAAGGGAAGCCATTGAAGTTGATTTTCTTTTTCTCTTTACCATTGATGCTGGGAAATATCTGTCAACAGTTATATACGGTGATGGATACGATTATTGTTTCACAAAAGCTGGGTGTGGATGCACTTGCGGCACTTGGATGCTGTGACTGGTTAAACTGGATGGGATTTGGTATCATCACAGGATTTGCACAGGGCTTTTCGATTATGGTGTCCCATGCTTTTGGTACGAAATTAGAAGACCAGATACAAAACAGTATCTGTGCAATGATGATATCCTGTCTGGTTGTGACAGTGGTTTTTGTATGCATCGCATTACCTTGTATACCATTTGCATTACATCTGTTGAATACACCGGATACGATTTATGATATGACATTATTATATACCAGAGTTATCTTTTTAGGACTTCCTGCGACGATGCTATACAACGCATTTGCGGCAATCCTACGAGCACTTGGCAATAGTAAAACGCCATTATATGCCATGATTTTGGCATCTGTTTTGAATATTGGATTGGATATTCTGTTTGTTATGGTATTTAATTTTGGCATTGCTGGGGCTGGTGTTGCGACAATTATTGCACAATTTTTAGCTGGATGCTATTGTGTCTATAAATTACTTCAGATAAAAGCCTATATGCCACGTCATCTGATTAAAGATATGGAGTATTATTTGCGTATGATGAAGCTTGGATTTCCTATGGCTTTACAAAATGTATTGATTTCTATAGGTGGCATGGTATTAACAAGTGTCATCAATCGTTATGGTACACTATTCTTGGCTGGATTTACTGCTGTAAATAAATTATATGGTATTTTAGAAGTATCAGCGGTATCCTATGGCTATGCAATGGTTACTTATACAGGGCAAAATTATGGTGCGAAATGCTACAGGCGTATTGCGAAGGGATTAAAATCGGCAGTGGTATTAAGTGTTGTGACAGCACTTGCCATTACATTGATTTTATTCCTGTTTGGGAAAACGTTATTGTCTTTCTTTATATCAAGTGGAAGCGAGAATTATGAAGAAGTCATGCAGGTCGCATGGACATTCTTACGTATTATGGCAGCGTGTCTGCCTATCCTTTATCTTTTGCATATTTACCGTTCTACCATTCAGGGATTATCCGATACATTTATTCCTATGCTATCTGGTTTCTTTGAATTGATCGTACGTATTGCGGTCGCATTGATATTGCCCATCTGGATGGGGAGAAATGGTTTATATCCGGTGGAGGTATTTGCATGGATCGGTGCTGTTGTTTTATTGATTCCAAGTTATTATCATAAGGAAAGGGCACTGTTGAAAAAATTAGATTGATTTTTAAAGATGATGTATGTCATCTTTTTTCAGTTAAAAAAAGATTAAAAATCTGATTATCTGCATAAATACAGGGACTTTAAGCAATATGAATGAAAATACAAAAGAAATTTACCACTAATTTACTACGATTGAAAGAACCTTGATACGACAAAGAAAATAACATAAAAAAAACAAAATGGCATTTCATACAAGATATGAGATGTCTTTTTGTTGCTGTAACATAGCATAAAGTGTCCTTTTTCTGCTTGATTATCTACCATTTTTTTAGAACATGGATTGTCAAGAGCTTGTTGCGTAAGCAATGCTTGCTCTCTTGATAAGACATGGGATAAAAAATATTGTGACGGATAGCAGAAAAATAATGACTACTTGATTTTTTGATGATATACTCTAATAAATAGAGACTAGAGGTTTTGGAGGGGATACTGTATGAAATATATAGGAGCAATTATAACAACATATATTGTTTTATTTGTTTTGGACATAATGCAAAGAAGAAATCATAAGCAAACACAATCCTTAAAAAAATTTACGGTTAGGACAATAACTGATGTAAGTATAGTTTGTGCTGTTGGAGCTATTTTTGTGATTGGTGCAATGGTATTTGCACTAATAGACGAACCTGAAATATTTAAGAAAAATACCTTTATTATGATTATAGTTGTTGCTCTTTTAGGACTGATGTTTTTGGGAATGATTGCACCACTCAAGGGCGTTTGGGATATTTGTGTAGACGACAATGATGTTACTGTTATAAAGGTATTTCTATTTAAAAGTCATTGGAAAATATCGGATATATCATATTGTAAAATGAAACGTGGTGGTATGAATGTGTACATTAATGGAAGAAAGAAAAAAGCATTTTTTGTTGATGCTATGACAGACCACTTCGACAATTTCATAAAACGAATGGAAAAAGAGGGAAAAGAGATTATTGTTCTAGAACCAAAAGAGTTAAGCAATCAAAAAAACAAATCCTAAAATTTTAGGTTATCGTATCACTATATTTATGCAAAACTTATCTATATAGGAATATTATGGATTTTGTTATATTTTGATTGTTTATATTAGTTTCATTATTTGTTATAGCATTAAGTGCTTGTATTATCTATCCTATAAAATTTAGAAGATAAATAACATACAATTTTTCTCTTTTGGTAATGTGATATTATTAGTTGGGCAGGTGGAGTGATCCAGACGCGGTGGCGGTCGAAGACATAGAGCCACGCCAGCTTGCTGGCGAGTGTCTGGTTCACTTCGTCTGTGAGCGAGCTTGTGGCGAGCGAAGATTAAGCCCCCGTTATCTAACAAGGGGGGCAGAAAAAACAAAAGACAATGGACATTTATAAACGGAAAACGCTATATTTACAAGGTAAAACTGCATTTTATAAGGTGTGATATAAAAAGTATCTATTTCACATAAAATAATCTTATAGAGGAAAATATAAATATGAATATTTACAAAGTTATTTTTTACTATATTGGTATAATAATAGTTTGTATTGTGTTTATTAACATGTTATATAACTTAGTAACCAAAAAGTATAAAGAGAAATTATCTAAGGAACAGTTATCTAAAAATCCCAAAATACAATATTTCCAAACATGCTTTTATATTGCAGGAATTATTTTTTCGGGGATATGTGTTTGTACAATTGGAGTATCAGGGATAAGAGATTTACCATTTGTTTTAAAAAATCAATATCCACATGTAATAGGAAAAATAGTAGAAGTGGATAAAACATCTCATGGGGATTTTTCTGTTATTATTGAAAATGAAATAACAAAAGAAAAACTTGATATAGGATTTATTCACAAGAACTTGAAAGAAGGGGAAAAAGTAGAAGTGTATTATTTGCCTCATTTAAAAATTGGTAGCATATATAAAATACAACAATAGTGTGAACGGTCGATTTACTGATATATTAATATTTATATTTAGCAATGGGAATATTGAGAATTGTTTTGCGTTTTGGACGAACTATTATTGCATTGAAAATTTGAAAAAATTGATTTTCCGATTATGTATTTAATGGTAGGTAAAAAAAGAGTTTTAGATATTGAAAATTACAGACAAGAAGTGATAAAGAAAATACAAGCACTTCATTACAATCAGAGCAGTTGGTCTTAGGATTGACTGCTTTTTTTATACAGATTTTTTATTAACAGGCAATTATCAAGATACGGTAGTTGCCTTTTTTGATTGGAGGAATTTTAAAATGAATGATAAAAACTTTATTGAAGAATTAAGGCAAAAACGTGAAGAATACGGAGTAACACAAACAAGGCTTGCGGTTGCCTGTGGTATCAGCCGTGAGTATTATAACCGCATTGAAAAAGGCAAACTTCCATTGACACAAGAACTGAAAGAAACATTAGAAAAACGGATTGAGCGTTTCAATCCACGAGAGCCATTATTCCTACTGATTGATTACTTTCGTGTCCGCTTTCCTACTACGGACGCATTAAAAATTATCCGTGATGTACTGCAACTGAAAGCCGATTATATGCTGTATGAAGATTATGGAAAATACGGGTATGAAAGCAAATATGTGCTTGGCGACATCAATGTCATGTGTTCCATGCAGGAGCATTTAGGAATTCTATTAGAACTGAAAGGGAAAGGCTGTCGGCAACTGGAAAGTTATCTGCTGGCACAGGAACGCTCATGGTATGATTTTATGCTTGATTGCATGACGGCTGGCGGTGTGATGAAACGGCTTGATTTAGCTATCAATGACCGAGCAGGAATATTAGATATTCCAAAACTAAAGGAAAAATATATGGCTGGGGAATGTGTTTCCTATTTCCGTAAACAGAAAAATTATGGCAGTACAGAAAAATGTGGTGATGATATGCCAAAGAATACAGGCGAAACCTTATATCTTGGCTCAACAAGTAGCGAACTATATATGTGTGCTTATCAAAAAAACTATGAACAGTATGTCAAGAATGGTACAGAAATTGAAGATACCGAGATTAAGAACCGTTTTGAAATACGCATGAAGAATGAGAGAGCCTATTATGCGGTTGTAGACTTACTGACTTATCGGGACGCTGAACGTACTGCTTTTTCTATCATCAATCATTATGTCCGCTTTGTAGATAGAGAGGACGATAAACCGAAAAGTCAATGGAAAATGAATGAGGATTGGGCGTGGTTTGTAGGGGATAACAGAGAACCGATACGCTTAACTACAAAACCAGAGCCTTACACCTTGCAAAAGGCATTGCATTGGCTACAAAGACAGGTTGCACCGACCATAAAAATGGTGCAGGCATTAGACAGAGAAAATCATACAACGATACTGAAAGATATGATTGAGCAGGCAGAACTCAAAGACAAGCATAAACACTTATTACAATTAGAAAAATCAACCATAGAAGAACGTATAGATACCGCTGTTCCACAAGAGAATGACGGTATTTTTTAATTTCTTCAAAAAATCTGCAACAAAACAGCTACTTGCGTACAGATATGGTGCGAGAAAAGGAAATCTAACTTTTTTTCAAAATTACTCATTAAATCGAGGTTTCCATTCCCTATATGGAGTGAAAGAAGATTTTAGAAATCTGCAACAAAACAAGGTGTTTATTCCCTATATGAAGTGGAAGTTGAGAAAATCTAAACTTTTTTGAGAAATATGACGGAAATTCATGATTAGTGGACAGTGTTCTATGAAAAGAGGAAAAACTATTTTCAATTTGTATTCAAACAGGTAGTAACGCTTGAGTGTTGGTATGAAAAGAAGAAAATCTTTTCATTTTCAACTTAACATTTGGCAGTTGCCGTTCCCTATATGGTGCAAAGAAAATCTTTCATTCCATTGTTGGCAGTAACGGTGGTGCATGGGTAGTTAAGGTGTGAAAAGAAAAACCGATTTTTTTCATCATCAACTTAGCAAACCGATATTTGTTTACCCTATATGGTGCAGGAAAAGAGATTTCAACTATTTTTATTTCAACTTAGCAACTGGACGTTTGCTGTACAAATATGTAGTGAAAAGAGAAAAAGTTTTGAATATTGGTTACGCTTCTGCTCTTTTCCAACGCGGTATATAGGAAAGACGATTTTCTTTTTTTGACCGTTCTTTGACAAGTAAATAAAGCAGTCTGATACGTTAGGCAGACAGCGAGCCGTTGGAGCTGATACGCCATGACCTTTTCCCTGTGAAGCGAGCGGAAACTGTCAGCGTCCATGTAAAAGATTTATCCCCTTTTATTGCCATGACCTGTCCTGTCTGATAATGATACTCCCGTACAGCCACAGCTTGAACGTTCAGAGCGTCGCACGCAATGGGTACGGCTACATAAGGACTATGCAGAGGTGGAACTCCTGTGGGCGATGATAAAGCCGTCAGACTGCTTAAAAATCAAAAAGAAAGGAGGTGCAGTCTTATGTATGATTTCAGTATGCCATTATGGGAACGCTACCTAATGACGATTGAGGAAGCGTCCAGCTATTTCCGTATCGGCGAAAACAAGCTCCGCCGTATTGCAAATGAATACAAAGAAGAATGTGTTGTGATGAACGGAAACCGTATGCTGATTAAGAAAAAGAAACTGGAACATCTGATTGATAAATTGGAAGAAATCTAATGCAAAAGAGCTTTGTGCGTGATATGATAAGCATATGTCGTAACAAGGCTCTTTCAGCTTTGAAAGGAGTTTTGAAAGATGTCAGAAAAAAGACGGGATAACAAAGGTCGCATTTTAAGGACTGGAGAGAGCCAGAGAACAGACGGCAGATATATGTATAAATATGTTAATCGTGCAGGCGAAACAAAGGTTGTGTATTCATGGAAACTTGTGCCTACGGACAGAGTTCCAAAAGGAAAGCGTGATGCTATATCCCTTAGGGAAAAAGAACGGGAGATACAGCGTGATTTAGAGGACGGAATAGATACCAAAGGCAAGAAAATGACCTTATGCGAGCTGTATGCCAAAAAGACAGCACAAAGAAGCAATGTCAAGAAAAACACACAGACAGGGCGAAAGTACCTCATGGACGCATTGGAACAGGACAGGCTGGGTTCTCGAAGCATAGACAGCATTAAACCGTCTGACGCTAAAGAGTGGGCAGTCCGAATGAAAGAAAAAGGGTACAGCTTTAAAACAATCAGTAACTATAAGCGTTCCTTAAAGGCTTCTTTCTACATGGCAATCGAGGACGATTATGTTAGGAAGAACCCTTTTGATTTTCAGTTAAGCGAAGTGATTGAGGACGACAGCGAAAGTAGACAGGCATTAAGCGAAGAACAGGAAGAACATTTACTGACCTTTCTTCAACAGGATACGGTCTATCAGAAGTATTATGATGATATATTGATACTACTGAAAACAGGTTTGCGAATATCGGAATTATGCGGACTGACAGCAAGGGATTTAGACTTTGAAAACCATACAATCAATATCGACCACCAGCTCTTACGCAATCAAGAGGGATATTACATAGAAACGCCGAAAACAAAGTGCGGAATAAGGAAAGTTCCTATGAGTGAAGAAGCTGGAAAAGCGTTGCAAAGAGTGTTGAAAAGAAAAACTGGAAAAAGCATTCAGATTGACGGTTACCGCAATTTCCTGTTTCTCAATCAGAAAGGTATGCCTATGGTGGCTTGCAATTATACTTCTGCATTGAAGAATATCGTAAGGAAATACAACAAGTACCATGAAGAACCTTTGCCAAAGATAACACCGCATATATTAAGACATACGTTTTGTACACGATTAGCACAGAAGAACATGAACCCAAAGAACCTGCAATATATTATGGGGCATTCCAGCATAATGATAACGCTGAACCTGTACGCCCATGCTTCACAGACAGGGGCAAACATGGAAATGCGAAGCCTGATAGCGTAGTGATTTACAACGAAATTTACTACGATAAAAGGACAAAAGGTGCGGAGTTGTGAGGGGTTATAAGAAGTATCTGCCAAAAGGAAAACACCGACAAAGCCAGTAAAACAGGGATATATCGGTGTTGTAAGAACTTATGAAAAGATAATCAGAAATTTAGTTTATGTTTTATGTAGAAAACTAGTGACAAAGCACAACAAAATTCATAAAAATATATCGTTATGATTAGTTTACATTTAATAAATACAAAGTTCATAAAAATAGCTTTTTTTATGTTTATTTCTGTTGTAAAATGTGCTATAAGAATATTAGAGGATATGAAAAAGAAAGGAGCAATCGTACGTGAAACAGAAACAAACATTAAGATTTTTTATCGCCTTATTCATTGTTTTCGCTTTCGCTGAAATCTTCTTTTTTTACCAGTATGCTAAAGACGTTTATCGCATTAGTGAGGAATCCAATGAAGAACGTTTAAAGGAGTCTGCCAATCAGCATGTGGAACTAATTTTGCATGGGTTAGAAGATGATAGCAATCATTTAAAAGATATAGCGGACAATCTGACATGGAGTGACACATTAACATGCGAAGAAAATATACAGTATTTAGACTCGGTTGTAAAAAAGCAGGAAGAAGAAATTTTGAGATTAGCTATTGATTTACCAAATAAGATGACATATACCAGTGATGGTCATATATTAAAAATAAATGATTCAGAATATCTGGATGAGGTTATGCAGGGGAAAATCGTACATACGAAAATCGAAAAAACACAGGTGGAAGCTGGTATTTCTTATAGTACCATTATCCCAATTTATAAAGATAATCAGGTGATCGCAGGCTTGCGCTGTGTTTATCAGCCAGCTCATTTATCAAAAATGTTAAATAGCTCTATCTTTCAGGGAAAAAGCTATTTTAATGTAATGAACGGGGATGGTCTTTTCTTGTACCAGGCCAAACATGAAAAACAGCTGTTTCAGGATGAAATGATTCAGGATACACTAAACGCTGCCCATTTTTTGAAAGGCGCAAGCTATGAGCAATTTCTTGCGGATATCAAGGCACAGAAAAGTGGCTTTGTGAACATATCATTAAATGATAAAGAACATGAATTATACTATGCACCGATCGGTATCCAGAACTGGTATATTGTTAGTGAACTGCCAAAAGAACTGGTATCTGCATATTCTTCTGATATTCAAAAAGAAGCATTGATTTTATTTGGCAAGGTAGGCGCATGTTTTATCGCCTTAAGTGCAGTATTTTTCTATAGTCGTTACCGCAGTAATAATCAGCTTAAGAAAAGCAATCGCTATTTTCACTATGTCATGAATAAGGTGCCATCACCAATTACGATTATGGATAAAGATAAAAATATTACCTTTATGAACGAGGCAGCATTACATATGATACAAAAAGACTTAAAAGAGGTGGTTGGCAAACCATGTTCTATCTGGAAAACCCAAAACTGCCATACCCAGAACTGTGCTGTGTGTCGTCTGTTGCATCATAAAAATCCAATCAGCTCTTTTATCAGGGATGATTGTACCTACATGGTAAATTCTTCGCTCTTACAAAATGAAAAAAACGAAACGATTGGATTCATAGAAACCTTCCAGAATATCTCAGAAGTCATAGAGAAGGAAAAAGAACTTGCGACACTAATTGATAATATACCAGGTGGTGTATTGTTATGTGATGATGATGCAGACTGTACGATACAGGTAATGAGTGATCGTTTCCTTGAAATTGTTGGATATACACAAGAAGAAATCAGAAAGGATTTCCATCAATCATTATCCGCTATGATCAGAGAGGATGATAAGGAAGCTTTCTATCAACTGAAACAACATGTACTTACACAAAAACAGACTCACTTTGAAACACATTACCATCTTAAAACCAAAAATAAAGGATATGTCAGTATTTATCATTGTGGGGAATTGATCAAATACCATCAGAAGGAGAAATTCTGTAACGTATTAATTGATGTTACAGAACAGGAAAAGATACGAAAACAATTAGATGAAAAGAATTTGGAATTACGTTATATTTCTGAGAATATGAATGGTATGATGCTGGTAACAAAGTTTGATGATCGATTTAAAATTCTATATGCGAATGCTGTGTTTAAGGATACATTTGAATTAGATGATGAAAGAATTGCACAGGGTGTTCATTTATTTGACTTTGTGCCGATTCAGGTAAATGATAAGCTGAAAGATGAAATACATCGTCAGTTAGATTATAAAGAAACCATTGATGTACAATATCGCATGATTAGTAAAAACCAGTTGATCTGGGTATCCAGCAAAGGAAAACACATCAAGGAGCAATATAAAGATTTACAAGATGTGATTATCTGGATCTGTATGGATATCAGTAAAGAAAAGAAACAGAATGAAGAAATCAGAATCAACGCAGAACGTTATCGAATCGCAGTATCCAATACGAATAGCATTGTATTTGATTATCTGATTAAGGAGCATTGTATCAAGCATGATAATGATATGATTGAAGATAAGTATCATATACCAAAATGTATCGAGGGTATACCACAAGATATACAGAAGTTTTCCATGATCCATGAAGATGATCGTGGCGTGGTGATGGATTGTTTCTATAAGGTTGAATTAGGAGAAAAACAGGCATATTGTGAATTCCGTTTACAAAAGGCAGGATATCGCAATCGCTGGTTCTCCTTGAAACTAGTAACGATATTCGATGATCATCATGATCCAAGAAAAGCAGTTGGTATCCTGCATGATATCAGTGAACAAAAAGAGCTGGAGCAATTCGCAGATAAAGAATCTACATTAAGGGCAACCATCTTAAAAGATGCAATAGATTTCTATGTCATCAATCTGTCCAGAAATAAATTTGTGGAAGGGCATGAACGCTGGAAACAGGATATGTTAATACCAAGTGATGATTTTGATGCAGTCAACAGCTGGATTGAATCAGAATATGTCCACCCAGATGATGCTGCTGCTTTTGCGAAAGTTGTGGATCGAAAACGTCTGTTAGAACATTTTGAACAGGGATTATTAAGAGAGCGTATTACTTATCGACGCCGAATCAATCGACAGTCCTCCGGTTATATATGGGTAAATACGATTATTCACTTATTACAGTCAAAAGAAAGTCATGATATTCTAGCGATTTGTAATATACAAAATGTTACGGAGGAAAAGGAAAAAGAAGTACGATTGATTGATCAGGCACAAAAAGATTTATTGTCAGGTATGTTTAATAAGGTTACCACACAACAAATGATTGCACAGTATCTAAATGAGCATCCCGATACATCATGCGCATTCTTCTTAATTGATATTGATAACTTTAAACATGTCAACGATACCTTGGGACATGCAATGGGAGATGAAGTAATTCATGAAATCAGTCAGCGTATTTTAACTTTATTCCGTTCTGAAGATATCGCAGGAAGAGTCGGTGGAGATGAGTTTGTGGTCTTTATGAAGCATACAACAAGAGAAATTGCGGAAAAGAAAGCAGAAATGCTATGTGAACATCTGCGTATGAAGGTAAAAGGAGAAAATCAAATTGTACATATCTCTGCGACGATTGGTATTTCGCTGGCACCCCTACATGGCATAGATTTTACATCTTTGTATCAGCATGGAGATGAGGCGTTATATCAAGTAAAGAAACGTGGAAAAAACAATTATGGTTTTTATGGCGAATAGCCATGAAGAGAATCTGTCTACAGATGGATTCTTTTTATATAGGATGTGTTCTCTTTGTGCTAACAAAAATAATAAAAGTTAGCATAAAACGAACAAATATGTATGACTGTAATATAAAGAAAACACCATAACATATGCTGTTATGGTGAAAGATTTACTTCTTCATTGCTTTTTTACGATACAGAATATAGCCTAATAATACAACAGATGCGCCAAGTAATAATACAATACGATCTATATGGGTATGATCGCTGGTATCAACTTTGTTGTGGATATTTTGTTGAGAATGATTTGTATTTATAGTGTCTGAAGGAGTATTAGCATCAGGTGTAGTATCTGGATGATCTGGGTTTACAACAGGTGTGTTGCCTTCATCATCAGGAGTAACATCAGGCTTTTTCGTACCTTTAAAATCATATTGATGCCATTTGGATAATGGAAGAATTTCTGGCATATCCTGATTATCTTGATTTAAAGGCATGATCCATACATTGAAAGTCCCTTTTTGAGCAATAGAATGAATAAACAGTTTGTGTACACCGGTATTGTCACTTTGATTAGGTGCAGTTGTGATACCCGGATAAGCTTTCGCATCCATGACTTCAAAACGTTGTCCAAGATGTTGGTCATCTATTAACATCAGTTTGACCTGCTTTCCATTTTTGCTTAAGATAACACTTTGTCCATCTTCTGCAATTGTAACATCTGCATCGGTGTGCATTTGCCAATAGATATCATCTTTATGCTTTAAAGTAAATTCATCACGAATCAAAACTTCATTTCGATGAAAATAAGCAAAACCACGTTTTACATCAACGGCATATTTTTGATAAGCATCACTCATATCAAGGATACCATATCCACCGTTTTGTTCATTCAGCTGACTTTCTATAACATTTGATTTTACCTGTAAGCTTTGATTTGCGCCATTTTCAGGATGGATAACCAGCGTATTATGTCCTAAGGCATTCTTACGATAATATTGCCAGCGAAGTCCTTCTTGATTCATATCCCAATAACCGGGTAGATTATAATTCTCTTTTCCAAAATCTAATGCCCAGCGTTCACCATCAACATCATAGACGAAGCTTCCAATATCTAAATCACCATGTGGGGCACCATTAAATCCACCTTTAAAACCTAAAAAGGAAGAATCAGGATCTGTGAAATCATGTCGCATTGTGATGATGGATTGTGCATCATATTGCTTATCTAATAGAACGGGTGTTTCTCCCTGATACAGGGATGGATCATAATATAGTAAATCATAGATATTGGCACTGTGTGGATTTTGTTCCATATAGTATTTATGATACCAAGTATAAGATGGCTCATTGTAAATTTTTGCGAACCATAGATTTAAGTAACCGGCAGCATCCATCATATCATTATCAGAATAGTTGTAGGTACCTGCTTTTCCACTCATATAAATAGGAAATAATGCTGTTTCTTTTAATCCAGGTGTAGCTAAAAATTCATTTTCACCTGTTGCTGAGCTGATACAGGATAAGAAGGATACTAGATATCTAGTGCCATAATCCCAATAAGAAATACCTTCCTGAGAATCTCCTTGAGGTGCATATTGAGGAAGTCCGTATTGAATGGAGCGATAGGCTTTTTGAAGAATGATACCAGATAAGTTACGATAATCAGGATTTTCATGATGTGCTAATGCAAGAGCACTTGTCGCAAAACCAGAATTACAGACAAAATTCCAGTTATATCCATCAGTCACAAAACGATGATTTGCATTATATTCGCTCAAGGCAACCTGTAGTCCTTTTTCATATAATGCTTTTGATACTTCATCACGTTGCTCCTCATTTAAATAATCATACAGCCAGTCATAGGCAATCGCTACACCATTTGCTGTCATAGCTGTATCTAATAAGTGATCTGGATGCCAGTCTGGATATTGACGACATAAGGAATCAAGTTCTTTCCATGCGCGTTTGGCATATGTTTCATCATGTGTGATTTGCCATACAAAGGCAAGATTTACAACATCTTTAGACCCCTGTGTATCCAAACGCACACCATCACTTAACTGATAGGGAACAACCGGTTTTTCTAGTAAAGGATCTACAGCATGTAATACATCCTGATACCATGCTTTGGCATTTGCATCTTTTTGGATGTTTGTGCGGATATGATCAAAATCAGTTGCAGTAGCTAAAAGTCGAGGATGCTCATCTTTTACAGACTGTATGAGTGCTTGAGGTGTATTAGCAATATAGATTACAACTTCACTGTTTGTAATATTGCCATAAGTGTCCTTTACCTGAATCATTGCATGATCATAGCCATGATAATCTTTTTCTGGTGTATAAGTATACGTGTCATCATGAATGTCAAATGTACCATGTGATGCAGGTTGTAATAACGTATAACTTAAAGAATCATGCTCCTTGTCCGTTGCCTGAAATTTACCAGATACCGGCTCATTCATGTTCATCTGAAGAATGAGTTTCTCTATTTGTGGAGCTTCATTGACTGCAGTGACATCAACATTTACAGGCTGTAAAGCAACAGAACCATCTTCTGATTTTAAGACGAATGTAAAAGCATCTGATCCTGTATAATCTTTTTCAGGATAATAAGACATTTGATCATGATCTAATATTACCGTGCCATGAGATGGGGAAGCAAGCAGTTCAGCATTTGCCAGTATTTTTTTTGTAATCATGGTATTCATTTTAGTAGTGAAATGGATGGGGGCATTCTCTTTTCCCTGTGGATTTACCACTACCGCGATTTCCTTTTCAATACCATCTACATGCTTCACACGAATAACGGCCATTCCATTTTTCAAAGCATGTAACAGTCCCTGATCATCAACAGTAACAATCGATGTATCACTGCTTTCAAAAGTCAGTGTAGATATGGTTGCTTGTTTTGGTGTAATATCAGCGGATAATTGTAACGTATCATTAACGTTCATGATACAGGAAGCAGGCGTGATTTCAATGTTTTCAGCTTTCACATATCCATTTACTAACGTATCATCAATCCAGACATCACCATTTGATTCATCATATAAATATTCCAGTTTTATACTTTTTAATGGCAATGGCGGCAGATTAATTGTATACGTATATTGTGTCCAGTCCTGTGTATTGGATACAGGAAGTATTTGCGTATACATGGTTGGTATACTGCCATTTTCTGCGACATATTGTAAACGAATAGATAAACCTTTTCCAGTAAAATCTTTTGTTTTTATCCATTGAGATATTTTTAAAGCATGCATTTGTATCTCATCAGAAACTGGGGAAATACTTTGGTAAATCGTTCCTCTTGATGGTGTGGTAGAAGAAACATCATGTATATGTACACTGCGATAACCATCTTTAAATACATGTTCATCACTTTCCACATTTAGACCACCGCTGCTTTTCCATAAGCTCCAGCTTTCAGGCATTGTTCCATTCACTTTCTCATATCCACCATTGAATATAAGACTATTCATAGGATCGCCTTCTTCATGTTTATCCATTTCACCAATGCATGATACTTTTATATTTTTGAAATAGGCAGTCCCAGTAGATTTAGATACGATATGCTCCAGCTTGATACCCGCAACTGCAGTATTGTTTAGGGTATTTGGTACATCAAAATCAAGTTGAACGTGCTGCCAGTCTGTGGTGTCTTTTATTTTAGTATTTGTATTTAGCACCATGAGGCTGCGATTAGAATGATCTACAATCTGGATACGATAAGAAGCCGTGCCACTTTTTAGTTCATCACAAGCGATATCACCTTCAAAATGATATTTTTTGTTTAATTGTTCTGAAGAAAGCATGACGCTTTGATGCAATGTAATATTTGTATTATTCGTTTGCATTGATAATATACCTTGTTTTGCTGCTACTTTATAATCACCAGTCGCAGGCCAGTAATTCCAATGATCAATTTTACCATCTTGATTGGTATCCTGATAAGTAGGATTTATCAAAAGGTTATCTTGCGCTGGCTGTATGGAATCTTCTAATCGAAGATTTTTTACATGCATAACACCAGTCGTTGGCGATGATACCATGATTTCCAGTTTTACTTTTGCGACAAGCGTATCCGTGAATTTTGAATTATCCACAGATTTTGGAATCGTGATATCCTGATCAATATCCTTCCAATCCTGATTGTTCATGACTTTTACAATTTCTGTTGTTGATAAAGATTGGTTGGATTTGTTTAAAAATTGATAGCGAATGATTGCGGCTCCATGAGTGAATTTTTCTGTTTTTAATGTGGCATGAAAATGATAGCTGTTTTCTGCTGTTACATTCGATAATATCTGATTTAAAACAAGATTCTCTCCACTAGCACTGATTGTTAAAATACCCTGATCAGCACTGCTTTGCGCACGGCCTGATCCCCCAGAGCTCCAGTAATTCCAGGAATCAAATTGCGAATTTCCATCCACATCCTGAAATTCTGGGTTAGCGATGTAGTTTTTCTTTTCTTGTGCCAATATGTTTGTACTGCCTAAGACAGAGAAACAAATCAACAGAAAAGAAAATCCAAGACACATCCATTTTTTCATTTTTGTTAACATATGAACCTCCCAACTGCATATAAACCGGTTTACTAATGCACAGAGATATTCTAGATGATTATCGAAATTAATGCAAGCGTTTTCATGGATAAAATAAAAAATATGAGAAGAAACTGCTGTAAATAGTAGAAAAAGTGCAAAACCGGTTTACTTAAAGATGGGATATATATATGAAATTATATTATTCATATGTGCAACAAATCATATACAATAAACGATGAGTGTGTATGATTTATTGCATCATGTGAGCATATAACAACATTTTTATGATAAATAATTAATGAAACGTCAAAAAAGTGTATCATTTTCTGTCATTTAAAATGCAAAAAAAGTTTCATTTATATTATATATATAAATATATACTATTATCAAATAAATAACATAAAATTAATAAATGAAAAATTGTCCTGAATAAATGTAAAAAATCTTATTGCAAATCTAAAAAAACATGTTAAACTATCCATAACGCGTTAACTTAAAAAATGGAAATCCATAAAGATTAGAGAAGGAAAGGTATGTGATATAAAAGATAAAAAATAAGTAGTTTAAGGATAAAAAATAAAAAAGTCGTGAAAAAGTCGTGAGAATGGCCAGTTATTATTATGTATGACTGGTCTTTTTTTATGTCGTATTGAGATCAATTTCTGGTGATATAGTATTAAAAGTGCTAGTTTGTTTATATAAAATTTAAATGTTTGTTTAATTTTCAATGTTTCTTAGGTGCATTTTTATGAATGGGCATCATTTACAATATATTTTGTATGTATAACATGAAATGAGAAGGGTAGAAGATATTAAAATAGATTTGAAGGTGAAAAAAGCTATTTATTACAATGCTTTCCAATGTGATTAATCATTAAATATATAACAATGTGAAAATTTACTATGTTGGAGATGGATTTGTTAAAATATGGTTGAAGTTTTTATTATGTAAAAGTATAATAAAAATAAGAAAATACTCAGAAAAAAAGGAGGGAGATTATGTCAAATCATCAAGCACCCGAGCAAATGTTAGGATATATATATCAAATAAGATACGCATTATATCTTTTATTACAAAATGATGATCCTGATGCTATCATTAGTATAGAAAAATTCGATGATATAGCATTAACAACTGAAGATGATAATTTAAATACTTATATACAATTAAAACATCATACAAAGAATCATGGTAGTTTAACTGATTCCAGTACTGATGTTTGGCGTACATTAAATGCCTGGATTAATGAAATAAAAAAGGATATAAGTATATTAAATAATACTAAATTTTTGATTATAACCACTGCAAAATCACCTGTTGATTCAGCGTGCAGCTTATTAAGTGATGATATGAATTCTAGAAATACAGAAAAGGCTTTTGAAAAGTTACTATATATTTGTAATAATTCTGACAATAAAGCCCATGAATTTTTTTATGAAAATTTTAAGGTGCAATCAGATACTATAACGAAAAAACTGGTTGAAAATATATATATAATAGATAATGCTTATAATATTGTCGAATCGGCAAATGAAATAAAAAAGAGGTTACGATATGGGTGTAAAGAACAACATATTTCATCAGTGTTTGAACGATTAGAGGGATGGTGGTACAATAAATCCATTGAAGCTCTAAATTCTGTGGATCCAGTATTTATAAATGCGAAACAAGTAACATCATATATTGTTGATTTAAACCAACAATATAGAGATGATAATCTCCCAATAGATATATATGAGGATGATTTAGATTTTGAGAACGCTAAGTTTATTACGCAAATGTTTTATGAACAATTAAAACTAATAGGTGTGAGCTCAAGGAAATTGACTATAGCATTGCAGGACTATTATAAAGCATTTCGACAACGTGCTAACTGGGTCAGGAATGATTTATTATATTTAAACGAGTTAGATAGTTATGAAAGAAGATTAATTGATGAGTGGGAACATTGTTTTATCGATATGCTAGATAATATTGATATGAATAATATTTCAGATGATATTGATGTAAAGAAATTAGGTAGGCAATTATTAAATCAAATTGAAAGCAAAGATATTAGAGTTAGAGAGCGTTGTAGTGAACCTTTTATTATGAGAGGAAGTTATCACATGTTGGCAGATCAATTCAAAATAGGTTGGCACGCTGATTTTAAAAATAGATTAAAGTATTTATTGAAAGAAGAGGATAGTAGAGATGAATAATTGGGAAAACAGACCACAGGAAATAGCATTTTTATTAAATCCAGCATTTTGTGGTAGAATAATATATACAGTAGTTAGACAGTATAACCTATCTTCTAAGCAATCATTTCCTTTTCCTTTAGTATACCTAATACTTCCGCTTATTTTGCATAAAAAGACCAGAGAAAAGATTTCAAGTAGAACTAAGCTATTGAACTGGATTCAAATGAATCCTGACTTATTAATAGGATATGCTCAAAGAGCAAGCAATCTAATCGAAATAACTAATGAGGCTATAGAGTTTCTCTTACAAACTGGAATAATAAAGATTACAGATAACGCTGAATTAAAAATAAATTCTAAAATCAAAGGGTTAAGTAAAACTAAATATATTGATAATGAAATTAAAGATTGTTTAAATAAGAGTGAACATGTTGGAAAATGGTTTGCAAATACTGGTAAAGTTGAAACAATATATATTGGATTGGGGGTGCGTCCGTAATGCAAATTAAGGAAATAATTATATATGGAAAAAATGGGAAAATTCGAAGATTATCATTTAATTTAGGAAAGTTAAATATAATTACTGGAAATTCAAAATCTGGGAAAACAGCAGTAGGTGAAATAATAAATTATTGTCTAGGTGGAAGTTCATGTAATATTTCTGATGGTGTAGTAAGAGAAAACTCAACATGGTATGCAATAATATTACAATTAGAGAATGAGCAGATATTTATTGCAAGAAAAAATCCAAAAGTAGGTAAGCAAACGACTAATGCTTGTTATGTTGAAATAGGGAAAGAAATTTTAATTCCTGAAAATAAAGACTTTGAAGCCAATGATACTGTAGAGGGAGTAGAAGAACTGATATCTAAGAGATTAAAAATAAATGAAAATTTAAATATTCCTCCTGAAGGTCAAACAAGGGGTGCTTTAGCCGCTAATATAAGACATGCTTTATATTATTGTTTTCAATTTCAAGATGAAATCGCAGCCAGATCGTTTTTATTTCACAGACAAGCCGAGCCTTTTATTACACAATCTATAAAAGACACTCTTCCTTACTTTTTAGGGATAGTAAATGAGAAGGCTTTAGAATTAGAAAATGAAAGAATGATTATAAAACGGAAATTGGCAATTGAAAAAAGGAAACTTGATGAACTAGAAATGCTTCAAGGTGGAGGTATGAAAAAGGCACTAACACTTATTTCAGAAGCAAAAGCTGTAGGTTTATTATCTTCAAAAGAGGATTATGATATTGATAATTTTGATGAAATATTTTATGTGCTTTCCAGCATAGAAGAATGGAAGCCAAAATCTGTAGAAGTGATTGGAATGGATAAAATAAGTTATTTGCAGAATCAGTTAGATTCATTGCAAACTGAGTTAGTAGAAATAAATGAAGATATTTTCTTTGCTAAGTCTTTCAATGGTGAAACGGAGGGGTTCTCAACGGAAGCTGAACACCAAAAGTTGAGATTAAGTTCAATTGGTTTGTTTGATAAACTCAATTTTGATCCAGGCCATTGCCCTTTATGTAGTAATGTATTGACAAATCCAATTCCTGAAGTAGATATGATTAAGACGGCTATAGAGAAATTAGATGCTAACATTAAAAATGTAAGTAAAGAGAAACCAAAACTTCGAAAACATATAGACGGTTTAGAAAAAAGAAGGCAACAAATTAAGGAAGAAATTCAGAAGATAAAGTATGAGATAGATGGTATTTATAATCATAATAAAGAAGCAAAGAAACTTAGAGATTTGTATACACGCAGAGCTAAGATAGTAGGTAGAATAAGTCTCTGGGTAGAAAGTGTTGCTGATAAATCAGATGTTAACTCTATTAAACTTGCAATAAAAGAACTTCAAGGAAGATTAGATGAAATAGATAATTTATTAGATAAAGAAACTTTAGAAGATAGGAAACAATCTGTCTTATCCCGTATATCTAGTAATATGACTAAATGGGCTCAAACATTAGAATTAGAGCATTTAGAAAATCCATATAGATTAGATATGAATAAAGTAACTGTGGTAGTTGATAAACCAGATCGACCTGTTCCTTTGCGACAGTTAGGAAGTGGATCAAATTGGGTAGGTGTACATTTAATTGTATATTTTGCTTTGCAAAAATATTTTATAGAAAATGCGCGGCCTGTACCTCAATTTATATTTATAGATCAACCATCTCAAGTTTATTTCCCATCTGGTGAAGAGGAAGAAGATATAGATTGGAAAATGGTGGAAAAGATGTATGATTTTATTTATAATCAAGTACAATTATTATCGGGGAAATTGCAAGTTATTGTTGTCGATCATGCAAATTTAGAAAATAATGAAAATTTTATGTCATCAGTATTGGAAGATTGGCATAAGGGAACAAAATTAATTCCAGATGATTGGTATTAATAAGAAATCGCTGTGAAATAATAAAATCGTATTTATTAAATTAATGTTAAATATAGAGTATTAAAAAGTATTGCTTTACTTAATATAAAATAGAAAATGAATATACATTTGGAAAAGTATTGATTATAGCTAGAAATATTATAACTTATCATTTTCTATATATTCAAAAATTGGTCCCACACATGAAGGATCGCAGGAATAACGCAACCTAAAATAGTTGCGATTCAATAACGCAACCAAAATAGGTTGCGTTATTTATCTATTTACTATATACTTAAGTTATGAGGTGAAGGCATTGTCAAACAAAAAGTATTGCTCTATTATGATCGATATAGTTGATTCTAGAAAATATAAAAATCGTAATGAGCTCCAAGAGTTTATGAAATGTATTATTGCCTACTTGAATAAAACATTTTATAAATCTTTAAAAAAACCGCTAATGTTTAGTGCAGGTGATGAAATTCAAGGCTTGTTTTATGAACCATTGTCAGCGTATTTATGTGTTCGATTCTGCATGATGATTTGTTATCCAGTTAAAATTAGGGCAGGAATCGGGTATGGAGAATTAGCTTTTGATAATGAAAATTGGAAATCATCAGAATTAGATGGTGAAGTATATCATAATGCTAGATATGCTATAGAAAGCTTTTCTGGTAAAAACAGTTTTGGAATTAGAATAAATACCAAAACAAAAAAGGATAAGTATTTGAATGCAATGTTATACTCGTCACAGCTTCTTCAAAGACAACAATCGTTGAATGCACAAAATGTTAAATTAATTGCTGAATTATTATATCCGATTTTTGATGAAAACATTATGGTTTCATACATTGAATTTAAAGACCAATTAAATTTGATATTAGAGATGAAAGCTAATATAGTACCTATGCAATCTTTGAGTTATTCAAGAATCGGAAGTTCTCGTAAGGGAGAATTAAAAAACAACATAGTTCTTTCAAACGATATTAGGCAAGTATATTTTATGCCATTACATAAGCTTTTAGAGGATAGTAATATGTTAGTGGAAAATACATGGAAGAAGGGAATGTCTACGATGATTTCAGAAATATTAGGAACTACACGTCAAAATATTGATAAACATATTCGCTTAGGAAAGATAGAGGAAAATAGAAATATTGATTTTTCTATTGCTTGTTGGCTGATTGAGGAACTTGATAATGAATAATATATTACTATTGATTATTTTTCATGTTGTTGGAGATTTCTATTTGCAAAGCGATGAAGTAGCAAAGCATAAAGAAAACTTAAACTCTTTTATGCTGATACATTCAATTATTTATTCAATACCTTTTGTTTTACTTTTTATCTATTTTAAAATTGATGTATCCTTATTCATAATAATCACATTATCTCATTTATTAATTGATATTTGTTCTGTTAAACTGAAAAATAAATATAAAGAAAAAGAGTGCTTAATATTTTGCAGTGATCAGTTTATTCATTTGTTCATTATTTATTTATGTTCATCATATATGAATTTAACAATCGTATTTTCAAATATGACGTTAATATCAATTTTAGCGATATTAATATTAATTAAACCAGTTGGCGTACTGATCTCATTGGCTTTTAAAGTTATCTTCAAAGAAGAGAAAAGCAATAATGAGTTGAAAATTGGTACATATATAGGGTATTTAGAGAGGATTATAATTTTTTTATTATGTATCTTTGATTCTATTTCTACCATAGGTTTTATTATTGCTGCAAAAACTTTAGTTAGATATAAGGATATCAATAATAATGAAAATCATTTTCAAGAAAAGTACTTAATAGGAACATTGCTAAGTACAATTGGAGCTTTGTGCTGCTTTGCACTCATAAAATTTTTAAGTACTTTCTAGAAACTTTTATGCAGACGAATGCATATAAAAAGGAAAGTACTGCAATACCTTCCTTTTCTGTGCAAATTTCTAAGCAACCTTCATGTACACCATTATTATATGTGTAATGGAAAAAATATCTAGATTTAAATAGATAAAGAGTTTGACAGTATTGTTGATTCACGCTAAATGAACAGCGATCAAATAGAATTCTAGGCACTTAAGGCTAACTTCTATTATTTCCACGTTGGATTACTCATAATCGCATACAACTGCACACAGGTACCATATACCCAATAGATAGGTGCATATAAAAGACGTAGATTTTCCGTGAAAATGATAAATTCAATGATAAATCCTTTTTGAAACTTGCAAAAAGTACGATAGATAAAGGCTTTTTGGAGGTTTCAATGATTTTCTAAAGTTACACCACATATGGAGATTTAGATGATTATTATTTTTTTCAAAATAAGTATAAAAAGAGTATTTACTCATATCAATCAGCTTTATATCTTCATAAAATAACTGATCGTATTCCATACAAAATTGAGGTTACAATGTATAAAGGATATAATCCTCATAGTATGAAAAAGAATGATATTGAAATACACTTCGTTGATAAGAAATATTTTTATTTAGGCTTAACAGAAGTAGAAACGGCTTATGGAAATAAAGTAAGAGTCTACGATAAAGAACGCACGATTTGTGATTTGATAAAACATAGGAATGATATTGATGAAGAAATATTTCGGAAGGCCATCTATATGTATTTAGCTTGCAATGATAAGAATTTAAGTAACTTGTATGAATACGCAAATATTATGAAAATACAGAAGAAATTAGATGATCTTATGGTACTTGCCAATGGATAAGCAAAAACTACGCTATCATCTAATGAAAATAGCCAAGGAACAAAATATTAATTACAATACATTATTGTTATTCTTTTTCATGGAAGAATTTATAAAAAGAATTTCATTAAGTGACTATCAGAATTATTTTGTGTTTAAAGGCGGCTTTTTACTTTCTTCTATTTTAGGATTAAGTACACGAACAACTACAGATATAGATTTTAATATCCAGCAAATTCCTTTGAATCATGAAAATATTAGATCCATTGTTGAAAATATTATTGCGCATGTAAATGACCAAGATGTTACATATGAAATTATGGATATTAGTGATATAAAAAAGATAGAGGACTATGAAGGATTTCATGTTACTTTTATTGCGAAAATGTTTAATATCAAAGAAAGATTTTCCATTGATATAGCTACTGGTGATCAATATCGTTTATATAAAATGGTAATCTTTTTATCATTAAAATATGTATTCGCTTACATTTAAATGCAATTTAGTGAGAAAACCAATGATAAATATGATATAATGGAACCAGAGAACGGAAAGGACGATAGAAATATGTACAAAGATGTTTACGAAAAATGGTTACATCATCCTAACCTTGATCCTTCTTATAAAGAAGTATTAGAAAACATGGATGAAAAAGAAAAATCAGATGCTTTTTATACGACCATCGAGTTTGGTACCGCAGGAATGAGGGGACTATTAGGACCTGGTACTAACCGTATCAATATTCACACGATTCGTAAAGCAAATGTTGGATTTGCTGAATATATCGTAGCACATGGTAAAGAAGCTATGGAACGTGGTGTGGCAATCGGTTATGATAATCGTCATATGTCATATGAATTCGCTATGGATTCTGCGAAGGTATTAGCAACTTTCAATATTAGAAGCTATGTATTTGAGAGTTTACGACCAACTCCTGAATTAAGCTTTGCAGTACGTCATTTTAATTGCTTTGGTGGTATTATGGTTACGGCATCACACAACCCTAAAGAATATAATGGATACAAATTATATGATGAAAAAGGTTGTCAGTTAGTTCCAGCACTTGCACAACAGGTTATTGATCGTGTTAATGCAGTAGAAGATGAACTTGCAATTACCGCAAATCCATCTGCAGATCAGGAAAAACTGATTACTGTCATTGGAAAAGATGTTGATGAAGAGTACTATGAAAATGTATTGAGTATTCAGTTGAACCCAAATGTTAATAAAGATAATGTAAAAATCATCTTTACACCAGAACATGGTACAGCAAATATTCCTGTAAAAGAAGTGTATACAAGAGCTGGATATCACTTTGTTGCAGTTGAAGAACAATGTACACCAGATCCAGATTTTTCAAATACACCAACACCAAACCCTGAAGAAAAAGGCGCATATGATTTAGCATTGGAATATGCAAAACGTGAAGACGCTGATATTATTCTGGTATGTGATCCAGATGCTGACCGAATGGGTGTAGGCGTAAAACATGAAGGTGAATGGCACTTATTAACTGGTAATCAGAGTGGTGCTGTATTGATTGAATATATTTTCTCTCAATTGATTGATAAAGACCGTATGCCTAATAATCCAGTTATGTTTAATACTGTTGTTACTGGGGATTTAGGAGAAAAAATCGCAGATAAATATGGTGTAGCTACAGAAAAAACATTGACAGGATTTAAATTTATTGGTGAAAAAGTTGCAAAATACGAAAAAACAAATGAAAAACAATATGTTTTTGGATATGAAGAAAGCTATGGTTCTTTAATCAAACCATTCGTACGTGATAAAGATGCACCACAGGCCTGCCTGATGCTTGCAGAAGCAGCTTGCTACTACAAGGAAAAAGGAAAAACATTAGTAGATGTTCTTTATGATTTGTATGCAGAACTTGGCTATTATGAAGAAAGCCAGACTTCTTTGAAACTTGCTGGACAAGAAGGTGCTGCCCGCATTCAGGAAATCTTAGCAACACTTCGTACAAGCAATGTGGAAGCTATCAATGGTGTAAAAGTTACACGTTTTGAAGACTATAAAGAATGTCGTATCGTTGAAGATGGTAAAGAAAGTGAATTAACTGGATTTACAAAATCTGATGTATTGAAATACTATCTGGAAGATGGAAGCTGGATTGCAATTCGTCCAAGTGGAACAGAACCAAAATGTAAATTCTATTACTGTGTAAAAGGAACTTCATTAGAAGATGCACACAGCAAAACGCTTGCTTATCAGAAAGCAATGGATGAAATGATCAAATAAAAATAGAAAATGCACTGGTTCGCCGGTGCATTTTACCATTTTAGAAAGGATACGGATATGAAAAAAATTGTAAAAGTAGCGAGTGTGATTGCCGTAGGTGCTGCAGCAGGTGCCGCAATTTCTTTTATCAAAGATTATCGCACGATGAAAAAGATGGAAGAAAAAATGGAGAAGATGCCCGTTCATAAAATCAAAAAAAGATTGGCAAAAGTACATAAAAGTGAAGACGAAACAATTATAGAAGTACCAAAAGAAATGGTCTTTGCGGATCGGTTATGTGTTTGTTTACATATTCTAAAAGGATAAAGGACAGGTTAATGCCTGTTCTTTTAAATGAAGCAAATGTTTTGACGTTATCCTTTCAATAGACATATAATATCAACAACAAAAGGAATGATGTCTATGAAACAAAAAGGTAAAAAGTTATATCAGCCACTTGAGGCGTATATGATTTTATATAGAGCATTGCGAAGCTTTTTACAATTAAAGAAAGCAATACAATCTGGTGTATTAGATGAACAGTTAAAAGAGCGTATTATGCTGGCAGTAACTGAGGTAAATGGATGCGCAATGTGTTCTTATGCACATACGCAAATGGCATTAGAAAGCGGTATGGATCATGATGAAATCATAGCTATGTTGAATGGTGAATTCAAAGATATTCCAGATGATGAAATGAATGCGATTTTGTTCGCGCAGGCATATGCTGATCAAAGAGGACATCCATCTAAGGCTTCTAAGGAAAAAATAATGCAGGAATATGGCAAAGAAAAAACAAAAGCCATGATGGGCGCAATCTGTGTAATCATGGCAGGAAATACATATGGCATTATCTTTGGATCGTTAAAAGGAAGAATCACGAAACAAAAAGATAAGGTAGATCAACGCAGTTCATTATTATATGAAATAGGGATGATCCTGTTGTTGATTGTGTATATTCCTGTAGGAGTTATTCATGCAGGTATTGCACATATATTGCATATATCAGCTTATCCTATGTAAAAATTTCAGATATGAATAAGCGTTAATGTCCAATTAGCACCGCTTACAAAAGTCGTTTTCTAAATTTTGATTTATACAGATATTTTTCAATAGTTTTATGATATACTTTCCTTGCATTGGAAAGGATGGAGAATACTATGAAAAAGTTATTAGCAGGGGCTTTGATCGCACTTACATTATGTGGATGTGGATCTAAGGCAGTAGAAACAAAGACAGCAACATGTACAAATACAACAAAGCAGAATGGATTGACAATGGATATCACAACAAAATATGATTATCAGGATAAAACTGTAGTGAAACAAACCCAGGATGCAGTCATTACCGCAAAAGATAAAGAAAATTATGACTTCGCAAAAAAATACATGGAAAGCGCAAATATGAAAGATTCTACTAAAGATATGAAAGGTGTTACCTATGAATTGAAATATGATGAAGAAAAATTACAGGTATCAGAAATCATGTCAATTGATTTTACCAAGATTTCCGCAGATGATTATAATACTGTGACAAATGGACAGGCAAATATTGACGGAAAACGTTTTAAAATTGATTTAGATAAAACTATCAACGGAATGAAGGCCAGCGGATTTAAATGCGAATTATAAAAAAAAGCAGTTATATTTACTTATATATAACTGCTTTTTTTATTCCTCATGATAAGAAATACTAGAGTAAATTAATTTTTCAAAGTCAGAAAAAGATGTACATTCAGATACTAATTCCATCACTTTATCATTACTGAATAAGATGACAAGCGCCTCGTATAAGTCGTGAAAAATACGTTTATCCACCTTATTGATAGCGACTAATAAAACAAGGTGAATACATTGTTGATCCCATCGAATACCTTGCTTAGAAATAACAACGCCAATACATGTTTTTAACGCTTCCATTTCCATAGCATGTGGTATCGCAATATTTACGAAAGCAGTAGAGGCAGCTTTTTCACGTACGAGAACATTTTCTTCAAAATCAGAGGTAACGTATTCAAGTTCTACCATTCGCTCACATAATCGATGTAATACTGCATTTTTTTCATTTTCCAAAGGATTTGCCAAAAAGAGTTCTTCTGAGAAAAAATCATTAAAATTCTTTTTTAAAATAAAATTTTTTTGATTTATTTTAAAGTTTTCAATACATTGTTGAAGATGTGAAAAACTGGATTCAAAATTAAATGGTGGTATTGTACAGATCTCATGTTCATTTTGGTTTTTTAAGGGAACTGTCGTGATCAACATATCATAATGCAGTTTTTCCAGTTCATGTTCGTAAGATATTGTTTTTATGATATTAATTTGATTCCCAAAATCAATTAATAGTTTGTTGTAGATAATTGAAGTCATATTCATATAATCAGGGCATAATAAAATACATTTAATTTTACTATCGTTAGTTTTCTCTCGTTCAATCTCCGCACCAATATGTAATGCTAAAAAAGTGACTTCATCTTCATTAATTTCTATTTGATAGCGATGCATCAACTCTAATGAAATAAAAATAGCAATATCATAAACAGTGGGACAACTGGATTTAATTGCGTCAACCATTGGATTTTTGGTATAAGTTTCATTTTTAGCACGCAGTAATAAATTTTTTAGATGTAAAGAAAAAGGTGTAACAAAGCTTTCATGATTTAAGTCAATCAAATAACTTTCATTAACCTTCTGCACAATATCTTTTGTTAGCTGGAGAATTTCATTACCTACAAGTTTCCTTAGGTTTTCTTCTGAGCTGGGCATAGAGTAATTGGCGTTTGTCTTGAATAGCATATAAATTTCAAATTGTTCATTTTTATTAAATTTAATGTGGAAAACATCTTCCAGTTGTTGACATAATTCAAGAACTAGAGAACGTTCTATTTCACTTTCAATATAAAAATCTTCGTTTTGCGATTCTAATAAATTTCCCTCTTGCATGCGGTCAATGATAATTGCAAAATGCAGTAATAGATTTACAAAAGAAAAGTCATTGATATAATAATTATACTTTTGAAAGGTATTTCTGATGATATTAGATACCTTATCAATCGATACATCAGAGAAGCTTTCTTTGATAATACCAGCATCCATGAACTGTTGATCTGTTTCTTCATACATGACATAGCTAACTAATTTACGCTTGTTTTTTTCACTTCCATGTAGACGAACAACATCATTTTCACATGTAAAATGAATATGAAAATTTGCGAATGTCTTATTCATCTTGGCTATATCTGATTTGATCGTGGAATAACTGACGTATAAACTATCACATAAATCAAAGATATCCACGTGTGAAGAATGTTCCAGCATAATCTGTTTAATGATATAAAAGCCCCTTTGTTCGCTGGTTTGTGGAAGTTCTTCGTCATGAGAAGATAATAAATTTCTAGCTAATGTTTTCTGAATGGTATATCCTTGTTTACTGGATAGAATCACTTTTTCTTTATTTAATAAATTAATTTCATTCACATAGTTTTTTACTGAGCGTGTGGAAATAGATAAAGCAGCTGCTATTTCTTTGCTTGTAGCATTTATATGATTTAACAAATAATTTAACAATTCTATATGTTTCTTCTTCATCACATGATTCTCCTTATACAGCCGTTTGCGTTTTCTATTACTATTATAATTTACCATTATAAGTGTTACAACTGAAAGTTTTCCCCACATGGTGCAAAAAAATGATTGATGAGTTTTTCACCATGTGGTGCAAAAGCCAAGTTGAGAGATATGAAGAAATACGAAATAATATAGGCGTACGAGGTACATCAGCTTATAAAAGCGGAAAGGAGAACATTACCTCATGGAAAAAATGTTTATCATGCTTTGTTGCGGTGCCGGAATGTCAAGTGGTTTTTTGGCAAATCAGGCAAGAAAGGCAGCAAAAAAGAAGAAAATGGATGTGACAATTGAAGCACGTTCACACACAGATGTAGCAAGCTATTTATCATCTATCAGCATTCTTATGCTTGGACCACACTATGGTGGAGAAATAGACAAATGGAAAACATTATGTGATCCACATAATGTACCAGTAGTTGTAATACCACAAGATGTTTATGCCCAGTTAAATGGGGATGCATTATTAGATCTTGCTGTAAAAACAATCAATAAATAAAAAAAGCTAAGAGGGGATGTCTTAGCTTAAAGAAATCAGACTTCATAAAAGATTTCTTCATAACCATTATAAAGAAGTTATGGAGAAAAAGAAAGAGAAAAGAGGAGAAAAAAATGAAAAGTTTTATGAATTGGCTGGCAAATTCGTTTGCACCAAAAATGAATCAGATTTGTAGTAAACCATGGATTGCGGCAGTATCCGCTTCTATGCAGAAAATTATACCATTTATCTTAACTGGCTCTGTTATTTATTTCTATAACGTATTCCGCTCATATATCACTGTGCTTCCTGATTTGGGAATGATCGCAGATTATAGCTTTGGATTAATTTCTTTAATTCTGGCATTTGTAGTTGGTCAACAATGTATGGAAAAATTAGGACATCCATTTTATACAACCAATTGTGGAATTGTATGTATGGCTGTATTTATGATGTTCATCATACCAACAACTGATGAAGCAGGTAATATGATTATTCAAGGAGGTAGACTTGGTGCAACGGGTATTGCGGTAGGAATTGTTGCTGGTTTATTTACATCTATCATCTTTAACTTATATGCAAAATTACATGTATTACAAGATTCTACTTCTATTCCTGATTTTGTAGTTGGATGGATCAATTATATCCTGCCTACGTTGATTACTTTAGGATTAGGTATGATTCTGACAAAATACTGTAACTTTGATATCTTTGAAATCGTTTTATGGATTTTCTCACCACTAGCAAGCTTTGCACAGACATATCCAGGCTTTGTATTATGTTGTTTTATTCCAGCTGTATTGTATACTATGGGTATTTCTTCCTGGTTATTTGGTGCAGTTACTACACCAATTTTCTTAGCTGGTATTCAGGAAAATATTGATTTAGTTGCTAGAGGACTTCCAGCAACGAATATTGCTACAAGTGAAACAGTATTTACTGCAGCATTAATTACAATGGGTGGTATGGGAGCAACCCTTGCCTTGAATGTCATGATGTGTTTCTCTAAATCTAAACAGTTGAAAACATTGGGTAGAATCTTTATTGGACCATCATGCTTTAATATCAATGAGCCAATTATGTTTGGGGCGCCAATCGTATTCAATCCATTATTGATGCTTCCTATGTGGATCAACGCAATTGTTGGACCAACGATTGTATATGTTGTTATGAAACTTGGATTATTAAATATTCCAGCAACATTGAACCAGGTAGGGCAAGTACCAGTACCAATTTCAACCGTTATGATCACACAGGATATGCGTGGTATCTTATGGGCAGTTGTATTATTCATTGTATACTTCGCAATTTGGTACCCATTCTTCAAGGTATTTGAAAAAGAAAAATTAGAAGAAGAAAATAAAAACATAGCATAGAAACAAACTAGGAGGTAAGGTTATGGATATCATGGAAAACGAATTGGTTAGTGTGGCAATGCAGATTATCTTGCATGCTGGAGATGCCCGAATTAAAGTAGAAACAGCTTTAAAACAGGCAAAACAGTTTAATTTTACACAAGCTAAAGAAACAATTCAGGAAGCAGAAGAATGCATACATCAGGCACATATTTCACAAACAGAAGTCATTCAGAATGAAACAAGAGGTAAAACTTATGAACCATGTTTATTATTTGCACATGCTCAGGATACGTTAATGACAATCATGAGTGAATTGAATCTTGCAAAAGAACTGATTGATTTCTTTGAAATAATGAATAATAAAATAGAAAATAACTAGGAGGCTATATAGATGGAAAAAGGATTTCCTAAGGGATTTTTATGGGGTGCAGCATTAGAAGGAGGAAAAGGATTGTCGCAACAGGATGTTGTCAATAAAGAATACTCTCAGAAAACAGGATTTGCAGATGCAAGCATTGCATCTGATCATTACCATCATTATAAAGAAGATGTGGCATTGTTTAAAGAAATGGGATTTAACTGTTATCGATTCTCTATTGGATGGAGTCGTATTTTCCCTAAAGGAAAAGGAGAGCCTAATCCAGAAGGAGTAAAATTCTATCATGATTTGATTAATGAATTAAAAGCAAATGGAATGGAACCAGTTGTAACATTATATCATTATGATTTGCCAATGGCACTTGTCGATGAATATGATGGCTGGGTAAATCGTGAAGTTGTGAAAGACTTTGAACATTATGCCCGCTTTGTGATTAATGAATTTAAAGATGATGTCAAATACTGGCTAACGATAAATGAACAAAGTATTATCGTTCAATATTGGACGCAGAAATGTTATATACGACCTGAATTACAAGACAACAATCAATTACGTTATCAGATCAATCATCATATGAATTTAGCCCATGCAATAGCTGTAAAACTGGTACATGAATTAGTGCCTGGTGGTATGGCAGGCGCAGCACTAGGATATGCGCCAGTTTATCCTTTGACCAGTAAACCTGAAGATGTCATGGCAGCGCAAAATGCACATGATTTACGTAACTCTTATTATCTGGATGTTTACTTCAAAGGTTTCTACAACAAATCTGCATGGATTTATTTAGAAGAAAATAATCTGGCACCAATCATGGAACCAGGTGATGAAGAATTAATGAAAGAAGGAATTTCTGATTTCCTTGCCTTAAATTATTATGCAAGTGAATGTGCAAAATACTGTCCAGAAACTACTCAGCGCAGATGGTCTGGATTCAATCAATCAGGTAAAAAAGGAGAAATTTCAGGTTTTGAAACACAGCCTGGTTTCTATCAAATGTGTAAAAATCCTGAACTAGATACAACAGATTGGGATTGGGCAATTGACCCAACAGGCTTAGAATATATCTTCCGTGATTTATATACGCGTTACAATAGGCCATTAATGATTACAGAAAATGGATTAGGAGCTTATGATACGCTGACTGAAGATGGAAAAGTTCATGATGAATATCGTATTGCATATTTAAGAGATCATGTAAAAGCAATGAAAAAAGCAATTCACTATGGTGCGGAAGTCATTGGATATATGCCATGGTCTGCGTTAGATTTATTATCTACCAGCAATGGAGTTAAGAAACGCTATGGTTTTATCTATGTTGATCGCAGCGATGATGATCCAAAACAATGTACAAGGATTCGAAAAGATTCTTTCTATTGGTATCAAAAAGTGATTGGCAGTAATGGAGAAGATTTAGACTGATTTATGAAGCAAAACTTGTCCCTTACAGCATACATACGACATGTGATTGTGTTTTTCATCAGTGCTATGATATTGGGGCTTGGTACTGCATGTTTTGTTAAAGCAGATTTAGGGACTGATGCAATGAGCACCTTCGCTTTGGGCATTCAACATCACACACCAATCCGTGTGGATATCGCAATATTTATCATCATGTACGCAATGATGGCAGGAACCTTTCTGATCGATAAAACAAGACTTGGTATTGTAAGCTTTCTATATCCATTGATTAGTTCATCAACAATGAATATTGGATTGAATATTTTACCTGAAAGTGATCAGATAATTGCATGTTACATTATGTTGTTTACAGGTATAGCTTTAATGGCAATAGCGATTGCAGTTGGATCAAAGACAAATGTTGGCTATAATCCTTATGATTCTTTAGCCTTCGCAATTTTGGAAAGATATAAATTGACATATACAAAAGTTCGCTGGATGATAGATGGAAGTTTTCTGATTATTGGCATCCTGTTAGGTGGAACTTTTGCAACTGGCACAATATTAGTATTGATATTACTAGGACCATGCTCTGATTTCTTTATGAAAAGCATGGATAAACCATTACAAAATATATTAAAAATAAAGGAGAAACAAACAATATGAAACTAGTACCTAAGACATTTCCTGAAAACTTTTTATGGGGCGGCGCATTTGCTGCTTGTCAAAGTGAAGGAGAATATGATAAAGATGGAAGAGGATTATCTACATCTGATATCCATGAATATACGAAAAATTTAAATCGCGCATTTATCGAAAAAGAAGGTGGTGGAACATTAGCAGAAATCAAGGCAAAAGCTGCAGACCAGGTAGGATACTATCCTAAACGTTATGGAATCAATTTCTATCATACATATAAAGAAGATTTAGCATTATTGAAAGAGATGGGATTTAAATGTTTCCGTACAAGTATTTCCTGGTCCAGAATATTTCCTAATGGAGATGAAACAGAGCCCAATGAAGCTGGTTTAAAATTTTATGATGATTTAATTGATGAAATTATCAGAGATGGCATGGAACCAATAATCACAATGTCACATTATGATATGCCATTATACCTAGTAACAGAATATGGAGGATTTGCGAATCGTAAAGTTATTGATTTATTTGTGAACTATGCAAGTGTGTTATTAAAAAGATTTAAAGGCAAAGTAAAATATTGGATTGTCTGTAACCAGATTAATCTTGTACCTACAGTACAATTTGGTTCACTGGGAATCTATGATGATCAAGCAGAAAATATGGAAGAACTGATGTATCAGGCAGTACATAATCAGTTTGTTGCATGTGCAAAAGTAAAAGCATTAGGAAAAGAAATTGATCCTGAAGCAAAACTAGGAACAATGCTTGCAGATTGCACATATTACCCAGCAAGTTGTAAACCAGAAGATGTTGTATTAACAATGCAGAGAAATCGCATGCAGTATTTCTTCACAGATGTACAGCTACGTGGAGAATATCCAGTTTATGCGCTTCGTTATTTTGAAGAACACGATATCCATATTCATATGGAAGATGGGGATGAAGAAGTTATCAAAGAAAATCCTATGGAATTCTTGGCCGTATCTTATTATTCAAGTAAAATTGTGGATAGTACGAAAAATGGGATGTCACCAACTGATGCTGAACAAAATCCAAATTTACAGCCTACACCTTGGGAATGGCGCATGGATCCTTTAGGATTTTATAACTGCTTATCTCAATACTGGGACCGTTATCAGGTACCTATGATGATTGGAGAAAATGGATTTGGAGCGTTAGATACAGTAGAAAGTGATGGAAGCATTCATGATCCATACCGTATAGACTTTTTAAGAAAGCATATTGAACAATTAAAAGAATGTATTAAAGATGGTGTGGATATCTTTGCATATTGTGCATGGGGACCTATTGATATTGTAAGTTCTTCATCTGCAGAAATGAGTAAGCGTTATGGCTTTGTGTATGTTGATCGTGATGATTTTGGCAATGGCAGCCAGAAGCGAATGAAAAAAGATTCATTTGCATGGTATCAACATGTAATTGAAACAAATGGTGAAGAATTATAACAAGATGAAAAGATGAGGCCAAATGACTTCATCTTTTTTTTCGTATGTTGGAAATACAACGGAATTGGTATGGAATATATGTTATGCTTGCTTTGTAAAACAAGGAGGCTTTCCTATGAACAATGGTATAAAAAATATGAATCATGAAACAGTAGTACGTCTGGCTGATCAGATAGATATCCTGCCAGGGCAGGTGGTAAGTAAAACACTTGCACAAAATGGTTCTGTAAGTGTTACATTATTTGGATTTGATCAGGGAGAAGAAATTAGTACGCATGAATCAGGTGGTGATGCTATGGTTAGCGTTTTGTATGGAAAAGGGAGATTTACTATTGATGGAAAAGTCTTTGAACTATCAAAATGTGAATCCATCGTTATGCCTGCAAATAAACCACATTCTGTATATGCAATTGAACCTTTCAAAATGTGTTTAGTTGTTGTGTTCCCAAATGAATAAACATGTGCTTGATTTTATGCACATGTTTTTTTGAAGTAATTGTCCACATTATAGCGCATTTAAAATATGGTAAAAAACTATGACAATAGTTGTCCTAAAGAGGGAAAAATATATCAGATAAAACAAGATTAATAAAAAACTTTTACTATCAAAGCATGAAAACTTTCGTTTTCAAAGTATTATGAAATATTAATCAAATATGCGTAAAAAACGCAAAAAATTATGTAACCCTTTACAAAAAATACTAAAAATATATAAAAATGCTATATTTTATGAGTGAAATAGAGTAAAATAGAAGATAGAAAAAGACAGGGAGGACAAGACTGTGAAAAATAAAATTGTGGATAATTACTATAAGGGACAGGCATTAGATGCCTATGATTATTTCGGTGCTCATCCATGTGTGGAAAAAGGTGTAAAGGGTGTTCGTTTTACGACATTTGCGCCTCATGCGGAAAAGATCCAGGTAATCGGAAGTTTTGATGACTGGAGTTGTAAAGGTCATCAAATGAAAAGAAAAGATAAAGAGGGTATTTGGTCAATCTTTGTAGGTGGTGCAAAAGTTGGCGATATGTATAAATATCGTGTAACCCAGGCAACAGGTCGTGTTGTGGATAAGATGGATCCATATGCATTCTATAGTGAACTTAGACCGAATACAGCAAGTATTGTTGTGGATTTAAATTATAAGAAATGGTCTGATGAAAAATGGTTAGCTGCCAGAGATAAAAACTTTGATAAACCAGTGAATATTTACGAATTACACATTGGCAGCTGGAGAAAAGATGAAGATGTAGAGTGGGTAAATTATAAAGCAATCGCAAAAGAATTGATTGCATATGTGAAAGAGAACAATTTTACACATATTGAATTAATGCCATTAAATGAACATCCATTTGATGGAAGCTGGGGATATCAGTGTAGTGGATACTTTAGCGCAACATCACGTTATGGTACACCAGAAGATTTGATGTATTTGGTAAACGCCTGCCATAAAGCAGGAATTGGTGTGATTATGGACTTTGTGCCTGTACACTTTGTTAGAGATGATTTCTCACTATCTTATTTTGATGGAACACCATTATATGAATATGAGAAAGCTGTAGATGCTGATTCTCAATGGGGAACTGCAAACTTTAATCTATGGAAAGAAGAAGTACGTTCTTTCTTAATGTCTGCGGCAGCATTCTGGATTGATAAATATCATTTTGATGGTTTACGTATGGATGCAATCAGTAACGTGATTTTCTGGCATGGAAATAAAGAATTAGGCGCAAATACTGGCGCAATTGACTTTGTAAAACGTATGAACTGGAATCTGAGTCAGAAATTCCATGGTGTCATGCTGATTGCTGAGGACTCTTCTGATTATCCAAATGTTACGAAATCCACACTGGATGGCGGTTTAGGATTTGATTATAAATGGGATTTAGGATGGATGAATGATACTTTGAAGTATCTTGAAAAAGATCCTGTTTATCGTAAATGGCATCACAATAATATTACATTCTCTATGGCATACTTCTATTCTGAAAAATTTATTATGGAATTCTCTCATGATGAAGTTGTACATGGAAAGAAAACAATCGTAGACAAAATCTGGGGTACTTATGAACAGAAATTCTCACAGTTAAGAACATTATATCTGTATATGTTTACACATCCTGGTAAGAAATTAAACTTTATGGGTAATGAACTGGCTCACTTTAGAGAATGGGATGAAACGAAAGAATGTGATTGGTTCTTATTGAAATATCCTGTACATGATGCATTCCATAAATATTTCGCAAAATTAGGTGAAATCTATAAAAAGACACCAACACTGTATGAAAAAGAATATGATTGGCAGTCTTTCCAGTGGATTGATGCGGATAATGCTGATGAAAATATGTTTACTTACAAACGTGTAAGTGAAGATCGGGAATATATCATTATTCTAAACTTCTCACCTAATACGTATAAAGCTCATACATTTGGCGTAGGCTATGCAGGCACTTATAATGAAATCATCAATACAGAATCTGATGTATTCGGTGGTGCAATTACAGAAAAACAGAAAGTGAAATCTGTGAAAGGTGAATGCAATAAACAGCCATTTACGATTACAGTAAATGTTCCTCCATTTGGTGGCATAATGTTGGAACATAAAGTAACAAAAACGAAAAAGAAAACAACAAAATAAACTATAAAAACCATGAGGCTAATATACTTCATGGTTTTTATATGTTTGAAATGATTAAAATGGCTGAAATAACGGTGCTTACAGTATTTGGAAAAAATCTCATAAAAAAATTTAAAAATGAGATGATTTGTGAGTAAATTCCGTCTGTTCTTATGAAATGACAGTAAATACGCATGTTAATCAAGTGTTTAATGTTTCGAATTATCTCATTGTTTCATAAAATAATGAAATTATCGATATAAAACAGAAATATAATGATATAATAATGAAATTTATTGTTGATAAAATGAAATGTTATGATATACTTTGAGTATAGAAAGGAGAGGACATGATGAAATATATCATAGCGACTCATGGAAATCTCGCTGACGCATTAAAATCAACAATGGAGATGATTGTAGGACAGCATCCTGAAATTCAGGCTTTAGGACTTCAGCCTGATATGTCAGTGGATGACTATCGTGAAAGACTTGTTGATTGCATCGGGAATGATCAGACATTAGTATTTTTGGATATCGTTGGAGGAACGCCATTCAATAGTCTGATTCAGGAACTTAAATCAGAGCAAGTATCATTTATTGCTGGTACCAATCTGGGGATGTTACTTGAAATCGTATTAAATACAGAAATCAAGGATTTAAAAGATGCATGTGCGTTTGCTAAAGAGAAAGGGATACAAAGCATTATCACAAAAGATGATATCTTAAGTTAGTAAGGAGGGATTGATAATGTCAATAAAGTTTATTAGAATCGATGATCGATTGATTCATGGACAAGTCGTAACCGCATGGATTAAAACATATCAGGCAAAGAAAATTTTAATCATTGATGATATCGTTGCAAAGGATGAGTTTTTAAAGAACGTATTAAAAATGGTAAAACCTAGTGGTGTGGATCTGATCATCAAAGGAACAGAACATTTGGATGAAACAATTCAGGCAATTGAAGAAAATAAAGCAAATGCTATTCTTTTGATGAAAACACCAGATACTGCTAAAAAAGTATTTGAAAGTCCAGTGCTGTTGAAAGAATTAAATGTTGGTGGAATGGGAGCTAATGCGAAACGTGAAGCGCTTTATAAAAACGTATCCGCAAGCAAGGAAGAAGTTGCTATTCTAAAAGAAATCGAAGAAATGGGTGTGAAAGTTTATTTTCAGGCGACACCAAATGATAAGCAGATTGAGTTACATTCACTCATAAAAGGAGGGTTATAATGCTACAGGCAGTTTTAGTCGCTTTATGTACATGGGTTTGTGCTTCAGGTATTGAATTTACATGCTGGTCTATTCAATTGTGTTCACCTATCATTTTTGGACCAATTGTTGGAGCTATCATGGGAAATATGGAATTAGGTTTACAAATTGGTTGTGCGACACAGTTAGTATACATGGGAAACATCATGGTTGGTGGTGTAGGCTCTGTGGATTATCCTATGGCAGGATGTGTTGCCACAGCTCTTGCAGTTGCGACAGGTGCTGCACCGGAAATGGGGGTTACGATTGCGGTATCTTTTGGGTTATTTGGAATGCTTGCAGAATCTGGAAAAATGACACTTTGTTCTATCTTTGTCCATCGTGCAGATAAGTGTGCCGCCAGGGCAGATACGAAAGGCATTACTTTCTATAATGTGGTATGTCCACAGATCATCAATTTCTTCTTCTATTTTATTCCAGCATTTTTGGCAGTTCGTTTTGGCGCTGAATATTTAACTGATTTACTAGATGCACTTCCAGAAGTGATATTAACAGGTCTTGAAGCTGTTGGTATGCTGCTTCCTGCATTAGGAATCGCAATGTTGATGAAAGCTATTTTCAACTTGAAATTCTTGCCATATTTCATCATTGGTTATGTATTATCATCATATCTAGAACTTGGCATGATCGCCGTATCACTTGTAGGTGTTGCATTTGCATTGATGTATTGGTTCTCTTATCGTGAACCAGAAAATAGTGAGGAGGTTTAATTGACATGGCTGAAAATCAAGAAATTATGGAAGAAAAAAGAATTAAATTAAGAAAATCTGATTTAATGAAAAGTTTTGCGATATGGGAACTGACATCTGAAATGTGTCTTAGCTATGAACGTTTGATGTCATTAGGATTTTGTCATGCAATGCTTCCTATCTTAAAAAGATTATATCCTGATAAAGATGATTTAGCAGATGCAATGACAAGACATATGGCGTTCTTTAATACAGAAAATCAGTTTGGTGCTTTGATTCCTGGTATGATTGCCTCTGTTGAAGAAGAACGTGCGAATGGCACAGATTATTCTGATGAAGTAATCAATGGGTTGAAAATTGGTTTGATGGGACCACTTGCCGGAGTTGGAGATACAATTACACAAGGACTTGTGAAAACAATTCTGTTGGCAATCTGTGTTGAAATGGGCTTAAAAGGCAATGTCTGGGGATCCATTATCTTCTTCGTTTTATATACGGCCTATATTCTTGGTGTAGGATATACCATGTTCTTTTCTGGGTATAAACTTGGAAAAAATGCATTCAGTAAAATCAGTGATACATCCATCGTTAGAAAATTGACAGATTGCATGGGTGTACTTGGCATGACGGTTGCTGGTTGTATGATCGCAAATTATGTATCGATACAAACAGTCGCAACATTTACTTCGGGTGATACAGTTATAGAAATTCAAACATTGTTAGATGAAATTATGCCAGGCATTCTAAGCGTTGGCACTGTATTTATTCTATATGCTTTAATCAGAAAAAATGTTTCTGTGATAAAGATTATGGGTGTGTTAGTTGTTATTGGTATTTTAGGGGCCTTTGTTGGCATATTTTAAAGGAGAAACATTATGGGTAAAAATTGGATAGAATCAACATTTCATACAAAAAAAGCAGTGATTGGGCTTGTACATATGCAGCCATTGCCTGGTGATCCATATTATGATGAAAAAGGTGGCATGGAAAAAGTAATTGAAATGGCAAGACATGATGTACGATGTTTACAGGAAGGCGGTGTAGATGGTTTATTATTCAGTAATGAATTTTCAACTCCATATCTTTCTAAAGTAGGACCAGAAACAGTAGCAGCAATGGCTTATGTAATGGGCGCATTAAAAGATGAAATCAAACTGCCTTATGGTAATGACTGTATCAGTGATGATATGGCTAGTATTTCTCTAGCAAGTGCAACCGGTGCTTTATTTACTAGAGGTGTATTCCATGGAACATGGGCCACAAGCGCAGGACTTTGTAATAGTGATGGTGGAGGAGCTGTACGTTTAAAACATCAGTTAAGTATTCCTGATTTTAAGTTAGTACATTATCTAATGCCAGAATCCAGTGCAGATTTGGGTTGTCGGGATGCCATTTCGATTATGAAGCCTACATATTTCCTTGATCGACCTGATGCGATAGCAGTTGCAGGTATGGTAGCAGGACAAAAAGCAGATGCTAATGTTATGAAAAAATGTAGGGAAGCTTTCCCAGATGCTGTAATATTTGCGGCAACTGGAGTAAGAATCAATAATGTGCAAGATTATATGGATACTGTAGATGGATTCTTTATTGGAACTGGCTTCAAACGAGATGGTGTATTCAGAAATGAAATCGATCAGAACCGTGTATCTGAATTTATGAATAAAGTAAAAGAATTAAGAAAAAAATATGATGAAGACTGTAATCTTTGATATGGATGGTGTACTGATCGATAGTGAAGTGATCTATTTAAAATCATTACAAAAGTATTTGAAAACCCTTGATATAGAAGAAGACTTACAAACATTATCCTGTCTTGTTGGTATGAATGCAAAAGATATTACCCAAAAACTACAAAATACTTATCATTTGCATCATATTCCAATAAAGGAATTAATGGAAAAACAGGATTTATATTTTGATGAAGAATTAAAAGAAACGATACTTACACCTATGCCTCATTTGATTACGTATTTAAAATATTTAAAAGAAAAAGATATGACCATTGTTCTAGCATCATCCTCTGATATGCATTGGATCAATACAGTATTAGATGGCATACATGTACGGGAATATTTCGATATCATTATCAGTGGAGAAAATCTAAAGCATTCTAAGCCAGATCCGGAAATATTTTATCTTGCGGCAAAGCAGGCAGGATGTAAACATGATGAATGTATGGTGATTGAGGATTCTGTGAATGGTATCAAGGCTGGTAAAGCTGCAGATATGTATGTGATTGGATATAAAGGCTCTATTATACAGCAAGACACATCGAAAGCGGATAAAGAAATTTACAATTTCTGTGAATTATATACCTGAACAGGGCTAAAATTGATTGAAAATATAGAAAAGAGATGGTATATTAAGTTTGAAACGTTTAATTATGGAAGGATAGTGGAATTGATATGATGAAATTTCAGCGTCAAATTGATCTTCAACAATATATTAATTTGAAAGGACATGTGACAATTGCGGAACTGCTTGATAAATTTCAGGTATCAAAAGCTACCCTGAATCGTGATTTAACAGATTTAGAAAATGAAGGCAGTATTCAAAAGGTCCATGGTGGTGTGGTTAGTAAAATAGCTTCACAGGTATTTGAATTATCCAGCAGTAAAAAAGAAGTTTATAATAAAGATTATAAAAAACAAATTGCGGAAAAAGCAGTATCAATGATTGAAAATAATCAATCTATTATCATAGATTCAGGCAGTACGATGTATTATCTTGCCAGAGCATTACTTGCAAGAAAAGATTTAGAAAATATCACAGTTATTACGAATGACTTAAAGGTAGCATATACCTTGTCTGAAAATGAAAATATTTCATTGATCATCTTAGGTGGAATGAAACATAAAGATTCATTTGATATTTATGGACCAACTGCTGTAGATATCTTAAAATCATTGAATGCAAATAAGTATTTTATGGCAACATCTGCATTTGATTTTAAATGTGGTATCACACATACAGATTATGATGATATACTCATAAAAAAAGCAATGATGGAATCATCAAAAGATATCATTTTATGTGCGGACAGTTCTAAATATGGCTTAGTTAAGCGTTGGAGTCTATGTGATATTAACGCGATTGATACATTGATCAGTGATGATCGCATGCAACCAGAAGAATTGAAAAAAATTAAAGAAGCATGTGAAAACATTATATTGGTAAATGAAGCAAACAACAATTAAATTAGTTTTATAAAAATACACTGACTCATATATATGAATAAAGTGTATTTTTTTTATTATACCTTTTATATTGTATGTCATATCAGTACAAAAACTATAAAAAGGCGTTTTTCAGCATAAACTATGAGCAAAATAGGCTATGCTCATAAACATCATGTCTGCATGATTAATAAGAATATTTCCAGAAATAGACAACGCCTTTTTATAAATATATCGAATTTATATCAAAGGGGGCTTGTAAAAAATAGTCAATGCTTTACAATGGTAATTGACCAGGTCAGTTAATGCTTTGTGATGGAGGAAAAAGATGAATGAGAAATTTCTGGAATTAACAGAGGAAAAGCAAATGCGTATTATTGATACGGCAATGGAAGTATTTGGCACAAATGAATACAAACATGCAGTGACCGATGAAATCGCAAGAAAAGCAGGGATATCAAAAGGTTTATTGTTTTATTATTTTAAAAATAAGAAGAGCTTATATCAATACGTTTATCAATATTGTCTACAATTATTAATAGATACAATTGATGAAGCTGGTGTAAAAAATAAAACAGATTTCTTTGAAATTATGCGATTTGGCGCAGATAAGAAAATGGAATTAATCGCAAATCATGCTTATATTATGGAGTTTTGTATGAAAGCATATTATATGAATGATGAAAATATTGCAGAAGAAATAACGCAGGATATCCAACAAAAAGTGAATACAATGTTTGCGGATTATTTTTCACATATTGATCTTTTTAAATTCAAGGAGGGAATTGATCCATTTTATATCTTTCAGATGCTGCAATGGATGGCTGATGGTTATATTCGTACGAAGCAAAAAACAAAAGAAAAACTGGATATCAATGAAATTATGGAAGATTATGATCGTTGGGAAGAAATGTTTAAACAGATGGTCTATCGAAAGGAGTATTTATGAGTGTGATAGAAATTCACCAGATCACCAAAGATTATGGGGATCACAAAGGTGTATTTGATGTAAGCTTTACAGTAGAAAAAGGGGAAGTGGTGGGCTTTCTAGGACCTAATGGTGCTGGGAAAACTACAACCATTCGTCAATTGATGGGATTTATTGCGCCAGATAAAGGTAGTGTATCCATCATGGGTCTAGATTGTTTCAAGGATGCAGATAAGGTACAGGCACAGCTTGGATATTTGCCTGGAGAAATTGCCTTTATGGAGGATATGACAGGAATTGAGTTTATCCATTTTATGGCAGATATGAAACATATCAAAGATTTTTCCAAAGCACAGGAATTGATTGATTATTTAGAATTAGATCCAAAAGGAAAGATTCGCAGAATGTCAAAAGGGATGAAACAAAAGATTGGCATTGTGATTGCCTTTATGCAGGATCCTTCTATTTTAATTCTGGATGAGCCAACCAGTGGACTCGATCCTTTGATGCAAAGTAAATTTGTGGAGTTAATCAAAAAAGAAAAAGCCAAAGGGAAAACAATTTTGATGTCCAGTCATATCTTTGAAGAAGTTGAACATACATGTGATCGTGTTGTCATCATAAAAGATGGCTGTATTATCGCCACAAAAGATATGGAAGAATTACGTCATAATAAGCGAAAAATCTATGAAGTGCGTTTTGAAAATGAGCAGGATGCAATCGCATTTGTGGAAAACCATGAAGGATGTACAAGGGATGGAAAAGAAATCATGATCACCTTAAAGGGACAGGTGGATGCATTTATCAAAGATTTATCGAAATATACCATTCGGGATCTTCAAATGCGTACACAAAGTCTGGAAGAACTGTTTATGCAGTATTATGGAGGTGAAGATCAATGATTTCTAAAACATTGTGGAAAAGGGAATGCAAAGCAAATATAAAAGTTATTTTATTGTTTTTACTGGTGCTCAGCTTATATAGCTCATTGATTGTGGCGATGTATGATCCAAAACTTGGAGAAAGTTTAGAGATGTTTAAAGAATCTATGCCAGGCGTATTTGAAGCATTTGGCATGAGCAACCCTGGTTCAACATTAATCGAATTCATCGCAAATTATCTATATGGGTTTATTCTGATTGTTTTTCCATTGATTTTTGTAATCCTTATGTGTCATCGTTTGATTGTACGTTATGTAGATCGTGGTTCTATGGCTTATTTACTTTCTACACCACACAAGCGCTCAACAATCATTCTGACACAGTTGTGTATGCTTGCAATGGGTATATTGATTTTAGTTGCGTATGTAACGATTTTGGTTATTATATGTGGAAATTTAATGTTTGATGAAGGAATTGATCTTTCTGCTTTCCTGACATTAAATATTGGTTTATATGGCATGATGTTGTTTTTTGCAAGTATGTGTTTTCTATTTGCATGTGTCTTTAATGAAACAAGATTTGCAACAGGAGTAGGTGCTGCTTTGTGTATTGTTTCTGTATTGATTCAGATGCTGTCACAAGTTGGAGATAAATTAGAAAATCTAAAATATGTAACACCATTAACTTTATTTCGACCAGAAGAGATTATCGCTATGGATCAAGGTGCTTTATGGAGTGTAGGCATCCTATATGTAGGCGCAATTTTATTATTTACATTAGGTATGATGATATTTAAAAAGAAAGATTTATCAATATAAAAGTGCATAAATTTGCACTTTTTATATTGACTTCAATTATCAAAGTGGCATTACATATATGGGGAGAATGTTATTGTAATAACTTATTTTTAAGGCTATAATAAAATGGAAAACACAATCGTGTAGTTCTCTTTTATAATGATACCATAAAGGAGACATTGGAGGTAATTATGAAACAAATTTATATCACTAATATAAAAATTGATTCTGTAAGGCATTTAAAAGATATTAATATTCCTTTATTTGGTGAGAAGAGAAAAAATTTAATAATAACAGGTAAAAATGGCAGTGGAAAGACAAGTGTATTAGAAGCATTATCAATTTATTTAAAAAGTGTTGCTGATGATCGTTCATTTAATGATTATGAAGATTCTCTTGTGTTTTATAAAAACAGATTAGAAGAATTGAAACAGCAAAATAATATTCAGGAAATAAATCAATGTGAAGCACAAATTCAATTTTATGAGGATAAAATTCAAGAAACAAGAAAAGGTTTAAAAATCAGTTTTAATGTGGAAACAGCTGATATGTATAGAGCGTTTCAAAATGGTAATATGATTCTAGCATATTACAGCGCAGATAGAGTTTTTAAAACAGAAGAAGTGAAAAATGTCGAGAAAGTTAATTTTAATGAAAAATATTCGATAAATGAAAAGCCGAGCACGAAATTTGTGAAATATTTAGTTGATTTAAAAGTTACACAGGCATTAGCATTAACAGGCAATAAAAAAGAAAAAGCAGATCAGATTGATGAATGGTTTCAATCTCTTGAAAAATTATTAAAAAGTATTTTTGGAGATGAATCAATTAAATTGATTTTTGATGAAGAACAATTTCAATTCTATATTAGTATGCGAAATAGAGAAAAATTTGATTTTAATACCTTATCCAGTGGATACGCAGCTATTTTAGATATCGTAGTAGATATTATCATGCGAATGGAAAAATATACAAATAGAAAATTTGAATATCGTATGCCTGGTATTGTTTTAATTGATGAAATAGAAACACATTTACATCTGGAATTACAGAAAAATATTTTGCAACTTTTAACTAGTTTTTTTCCTAATATACAATTTATCGTTACAACGCATTCACCTTTTGTAATAAACAGTATTAACAATGTAGTAATTTACGATTTAGAAAATCATACCTTAATTCCAAATGGATTAAACGATATTCCATATGAGGGTATTATCGAAAGCTATTTTAACGTAAATTTACTGTCTAAAGATTTAGAAGAAAAATTTAACCGTTATAAAGAATTAGTAAAAAAAGAGCAGTTAGAGGATGAAGATTTTAGTGAAATAGCACGATTACAAATGTTTTTAGAGGAAATTCCGGATTATTTAGCATTAGATATTACGACAGAATATCAGGCTTTAAAATTGGAGTTTGAAAGGAGAACAGATTTGCAATGATCAAAATTGAAAGAAGTTATCCAGCTCCAAAATCATTAGAAACAGAATCTAAAAAGGTAAACGGGAGATATGATGGAAAAGATGTTGTAAAGCAATTAATAAATGATTTTCATAATAAATGCTATATCTGTGGTATAGCTCCATTACAAGATCCTCAAATAGAACATCGATTGCCGCATAAAAATGGTAAATATTTAGATAGAAAATTTGATTGGGACAATTTGTTTTTGTCTTGTGGACATTGTAATAGTATAAAAAATCAAGATATATATGATGATAATGTTTTGGATTGTTGTAAACGGGATCCTGAGAAATGCATAGATTTTATATTTAATGGGAAAAATATAGTTGTTAGAGCAAAAAATGAAAATGATTATGAGGCTGTCATTACTGCAAAATTAATGATGGAAGTATTCAATAAAAAAAATACAGGAATGAGAGAAAATAAAAGTCAAATGAGATTAAATGCGCTATTGAGTGAAATGAATGTTTTTTTTGATACTTTAGAGCGTTATAGAAATGGTGACCACTCAATCATAGTTAAGCGAACGCTAAAAGGTTTTTTAGATAAAAAATCTATGTTTGCAGAATTTAAAAGAAGCTATATTAAATTTCATAAAGAAGCATATTCTGAATTGCTATCATATATAAATTAAAAAAGTGCAATTTTTTTGCACTTTTTTGCTAAGACTTCAAAATGTTTTTATATCCAATATAGGTTACACAGAAATAAGAACCATAGATTAAAACGATGATACCAGCGGTAAACAGAGCAGATACAAAGATATTTCCTTTTCCAAACATAACCATAATATTATTCACAATCTGAATACCAACGATACTATGAACAATGGCAAGCAGCAGTGGCAGTAAGAAATATACTGCAATTTCTAAGAAAATTGTACGATTAATCATCTTTTGATCCGTACCAATTTTATTTAGGATAAGATAACGCTTTTTATTTTCATCCGCATTAGATAACTGCTGAAGCGCAAGAATCACAGCACTTGCGATCATAAATACGATACCTAAATAGATGCCTATATAAGTAAAGGTTACGGATAATCCTTTACTGGATTGATAAACATTATCTTTATCCATTATGTAATATTCCTGTAGGAAACGATGGATATCCTCAGGAACATCATATGTTTTATACATCTGATCTTTAAAGTATGTGCTAAATTTTTCTGGTGTGATTTTATCTGTTAGATTTGCGTTCCAATATTCATCATGTATAATCGCATTGGCAGGGATTATAGCATCAGGGACAACAAGCGTCATATATTCCATGGAACCATTATCCACGGTTGTAAATAAGGATACACGTTCAAAGTCATCATTGACGACTTTAACTTTTTGATCAAATACAGGAATTTCAGGATGTTTAGATATAATTTCTTTTACACCATCCATGACCATTTCATAATTGCTATATAAGTAAGCCTCATGATTTTTTAATTGAATGGGATCCATACCATAAGCCTGGCGTGCTGTGTTATAGTCATGCAGGGATACAATTTCCACAAAGCCAATCTGATTTTTAAAGTAATCTTTGATATCTTGTTTTTTAATATGATCAATAAATACTGGATTTGAAGTGGATAAATCTTTATCCATATATGTGCGGGCTATCGTTTTAGATGCAATATATGATGGATCTAAGTGAATATCATCAATAGCTTTTTCAATATTTAAAGGAGAAGTTGTGTATAAATCAAATTCATCTTTTTCATAATCATAGTAATGCATATGATTGGTATATGTATAATCGTAAGGAGTAGAGAATTTTATTGTTTTATTTAAAATACTACTCATATTGATTCCACAGGATAATGCGCCAATACTTAATAACAGCATAATACATACCACGCTCATGGATAAAAAGTTACTATTGACACTAGCATGAATCTGACGAACGATAAAGCAGTGCAGATTACGGAAATAAAGATTCTTACTGTTTTGTAGAATTGTCAACATAAAACCTGCCAGTGATAAAAAGAACAATACTGTACCAATACTTCCTGCTAGAATGATTGGTCCTAATAGTTCGATTGCTAATAAGCCTTCATGAATTCCTTTATAATATGCCCATCCGATACAAATAATGGAGATAATAAAGATTAGTACAGATACCCAGATATTTTTGATTTTTAACTGTTCGTGTTTTTTATCAGCATTTAATAAATCAATCAATTGGTAACGATTCAGTATAAAGGAATTAAAGAACATGATTACCACAAAAATAAGTGTAAAAGACAAGACAGTCATGATGGTAGCTTTAAAGGAAAAGACAAAGGTATAGTTCAACTGTACTTCAAATAAATGAGCTGTCACAACCGTAAGCAGCTGTGATAGGAAAAAGCCGATAATCAGGCCGGATATCAAAGACAATAAACCAATTAAGAATGTTTCATACACCAGAATACGTGAAATCTGATGTTTTGGCATACCCAGCAAGGTATATACGCCAAGTTCTTTTTTACGTCTTTTGATCAGAAAATTGTTAGCGTATAAGATTAAGAAAGCCAGTACAACTGCCACAAAGATTGACAGACTACTCATGATTCGGGATAAAGATTCCACAATATCTGTCTGTGCCGTGGTTAGCTGCATGACATATTGTTGCTCCTGGAAAGAATTAAACATATAAAACAGACATACAGAGAAGGCAAGTGTGATAAAGTAAATCAAGAAATCCCGAAAGCTTTTCTTGACATTACGCAGGGCAAGTTTAAAGTACATTGCCGTTTTCTCCTCCTAATAATGTCACAACTTCCATGATACGGTTAAAGAATTCTTTACGGGAATCTTCTCCACGAATCAATTCATTAAAGATTTTACCATCTTTGATAAACAGAATACGGTGTGCATAAGATGCGGTAAATGCATCATGAGTAACCATCATGATCGTTGCGTTATATTCTGTGTTTAATTTTTCCATACTGTCTAACAACATGCGACTGCTTTTAGAATCTAATGCGCCAGTAGGCTCATCTGCCAGAATCAAACTTGGGTTGGTGATTAAGGCACGCGCACTTGCGACACGTTGTTTTTGACCACCACTCATTTGATAAGGATATTTCTGCAAGACTTCCATGATATCCAGCTTCATCGCAACTTCTTTGATACGACGATCGATTTCACTGGCTTTGACTTTTTGAATGGTTAAAGCGATAGCGATGTTTTCATAGGCAGTTAATGTATCCAACAGATTAAAGTCCTGAAAGATAAAGCCCAATTCTTCTCGACGGAATTTGCTTAAGTTATTCTTTTTGATACTTGTAATATCAGAACCATTGATGAAGATATGTCCACTGGTAACCGTATCAATGGTAGATATACAGTTTAACAGGGTTGTTTTACCAGAACCAGAAGGTCCCATGACACCGACGAATTCTCCTTCATCTACCTGAAAAGAAATGTCATCGACGGCTTTTGTCAGATTTCCTTTATTACCATAATACTTTTCAATATGCTCAACTGATAAAATGTTTTTCATAAATTTCCTCCTTGATGAATTTTAGTTTTCAAATGTTCATTGATTGTTGATAATTTCAATAGGATGATGGACATCAGAAATAGAAACAACATACAAAGATTGATGCCATCACTTAGAAAATCAGGCAGCAGTATATTGATAAATAACAAAGCTCCTGAGCAGGCGATACAAATTTCAAAACGATATTTCCATAGTGCTTCCATTTTGGTTCACCTTCCTTACACCTATAGTTTAATGGTTTCTGAAAAGTTCTTCCATGGATGTCTATTACATTATCCTTACATTCTTGTAAGGAAGAAAAGGAAGGGTGTGATTTTCCCTTCCATAACTTTAAAATTTTATGATTATGAATGCATTCGATACATATCACTTGCTGGAAAACCAATGGTGATTGTGGTACCTTTTGAAGGCACAGAGGATGCGGAAATCTTTAGATATAATTTATCACACAGGGTTTTACATAAATATAATCCCATACCGGTAGCTTTTTCATTCTTTCTTCCATTATTTCCAGTAAAGCCACGATCAAAGATTCTTGGCAGATCTGCTGCAGGGATTCCTATACCATTATCTTGTATATGAACATAAGTCATTTGTGGTTCTTCACTTGTATAGATTTTTATTTCACCACTTTGTGATGGAGTATATTTTAAAGCATTGGTGATAATTTGATCAAATATAAATTCCAGCCATTTAGAGTCACTGTATATCGTTTTATCCAGATCTGTTAATGTGATTTTGATTTTTTCATAGATAAAGGTTTTGGAGTGCTTACGAATCACCTTTGAAATCGTTGGGGCAAGCTGCATTTCTTTGATCGCATAATCTTTTTCCACAGAAGTGCTGCGGGCGTAAAATAACGCCTGATCAACATATGTTTCCACCTTTTCAATTTCCTCATAGATACTATGTGTAACTTCATTTGGATTATTAGAAATAATCAGTTTTGCGGCAGCCAGTGGTGTTTTAATTTCATGTACCCACATCTCGACATATTCCTTGTATTCTTTTTGTGTGATCTTATAGCTGTTTACATAATCATTCATACTTTTATCAACAATTTTTAATGTATCATACATGATCCTTCCATCCATAAATAGAGGTTCTTCCATGATTTCAGTGATAAGATATTTTTTATCTAGTTGCGTAAGGGTTTCTTGTAGACGACGATAATAACCCACACGTCGAAGATATTCGATAATCAAAATAGCAAGCACCATTCCCCAAAACAGGAAAGATACCACCAAGATCATTTCATGATTGACGTTGATTGCGGATAGAAATAATATGGTAATACATGATGTTAAAAAAGCAATGCATATCAAATATAGCTTTTCTTTAATATAGGCACTAGTCTTCATAAATGATGTACCCCATACCACGTTTTGTCTGAATCAGATCATCTAAACGAAGATATTCCAGCTTTTTACGCAGACGGTTGATATTGACAGTTAAAGTATTATCATCCACAAACAAGTCACAATCCCACATATGCTGCATCAGCTCATTGCGGGATACGATTTTATTTTTATTCTGAAACAAACAATGCATGATGCGTTGCTCATTTTTGGTTAAATCAATTGTTTTTCCCTGATAGGTAAGGGTACTTTTACTAACATCAAGAGCAATATCATGAATAGATAAGATGTTGCTGCTGGCATGTTCATAGGTCCTTTGAAGCACGCGGGATAATCTTGCTAACAGAATCTGCAGATTATAAGGCTTGGTCACAAAATCATCTGCACCTAAATTCATGGAAATCAATTCATCCATATCAGAATCACGGCTTGTGACGATAATTATTGGCAGATTGCTGGTTTTACGTACTTCACGACAGATAAAATGACCATCATATACTGGAAGATTTAAATCCAGTAATAATAGATCAGGTTTTTGTTGATGGATTGTTTCCATAACATGTTCAAAATCATCAGGCGCAAGTGTTTCATAACCGTTTTTACCTAAAAAATCACTTAATTCATTTCTTATTTTTTCATTATCCTCTATAATCATTATTTTATACATATAAGTTCACCACCTGTTCTTATTATACACAAGTTTTGATGCTTTTTCTATTTTCTCATACAAATCTTCCATTCTTACGTAAATAGAAAGTAATTCATTATTTGATTGTTTTTTAAAGAATTTTTACAAAATCAAGTGTATAATGAAGATATAAGAATCAAAGGAAAAAAAGGGGGTCACATACATGTTGACAATATTTAACCAAAAGCAGGCAGAAGTCCCCCACTTCAACGGCGATAAGTAAGTGGTGGGACACTCTGTGCACCCTGTGGGCGTGAATGCAGCAATATGTAATTTTTGTTATCGTTTTTTTCTTTTTTTTATAGCTATCACAACTATTCTGTGTTATAATTTGCTCATCAATTAGCTGGTAGCAGTATGGTCAGTCGATTATAATTAAGGACGGTGATTATAGTGCAATTAGATAGTAATATACATTCAGTCTTTTTTATTTATTACATCAAGAAACAAGGAAAGCTTGGTGAACAACATGATGATTAAGATGAGAAAAGGATATCAATATGCTATCGCTCCTACACAGCAACAAGCACAAAAGATCGAACAGAATATCGGATGTGCACGTTTTATCTACAACAAACTGCTAGAAGATAAAATAAAGTACTATGAAACAAACAAAAAGTCTATCCGTTTGACACCTGCACCATATAAAGCAGAATATCCATTCTTAAAAGATGCAGACTCTATGGCACTTACCAATGCACAGATAAATCTAGAAACAGCATTCAAAAAGTTTTTTGATGAACCTGATATCGGATTTCCTAAGTTCAAATGTAAGCATAAGTGCAGAGCAAGCTATACGACCAATTGCGTAAATCATAACATCAGAATCACTGAATCAGATAAGGATCACAGGATGTATATCAAGCTTCCCAAAATGGGCGAAGTCAAGATAAAACTTCATAGGCTCCCAAAAGGCAGTTTAAAGTCAGTAACTGTATTCAGACAAGCAGACAGATACTATGTATCTATTCTATTTGAAGAAGAAGTAGAAATACGCGAATGCCCGATAACCAAAGGTATTGGCTTAGATTATTCTCAAAAAGAACTGTATGTAGATAGTGAAGGAAATCATTGTGGATATCCACATTATTATCGTGTCAGTGAAAGAAAGCTGGCAAGAGAAAACAGGAAACTATCAAAGATGAAAAAAGGAAGTAACAATTACATCAAGCAAAAAGCAAAGATTGCAAAACTACATTTACATATCGCTAATCAAAGGAAAGATTTTCTACACAAAGAAAGCAGGAAGATAGCCAATTCTTACGATTATGTCGCTGTAGAAGATATCGATATGAAAGCATTGAGTCAGGCACTTCATTTAGCAAAGAATCTATTAGACAATGGATTTGGAATGTTTCGTAAGATGCTGGAATACAAGCTAGAAGAACAAGGGAAAGTCTTAGTCAAGGTAGATAAATGGTATGCAAGTTCACAGATATGTCATCAATGTGGATCAAAACAAAAGATGGAATTAAAAGAACGACGATATATCTGTCCAAAATGTGGATATGAAGCAGACCGAGATGAGAATGCAGCAAAGAATCTAAGAGAAGAAGGAAAACGGATACTGGAAAGTATCTAATGAAGGATAATAAAAAAAAACCGAAGGACGAGCGGGGATAGCTTGCGAATGCTTGAAACGATAGTTTCATCGAACAAGAAGCCCCCACTTCTATGCTTTGCATAAGTGGTGGGAGTACGTCACTAGAATTGTGGTATATTCCACATATACCAAAGAAAATTTAGAGCGGGTAAAGGAAATATTAGATAAAGAGAATATTGAATATCTGGTACGTACGACGAAATCAGAATTTGGTTATGATGAGTTAGGCGATGCTTATCAATTGTATGTGCATGAAAAAGATGTTGAGGAAGCACAACGATTTGTCACAGAAGTATTATTTCCAAAGCATGAATGATTCAGGAGGTTCAATCCATTGGATTGAGCTTTTTTGTACATGTGAAAGATGCTTTCATATAATGCAATAGGTGAAAATAATGAAAAAGCGAATAGGATTGGCATCATCCGGTGGAGGCATGCGTGCAGCAGTATTTCATCTGGGTGTTTTAAAAGCCTTGGCGAAGCATAAGATGTTAGCTCAGGTATCCCATATTTCTACCGTATCAGGCGCAAGTATTTGTATGGGTTTGATTTATGGCTGTAATAGAAACTGTTGGCCAAATGATGATGTATTCTTAACTTCTGTATTGCCTAAAATTAAAGCGATGATTACACAAAAAGATATCCAATGGGATGCGATATTGCGTTTAATCGTAGAACCTTATTATTGGGATAAGAAAGTAAATCTGTTAGCGAATGTAATGGAAAAACGCTGGAAAGTAAGTGGCTGTCTACAAGATATTTTTGTCTATCCCAAATGGACAATCAATACAACCGCTTATGAAACAGGAAAGGATTTTCGTATGGATACCACACAGATGGGTTCTTTACAAAGTGGCTATGTCGTAAAGCCTCATTTTATGTTGACACATGCCATGGCAGCAAGTGCAGGTTTTCCTGTGTTCATTGGTCCGTATAAATTAAAAACCAAAGATTACCATTGGGTAGATGATCATGCAAATCCAATCATTCCACAAGATCAAATCTTACATTTATGGGATGGTGGGGTTTACGATAATATGGGCTTAGATCCCTTATTTCATATTGATGAACATCCAGGTCTTTCTGATGATATTGACTATTTGATTATAAGCAACGCCTCTGGCAATATTGAACATCAAAGCCGGCATATGAGTTTTTCTATTCAAAACTTAAAACGGTTATTAGATATCAATATGGATCAGGTAGAATCTTTAAAAAGCAGAAGTGTTATGAATTATTTTCAAATGTATCATCGAGGACTGTATATCAAAATCAATGCACATGTTGATGAAATATTAGATCATTGTCAATTGACACAAAATCAAAAAGATGAATTACTGGTATCTGCTTTAAATGATCAGGATGTAAAGAAAGTAGCTGATTATAAGACAACCTTAACAAGGGTAAAACCGGAGGATTTTGATATGATTGCGAAACATGGGGAAACGTTGACAGAGTGTTTATTGCGCTGTTTTGCATAGGCGGAAAATATAGGACAGGAACACATTTATGAATCAGGCATATAGTAAATTGAAACAGCAAAGAAGTGTTTCACAAGAAAGGGGACATGCTATGTATCAGAATCGATATGAGTATGATTGCGGATGTGAGGATTGCTGTGATTGTGGCTGCAATTGTGATTATGACAATGATTTTAACAATGATTTTGATGATGATTTTCAACAGAATTGTACACAGTCATCCTGTTGTGTAGGCCCAATGGGTCCAAGAGGTCCACGTGGTCCGCAAGGTCCGCGTGGTTTACAAGGACAACAGGGTAGAGAAGGATTACAAGGCCCAAGAGGTCCACAAGGGGTAACAGGTCCACAAGGCACACCTGGTATGCAGGGGATTCCTGGACCAACAGGCCCTATGGGGTTACAAGGCCCTAGGGGATTAACTGGAGCAACAGGTGCACAAGGACCACAAGGTGTCATGGGAGCAACAGGTCCTGCTGGAGAGTCTGCAGTTATGCCACAATTTGCCAGTGGAGCGTTATATTCCTATAGTGGAAAAGAAGCCTGTTCACAAGCACCAGTAGCTTTTGATGTCAGTAATATCAACTATGGATTAGGCGTATCAAATGATTTTCAAAGTTTAATCATTCATCAGCCAGGCACTTATGTGGTCCAATATGGTATGTTGATTGGAAATGCACCATGTGATGGAGATAGCATCGCATTGGAGTTAAATCATTCCATGTTGATAGAAGAAAGCAGAATGCCAGCAATATGTGAGAATACACTTGTCAGTGGGGTATGTATTCTTACATTAAATGAGGGAGATGAATTAGGTCTGCTTGCGGATAGTCAAAACTGTATCACATTATGCTGTCGCAATAATACCGTGAATGCCTATCTGGTGGCATATCAGATCAATGCATAAGGGCAGGGAAACCTGCCTGTACATAGGGGGATGGATATGATAGAAATCAGTGTCTGTATGATTATAAAAAATGAAGAGGATGTCCTGGCACGCTGCTTAAACTGTGTAAAACAATTCGCAGATGAAATGATTATTGTTGATACAGGAAGTGATGATCAAAGTCGTAAAATTGCGGAAACATATACGGATAAGGTATTTGATTTTGTATGGTGCGATGATTTTAGTAAGGCAAGAAATTTCGCATTTGAGAAAGCAACAAAGGATTTCAGGATGTGGTTAGATGCGGATGATGTCATATTAGATGAGGATATACAAAAAATCAAAGATTTAAAACAACGTCTGACATTAGATGTGGATATCGTATTGATGAAATATCATACCGCATTCGATCAAGACGGGAATCCTGTATTCACGTATTATCGGGAGCGTTTGATCAATGCCAATAGTCATTTAAAGTGGCAGGGAGTGATTCATGAAGTGATTCCTTTGATAGGAAAACTGCAATATGAAGACATTGCGATTACACATCGCAAAGAACATGTGGCAGACCCTGATCGTAATATAAAAATATTTGAAGGTTTGATACAAAAAGGTGTTTCTTTCTCACCAAGAGAACAATTTTATTATGCAAGAGAATTATACTATCATCAAAGATATGCAGAAGCAATTGATCAATTCCAAGCCTTTTTAAATGGGAAACAGGGCTGGATTGAAAATAATATTGATGCCTGTGAGATGATGGGGTATTGCTGTTACTATGTGAATCAGGAAGAAGATGCCCTACGTTGTTATTTTGAAAGTTTTTTATATGATGTTCCACGTGCAGAACTATGTTGTGATATAGGTCAGCATTTGTTTGATCGAGGACAGTGGATGCAGGCAATGTACTGGTTTGAGGCAGCTATACATTGTCAGATGAATTTAGAAAGTGGAGGATTTGTGCGAAGGGAATGCTATGATGAATTTCCTAAAAAAAGAATTGCGATTTGTAAAGAAATGCTTAATATAGAATGAAATTATTTTTTTGTTAATGGAATCCTTGTTTCTGTGATACTATAAAGCTATACAAGAAATGAGGAATACTTATGAAACTATTAGATACGGTAAATAAGTGGTCTAAGGAAAAAATGTATGATGTCAAAGCAACATTAATCAAAAATGTAACTAGATATGATAAAATTACAAGCAAAAATATGATGGAGGAAGTGATTAGGGAATATCATCAAATAGATGTTATTTCTAACTATATGGATTATGAAGAGTATGAATAATAATGAATTTTGAAGAACAAATGAAGCATACAAAGATAATCGATAAATTTTAGAAAAGGAGTATACGTATATGAAAGAACATGACTTTTTCAAACAGCAGGAAAACTTAAAAAAAATGATTTCACAAATGAATACAAAAGATGCCATACAATATTTGATCCATATGCGTTTGTTTAAAGATGAAGAAGATTGTATACAACATCTTAAAAGATTTTCAAATGTTGAGGATGCAATGGAAGAACTTTTTTCAAAAGATTGTATGTTTCCAGGTTTTGATGAAGAATATTCGATGATAAATAAACATCAAATGCTGGATTCTATTCTAACGCTTGCTTGTCGAAGCGATAAGCTGCCTTATCGATATTTTGATAATATCAGTGAAGATTGCAGCTTTTTGAATGGAGATTATGAATATGAAGAAAGCAATTGGTATTTAGCACATGAAATGCTGCCATCATTCATTGATCAAATTGAACAAACCTGTACATATTTTCATTATGATACCATTGATGATTTGAAGTATTTATATGCAACTGATTTATTAAGTTACTATCTTTGTTATATAGAAGCATATGAAACAGAAAATAAAACTGATATGGAATTACTAAAGCGAATCAAGAAAATGTTTCCTAAACAGAAGATACCATCATTTAAAAATATGAAATTAAAACAGATAGATACCATGATATTGGAAGCATCAATGCAATTAACATCTTATGGAAATGACGGATATTATGATGAAACAACAAAATCGTTTTATACAGATGATGATATGATGTATATGGATATTGATGAAGAAGATGAAATATATCGAATAGAATTGGATAAGAAAGAAATATTAAAACGGTTTATTGATCGACTAAATCCTAATCGCTACGATACAGATTATTTATATAATTGCTTTTATGGTAGGAAAGCATTTCGCAACTGTAAAGATGCATTTCGAAAATATAATATCTTAAAGGATTATGAGTGTTATGAACAAAACGAAATCACTTTAGCCTGTATTGGCTGGTGTATAAAATATGGTTATTCTTACAAAGATTTACAAGTAGATATTAAACAATTAAAAAGATAAAGGAGATAAGGCATATGGAGTATTACACATTTACGTTGCCAGAACATGTATTCAATCTATTTCAGGGGAAAATCTGGAGTAGAGGTATAGAACTTTATGAAGAAGGTGAAGTCAAAGAAGCTTATGAATTCGATGAAAAAACTGTCATATGCAAGGTAAAAGGCACAATTCTTTATACAGTAATCATTCATTTTGATGGTGGAGAAGAAGATTTAGAATGTAATTGTGAGTATATGGATGATTGTAAACATGAGATTGCTGCTTTGATGTATTTGAAAGATCATCCTCAATTACCTGTGATGAAAAAACCTTATTCATTAGATGTTACGGAATTAGAGGAATTTGCATTAAGGGTATCAGAAGCAGAATATGATGTGGATGAAGAATTTGGAGATTATGATGAAACATTGGATACATTATATGATGAAATAGAAGAAGTAGAATCAGTTGAATTAAGATTACAGATGCTGCTCTGTTTAAACAGATGCTTTACATTAAATGAAAGAGGCGCAAAGATTGTCAAAGGTTTACTAGATGAAGATATTGACAAGGTTTATCAGGATCTACATCATAACGAAAAATCAGAAGATTTATTGTTTTCACTGATTATTTCGTTAACGGAATTAGAAAATAAGGACTGTAGACAATCTATATCTACATTGATTGAATATTTACTGAATGAGCCTTTAAAACGTAAAGCAGAAGCAAAAGAATTATTTAATAGATATTGTGATGATTGATAATAAAGAAAAAGTGGTGTTTTAAAAAGATGTTCTAACATTATTCTCTATGTCAAATATGACACCATCAGAATTGATTACTAATTATATAAAGTGAAAAAGCTGAAATATGATATGATTCTTATTTGTTAATGGGGAAATAAAAAATTAGATTTCAAAGCTTGTATAAGGGGATTCTATCGCTTTTCTCATATAATGATTTTTATATATTGATAGAATTTTCCAATTTTTGTAGTATAATAAGCAAAGTTTTGAAATAAGGAGAGAACATATGGTAGAAATGAAGAAATATTTAAGTAAAGGTCCAGTAGTTTTGTTATTGGCAGCGATTTGTTGCTTTTTATGGGGAAGTGCAACACCATCTATCAAGACTGGTTATGCATTACTACAAATTAATGCACAAGATACACCATCAATTCTATTGTTTGCTGGTATTCGTTTTATGCTGGCTGGTGTAATGGTATTACTACTACAGATGATACTAACAAAAAGATGTATTCAGTTTAAAAGAGGAAGTGGGAAAAGAATTGCTATTTTAGCATTATTCCAAACAATTGGGCAATACTTTTTCTTCTATGTAGGACTTGCACATACAAGTGGAGTAAAAGGTGCGATAATTACAGGGATGAATGTTTTTTTAGCGATTTTAGTTTCCAGTTTTATTTTCCATTTTGAAAAATTAAGTAAAAGAAAAATGATAGGATGTTGTTTAGGATTTGCTGGAATTGTTATTATCAATATAACTCCTGGTGCCCAATTAGATGCTTCTTTTTCGATTATGGGAGAAGGCTTTGTATTATTGGCGCAGGTTGCTTATGCTTTATCTAGTGGTTTTATTAAGAAATTTGGAAATGAAGATGATCCTGTCATGTTGAGTGGAGGTCAGTTTTTTATTGGAGGAATCGTACTTGCTGGAATTGGATTTGTGATGGGTGGACAAATCTGTTTTGGTAATTTATCTTCTTATCTAATTACATTATATCTGGCTTTTATATCAGCTGTAGCCTATACATTATGGGGTATTCTGTTGAAGTATAATCCTGTAAGTAAAGTAAGTATCTATGGCTTTATGAACCCATTATTTGGTGTTTTGTTATCTGCAATTATTCTGCAGGAAGGCTCACAGGCTTTTAGTTTGCAGGGAATTATGGCTTTATTACTTGTTGTAATAGGGATCATGGTGGTAAATTTGAAAGGAAAAAATCAGAAATATCAGAAAAATTAAGCGTTTCATTAGTCTGAAAATGTGAAAATAACGAAAAATTAAAAGTTTTCTAGTTTCTTATTGTCTTCTGTAGTATAATATGGTCGGCTGTGTATGATTTTTGTATATCAATGATGAAAAAAGATGAAGGAGTTACTATTATGTTTAAGAGTATTCAATATGTTTTAAAAGAAAATTTTACAAATCTATACCGTATATTCTGTATAGCAAAATACGAATTACTTGCAGATATGCGAGATTCTAAATTTGGTTTATTTTGGAATTTTGCATCTCCAGCTATTCAAGTTCTAACTTATTGGCTGATTTTTGGAATTGCATGGCATAAAAAACCAATTGGGAAAGTTGAATATCTACCTTGGTTAGTTATTGGTTATGCAGCATGGTGGTTTATACAACCCTGTATTCAAAATGGTTGTAGCGCTGTATTTTCTAAAACAAGCGTTATTACTAAAATGAAGTTTCCAGTAAGTGTTTTACCTGCGACAATATGTGCGAAAGAATTTTTTAATCATTTATGTATGTTAGCAATTGCTATTGTAACATTGTTGATATGCGGATATTATCCTAATTTTTATTGGTTAGGAATGATATATTATGCTATTTGTGCATTTGCTTTTGTAGAAGCAGTATCTTTGATCTTATCAGTATTGACTATGTTGTGGAGAGATGTAAGAAAACTAATAACATCATTAATGCGAATGTTAATGTATTTTTCTCCCGTTATATGGGATTGCCATTTTGATGCTAAAGTACCTTTTCATAATCTTTTAAATTCTTTAATGAAATTAAATCCAGTATACTATATAGTGAATGGATATCGTGATTCAGTATTTTATGATAAATCAATCTTAGCACATCCTGCTCAAGGTTTATATTTTTGGTGTGTAGTATTAGTGCTTTTTGGTATAGGATGTATGCTAATGTATAAATTTAAACGCAAATTTATTGATTTAATTTAACGAGGTGATATCATGTCAAAAAATATGTATGAGAGTAGTCAATATGCTGTGGAATTAAAAAATGTTTCTAAAATATATAAATTACAAAAAAAAGATGGTCAAAAAAGTAATGATCATGAAAGCTTTTATGCTCTGAAGGATATAAGTATGAAAATTCAACGAGGCGATGTTGTCGGGATTTTAGGAACAAATGGTTCTGGAAAATCTACTTTGTCCGTAATATTGGCAGGCATTTCTGATATTGATGGTGGAGAAATGACTATTAATGGGGAACAAGCGCTAATATCTATCAATACAGGCTTAAATCAGCAACTTACAGGGTTAGAAAATATTAATGTTAAAGGTGCTTTAATGGGACTTTCTAAAAAAAGAATTCAAGAAATAACAGATGATGTAATTGAATTTGCAGAATTAGGCGATTTTCTTTATCAACCAGTAAAAAAATATTCAAGTGGAATGAAATCTAGACTTGGATTTTCTATATCTTTGGCATTAGATCCAGATATATTTATTGTAGATGAAGCATTATCAGTTGGTGATAAAGGGTTTGCTCAAAAATGTATGAACCGTATGAAAAAATTACGTGATGAGGAAGGTAAAACAATATTCTTTATATCTCATGCATTACCACAAGTAAGAGAATTTTGTAAAACAGGAATGTGGATTGAGGGTGGAAAATTGGTAGAAATTGGGAATATTGATGAGGTTTGCGATCATTATTCTGAATATGTGGATAAATATAATGCTTTAAGTGATAAAGAAAAGAAAAAAAAGCTTGAAGAAAAATTTGAACAACGTGTTATACATGATGTTAAACTAGGCTTTTTTGATAGACTATTTTCAAAGAAATAAGGCAGCAACAATTAGTTGTTGCTTTTGCTCTATCTAATGATAAAAAAGGAGGTTTTTATGGATAATACGATTTGTGTTAATTCAAAAAGATTAATTTGGCTAGATCAGTTAAAAGCTATTTCTATGTATTTAGTCATTTTAGGGCATTCTTTACTAAAATTTAAAAAACATTTAATGTTTAAAGTAATATATTCATTTCATATGCCATTATTTTTTATCATCTCTGGCTTTACTTTTAATCCAAATAAATATGAACGGATATCAGAATGTATAAAGGATAAAATTATAAAATTAGTTTATCCCTATATAATGTTGAATATTTTGGTTTTACCTTTGTGGTATATTAATAAAATAACTGGAATGGTTCCACATGATTCATTTATAAAAGTTTTAATTGGTATTTTCTATTCCAATGCTAGTGTTGTAAGAGCTCCATCTAATGCAACTTGGTTTTTAATGACTATGTTTTTGACACAAATTATTTATTATACTTTATATCATTATTTAAAGGACGATAAATCTGTATTTATAATGTCATGCGTTATATGCTTGACTGGTTTAATTGCACCTTTAGGAAAAGAAGAATTTGATGCTCCATTACATCTTGATGTAGCTTTAGTAGCTCAGTTTTATTATGGTAGTGGCTATATACTAAGGAAAAATTTTAGATACTTTCAAAAATGTTTAGCTAATAAAACCTTTTTGAAAATTCTTGCAATTGTTATCATAGCTTCGTTTTTTTGCTTAATAAATAAACAAGTGGATTTATCTAATGAATTATATAGGAATTTTACGTATACTTTAATTACATCTTTATCTTTTTCGTTTGTTCTAATTTATGTTGTTTTCAGAAGTGGTGTGCATTTTAAGGCTTTATCATATATTGGGAAAAATACGTTAATTATTTTGGCATTACACATTCCTTTATTACGCATTTTACAAGCGTTTTTTCCTTTGTTTCAAAAAAATCAAGTCTATGCAGTATTAGCTTCAATAATTATATTTATAATCATGATACCTATTATCTGGTTTATAAATAAATTTTTGAAATTTATAATAAAAATGCCAATGTTTTTAAAGAAAATAATTATAAAGGATTAAGGAAATGGTGGATAATTATGCAAATACTAATTAAATTTTTAACAGCTATTTTAAATTTTATATATTTTTTTATAAAACTTTTACCCGTTAGAGATAAAGTTGTTATGATTTCTAGACAGAGTAATGAACCATCTAGAGATTTTAAACTATTGAAAATCGCTTTGAATAAATTGAATCCAAATATTGAAGTTGTATTTCTATGCCATACTTTAGATGGCGGATTACATTCATCAATTCTAAATAAAATAAAATATGCTTTTCATATGTTGAAACAAATGAAAGAAATAGCAACAAGTAAAGTAGTTGTATTAGATACTTACTGTATTGTTGTATCGTTATTAAAACACAAAAAATCATTATGCATTATTCAAATGTGGCATTCAATTGGGACTATGAAAAAATTTGGGTATACTACGCTTGATACAGCTGAAGGAACTCAAAAAAGTATAGCTAAAATGATGAGGATGCATGAACAATATGATTATGTTTTAGCTAGTTCACCAGCTTATGTTAGTGATTTAGCTAAAGGTTTTAATTGCTCAAAAGAAATAGTTAAAATAATGCCATTACCTAGAGTAGATCTTTTAAAAGATAAAAATTTTAAAATTGAAAAACAGAAACAGATTTACCAAAAATATCCACAATTGAAAGAGAAAAAAGTAATATTATATGCACCAACTTTTAGAAAAGATGAGTCAGAAATGCAAAAAGCAGTAGAACAATTAAGTATATCTTTAAAGGATGATCAAATTTTAGTTCTAAAATTGCATCCTTTGTCTAAACTTAATATAGATAATTTGAAAGTTTTATTAACACCTGATTTTGATTCATTTGATATGCTATTTGTGGCTGATGCTTTGATTAGCGATTATTCTTGCATTATCTACGAGGCGGCATTATTAAATATTCCTTTATATTTCTATAATTTTGATATGTACAAGTATACTGGTGTAAGGGGATTGGCTATTGATTATGAGCATGAATTACCAGGTGTCATTAGTAAAGATCCTAAAAAATTAATAAATGCAATAGAGAACACGACTTATGATTTTGATAAATTAGATAAATTTTGCAAAAAATATGTGATTTATCACAAAAACGCAAGTAAAGATATTGCGGAGTTCATCATTAGTAATATGAAGATAAGAGGTGACGCCTGATGGGAAAAGTTAAAATAAAAGAAATGTCATGGCATAGTATTTATTTAACAATTAAATTTGAAGGTGAGGAAGTCAATGATTTTGATTATTATGTTACAGATTTGAAAAATGATTATAATTTAGGAAAAGCAGATAATAATCAATTAGTGATTAATATCGTTAATATAAATGATACAAAACTATTAGATAATGGTAAATGGTACTTTTATTATATGAAAAATGATAAAAAAAATATTTTATCAATAAACCCTAAATTTGGATATACCTTAGAAAATTTAGATAAAATATATCGATATGGAAGTGAATGTTATTCGTATATTATAAATTTTCAGATAGTAGATAAATCTATTTTAGAAAAAAAAATAAGCCAGCAAAATATAGTTGGTGATAAGTTCCTTATTAATGAAAATGATTTGATACTTTGCATGTTTACTACATACATGAAAAAAAATAAACATCCAGAAAAAAAAGATGTGATTTTGGAATCGAATTCATTAAAGCAAGGATTACGAAAAATCGTTTTTATAGTTACAAAATCAACAATAAGAAGTATTTACGCAATACTAAATAAAATAAGAAAAAAAGATGGGAAACATATTTTGTTTATGTCAGAAACTAGAGTGCCTATTGGCGGTAATTTAAAAGCGATAGACTCAAGAATAAAGGAACGAGGTCTAGATAAAGAATTCAAAATAAGTTATTCTTTTTCAAAAACATTACAGCAAAGTAAACTTAAAACTTTTTTTACATGGTCAAGATTATTATGGCTTATTGCAAAACAGGATTACATTTTTGTAGATGATTATGTTCCTATATTTAAAACAATAACTTTGTATAAAGATACAAAATTAATTCAGGTATGGCATGCTGGTGTTGGGTTTAAATCTGTTGGATATTCCAGATTTGGAAAAGCAGGATCACCGTTACCTAAAGATTCTTGCCATAGAAAATATGATTACGCATTAGTAGGAAGTAATGGCTTAATACCAGTTTATGAGGAAGTTTTTGGTATTCCAAGAAATCATTTTATTGCAACTGGACTACCTAGATTAGATGATTATTTAAATCAAAACAAAATCAGTGAATTTAAAAATCAATTTTATAAAGATTTTCCCGAATTATTAGGAAGAAAAATTATAATGTTTGCACCTACATATAGAGGAAATACACAAAAAGAAGCATACTATCCTTATGATAAAATCAATATGAATTTAGTTAAAGAACTATGTGAACATGAATATGCATTTATTTTCAAGATGCATCCTTTTATAACTGAAAAAATTGAAATTCCTAAAGAAAATAATAAATATATAAAAGATCTTTCAAATTATGGTGATATTAATGAAATGTTTTATGTAACAGATGTGTTGATTACAGATTTTTCAAGTAATATTTATGAATTTGCATTACAAAGAAAACCTATGATTTTTTATGCTTTCGATAAAGATTTCTATCAATTAACACGTGGTGTTCATAGAACTCTTGAACAGGCACCTGGAGTCGTTTGCGAAAGATTTGAAGAGGTGATTGAAGTAATTAAAAACAATAAATATGACATGAATAAATTAAATGATTTTTTAAATGAAAGCTTTAATGATCACAAAAGGTTATCAAGTGATATTGCAATAGATAAAATATTATTAAATAAGGAATAATAGTGAGGTGTGTATATAATGGATAAAACTGAAATTACAATTGTTATAACTCTAAAAAACGGTATAGAAGGCCTGCTTCAAACAATCAAAAGTATAAAATCGCAAAAGCATTGTAGTTATAATGTTTTAATAGTAGGGGAAGATATAAAAAAAGTTCAAGAATTAATTCAAATACCAAAAGATAATTTTTTGTTTTTAGAATATGAAGGGACCCCTGGTGAAGTATTAAATAAAGCAATTCAAATGGTCACTACTCAATATGTTATGTTTATGGAATCATATGATATCTTAAGCCCAAATTTTATAAATGAAAATTTAAAAGCATTGAAACAATATAAAGAAGCATCATTTTCAGTAACAAAGTCCTATTGTATAAATCCATTAATGACCAAGGATAAAATTCAGCATATTTTAAGTAAAAAATTCATTGAGGAATATGAAATATGCGACTTAACCAAAACATATGAGAGGTTAACTACTGCTTTAGATTCATCTGTTTTCAAAACAACAGAAATAAAAAGTATAAAATTCAAAGAAAATCTTCCTTTTGAATATGGTACAGATATGGTGATGAAACTCTTATTAAATAATGCTAAATATATTTCTGTTCCTAAAGCATTTTACAAATATTATGCACCAAGAGAAAATCAAGTTTTATATCATGTCCCATCCCATGATATAAAATGGTATCAAGAATCGATAAAAGATTATGTATTTGATCTTATAGAATACGCAAAAGAAAAAAAACAATGTTTACCAGCTTTTCTTCAAAATTATTTTGTTTACTATATAAATTGTAGAATGATGGCTAATAAAGATAATAGAAACAAAAAGGTTTTATTAGGTAAGTCGTTAGAAGAATATTTAATTTTAGTTCATCAATTATTTCTTGAAATAGATGATTATTATTTGTTAAATCAGGATGAATTGCCCTATATAACAAAAAATCCAGAGATTAGATGTATGTATCTGCGTATTAAATATGGTAAAGAGAATGTAAAATATAATTATTATGCATATGATAGTATCGAGGGCAGAGATATCGATATGCGATTTAAAGAGTTTTTAATTTCAACATTAAGTACTCACAGATTTACTATTAATGTAATGAATTATGTTAATGGGAAAATTTGGATAGATGGTTCTTTAATTAGTATTTTTCAGCATAGTGATGTTCAGTTTTATGCATTATTTAATGATAAAAAATATATAGTAGAAGATACCGATGCTTATTCTTTAACTAAATATTTTGGCGTTCCAGGCTATCGTAGATTGACTTATCATTTAGAAATACCTTTAGATGAAAACAAAAAAATGCAAAGGATAACTTTTTATGCAAAGATTCAAGGTGAAGAATTTCAAATGAAAATATCTTTTGCAAATCATTGGGCTAAATTATCTAAATCACCTAGGTATTCATATTGGAGATTTAATAAGTATCTATGTCACCATGCAAATAATGGTATTAATATAAAATTGGCAACTAAAACAAATGTTTTGAAGCGAGAAATTCAGTTTCAATTGAATTTGATTAGAAACCATAAGAAAAAAGATTTTAAAGCTTTGGGTTTTCGATGGTTATATTGGATTACACATCCATACTTCAAAAAACAAAAAATATGGTTAATGTTAGATAAGTTGTATAAGGGTGGAGATAGTTGTGAATATTTATATCGATACTGTGCAAATTTTGAAGATGGAATTACAAAATATTATTTGATTAATGAAAATACAATAGATTATAAAAATTTAGTAAAAGACGGTTATAAACCATTGAAAAATGGTAGTTTAAAGCATAAGCTGGTTTTCGTAAATGCTGATATTGTTTTGATAACAAATTCCCATTTATTCCCTTTTAATGGATATAATAAAGGAACTTCTAAATATATAAGAGGATTATGCAACTTTGGATCAATGTGTTTACAACATGGTTTATCTGTTCAAAAATGTGCAATTGCTCAAAGAAGGATTATTGATAATACGATGATGTATTTTTTAGCAAGTAAATTTGAATATGATAATTTATCTAAACATGCTTATGGTTATAAAGGTTTTGATATTTTGAAATTAACTGGTATAGGACGTTATGATGGCTTAAAAAATAATGATAAAAAACAAATTTTATTATCACCAACATGGAGAATGTATAATGCTCTTCCTGTCACAACTAGTGAAGGAGAGCAGAGAGGATATAATCCAGAATTTAAAAATTCACTATATTTTCATGTATATAATGATTTAATCAATAATGAAAAATTAATTGCATGTGCAAAAAAATATGGTTATAAAATTAAATTTCTTTTGCATCCTATTTTGAGTTCACAAAAAGATGATTTTACTCCAAATTCTGAACTTGAGGTAATTCCATCTGTAGGAGATTTAAGTTATGAAAAAATATTAACAGAATCAAGCTTAATGGTAACTGATTACTCTGGTGTGCAGTTTGATTTTGCATATATGAGAAAACCTATAGTTTATTTTCATCCTGAGGTATTACCTCCACATTATGATGATGGTATTTTCTTTTATGATTCAATGGGATTTGGGGAAATTTGTACGAAATCAGATCAATTAGTTGATGTTTTATGTGATTATATGAGAAAAGGATGTAATATGAAAGATATGTACAGAGAACGAGCAGATAATTTTTATGTGTATAATGATCATAATAATTGTGAAAGAATTTATAAGGAGATTATGAAATACCAAAAACAGGTTGATATTGATAAATTAAGAAAAAAATAAAGACATTTCAATTTGAAAAAGTTATAATAAAATAGGAAGGATTAGAAAAATCCGTAAGGAGTGAATAAATATGAATATAGCAATTATATTTGCAGGTGGCAGTGGTGTAAGAATGGGGGCAGGGATGCCTAAACAGTTTTTGGAAATTAATGGGAAGCCTATTATCATACATACATTAGATAATTTCCAAAATAGCCCAGCAATTGATAAAATTTATATAGCTTGCAAAGCAGACTATATGGAAACTTTAAAAAATTTAACCAATAGATTTGCAATTACAAAAGTCGCTAAAATAGTAGAAGGTGGAGTAACAGGGCAGGATTCTATTTTTCACGCTTTAAAAGCAGCGTATAATGAGAATCCTAAAGACTCTATTGTCTTAATACATGACGGAGTTAGACCTTTTGTTAGTGAAGAGGTTATAGAAAAGAATATTGAAAGTGTAAAAAAATATGGTAGTGCAATTACGTGTACTGCATTCTTTGAAACACCTATTCTAAGTAAAGATGGACATCAAGTAGAAGAAATGCCATTAAAGAAAGAAACCTTTACTGCACAAGCCCCTCAAAGTTTTTATTTAGGAGAAATTGTAAGTGCACATGAAGAAATGAGAAAAATTAATCCTGAATATATAGACATCGCTGATTCATGTAATCTATATAAAAATCTAGGTAAACAAGTTTATATCGTTCAAGGAAATAGAGGAAATATAAAAGTTACTACACCTGAAGATTTTTATGTGTTAAGGGCATTATTGCAGTATAAAGAAAATGAACAAATTTTAGGTTTAAAATAGGAGGTAACTATGAATTGTATTTTAAAAGAAGATTTACAAAGAATCGTAAAACAAAATATTAATTGGAATGCTCTAAAAAATAAAAGTGTAATGGTTACAGGTGCAAGTGGCATGGTTGGTTCATATTTTGTTAGAACTTTATTAGAGTTAAATGAATCAATGAATATGGGTATTAAAGTAATTGGAGTCGTACGAAATGTGAAAAAAGTGGCTGAGGATATAAAAGATAATGCGTATGTCGAACTATTATCGCACGATGTTACAAAACCATTTAATTATGATGGGAACGTGGACTATATTATACATGCTGCAAGTCCTGCTAGCCCTAGCATTATGAAAGATGATCCTGTAGGTACAGTTGCTGCAAATACATTAGGAGCATTTTATACATTACAATTGGCTCATGAAAAAAAATCAGAAGGTTATATGTTCATATCATCTCGTGAAATTTATGGACAACCATATCCTGGACAAGAATTTTTTGATGAAAACAGTTATGGTTTTGTAAATCCGTTAGATCCAAGATCTTGTTATCCAGAAGGAAAGAAAGCAGCTGAAACTATGTGTTCAAGTTTTAAATCACAGTATGGACTAAATACTAAAATTGCGCGATTAGCTCATACATATGGTCCTGGGATGTCGATTTATGATGGCCGTGTTCAGGCAGACTTTTTAAAAAATGTTTTGTTTAATGAAAATATTGTATTAAAAAGTGAGGGAACAAGTGTACGTACATATACCTATATTGCTGATGCTATTGCTGGAATGTTTTATGTTTTATTGAACAGTGATGACATGGTATATAATATTGGCGATGAAAATGGCAAAGTTTCTATTAAGGAACTCGCAGAATTATTAGTTAAGATAACTCCAGAAAAGAAATTGAAATTGATTTTTGATATACCAAAAGAAAAAAATAATGGCTGTGCTCCTTTTACTGGAGGAATACTTAGTAGCGCAAAATTAAGAAAGTTAGGATGGAATCCGAATAATACATTGGAAGAAGGCTTTTTAAGAACTATACATTATTTAGAAATTGAGAAAGAAAAAGGTTGTTTATAGATTTAAAAAAGTATCATGAAGCCAAACATATGACTAATGATACTTTTTATTTATATTATCAATTAAGATTTCTTAAGTAGACATACGTTATATATATGATATATACTAAAAATGGCTTTGAAATTAAGCAGATATTAAAAAAAGATAAGGATTGGGGCATAAATATGGCATTTAATACGTTAACATTTTTATTGTTTTTTGTAGTGATTTTGATTTTATATTATATAGTACCATTAAAATATAGATGGATTTTTTTACTTCTTTCTAGCTATTTTTTCTACTTATATGCAAGTGTGAAATTTGCATTATTTATAATTATAACAACAATAAGTTCTTATATTGGAGCTATTATGATTGATAAAACACATGTTGAAGAAAGAAAAATCAAAGATATGGATTTAACTGCTGCTGAGAAGAAAATAGAAAAAGAAAAAATCAAGAAAAATAGGAAGTTCATTTTAATTTCTTTACTTGTTTTAAATTTTGGAATTTTAGTATTCTTAAAGTATTTTAACTTTTTTGCACAAAATTTAAATGTATTATTTGATTCTATTTCTTTGGCGAATAGAGTTCCTACTTTTAATCTGATCCTACCATTAGGGATATCATTTTATACTTTTCAGACAATGTCATATGTTATTGATGTTTATTGGGGAAAAGTGAATGCTGAAAGAAATTTAGGAAAAGTAGCTTTATTTGTGTCTTTTTTTCCTCAAATAATAGAAGGTCCAATTGGAAGATTTAAAGATTTAGCACCACAATTGTATAAACCTAATGCCAACTCAGAAAAAAATATTGTTTATGGTGTTCAATTAATGATGTGGGGATATTTTAAAAAAATGGTAATAGCTGATAGAGTAGCTGTAGTTGCAGATTTTGTTTTTGGAAATTATTTAAGCATCTCCGGTGTTGGTACAATAATTGGGATTTTCTTATATGCAATACAAGATTATACTGACTTTTCTGGATGTATAGATATAGCGCGAGGTTGTGCTCAAGCAATGGGAATTGAGATGGCAGAGAATTTCAAAAGACCATATTTTTCAAGGACGATTCCAGAGTTTTGGAGAAGATGGCATATGTCTTTAGGTGCTTGGATGAAAGATTATGTTTTTTATCCATTCTCATTGACAAAAGTTATGCGTAAATTAGGAAAAGCAACTAAAAAGAGATTTGGTAAATATTTAGGAAGAACACTTCCTGTTGCTATTGGAAATATTTTAGTATTCTTTTTGGTTGGAGTATGGCATGGGGCCAATTGGAATTATATAGTATGGGGGCTATTTTATGGCGTATTAATCGCAATAGCTAGTTTAATGAAACCTATATTTGATTGGTTAAATACGAAATTGAAAATTAAAACAAACTCAAAATTATTCATTGGTTTTCAAATCTTAAGAACTTTCTGGATAACATGTATTGGATGCATCATTTTTAGAGCTGAGAATTTGCATGCAGCATGGGATATATTTTTAAAATCTTTCCAAATAATTGATTTCCCTTTAAACATTAAAGCAGAATTATTAACCTTTGGATTAAATAAAGCAAATTACATAGTTTTATTAGCATCTTTGATCATTTTATTTATTATTGATGTTTTCCAAGAAAAGATGTTAATACGTGATTGGTTTAATAAAAGGAATTTGGTCTTTAAATTTTTTATTTACTTTATAGCATTTGCAGCCATTATTGCTTTAGGAATGTATGGACCTGGTATGAGCTCTAATCAATTTGTATATATGCAATTTTAGGAGGACTTTATGAAGAAAAGAAAATTAAGAAATTTAGCAGAAATTAGTATTATTGCCATTGCATTATTACTAGCTTTTACTAGTTGTGCTTTTGCGTTTGATAGACAATTGACACCAAATGAAGTTCGTGTCAAGAATTTTTATAAAGAAGAAAAAGATAGTTTAGATATGGTAGTTATTGGCTCCAGTTCTGTTTATACTTCATTCAGTTCTCCTTTAGCATGGAAGGAATATGGGTTTACTAGTTATGTTTTAGCTACTTCTGGAGCGCCTATGGGAATTATGAAATCAATGTTAATAGAAACAATGAAAACACAAAAACCTAAATTAATAGTTGTTGATATGAATGGAGTTATGTATAATGATAATTTAGAAACTAAAGAAGGCTCATTAAGATTATGGATTGATAATATGCCTTATTCTCAAAATAAAATAGATACTATTAATTATTTAGTTCCAAAGGATCAAAGAGATAGTTATATTAATCCAGTTCTTAAATATCATAATAACTGGGAAAAGTTGGGGTATTGTATAAAAATGTCTATACTAGAAACACGTTATTTTTTTGATAGGAATAATTTATCAGTAAGTGGTATGAGTGGTACTGCAAAAAAAGCTAATAGAAAAAATATTATAGATATCACTAATTATCATGAAACACAACCATTATTTAATGAATCTGGAAAGCATTTATATGATTTATTAGATTATTTAAAGGAAAATGAAATTAAGAATGTAGTTTTTGTTAATACTCCAAGATATTATGAAAAAAGAATGCTTGTTCAAAGAAGAGCATTAACACAAGCTAGTAAAGTTATTAGTCAATATGGCTATAAAGTATATGATTTGGATTATGATTTAGAAAAGATAGGACTAGATGTTCATGAAGATTTTTATGATCATAATCATGTAAATATATATGGTCAGCAGAAAGTTACACGTTATTTAGCCTCTCTATTTGATAAAGAATATCATTTGAGTGGAGATCATCATTCTGATAAAACAAAAGAAAAATGGAATATCGAATATAAAACATATTCTCGTATATTTAAATGGGTTGAAAATAAAATACAAAATAATGAAAATATAAAATATGATATTAGAAAATTTGAAGATATTATTTTTTCTGATGGGGAGGAGTAATTATGTTTAATATATTAACTTATTTAGAGAAGTCAGCAGCACAGTATCCAGATAAAATTGCTTTCGCAGATAAAGATAAAAGTATAACCTATGAAGAATTAGTAAAACGTTCTAAAGGGATTGGTTCTCAATTAGCAAAACAATTTTCACCAAGAACACCTATTCCAGTCTTTATGGAAAAAAGTGTGGATACTATCTCATTGTTCTTTGGAATAGTATATGCAGGATGTTTTTATGTTTTACTAGATACAAAACAACCTAAAACAAGATTAGATCATATATTAAATACATTAAATGTGAATACATTGATTACATCAACGGGTTATGATAGAGATTTAAAAAAGATAGAATTTGCTGGAAAAGTCATATATCTAGAAGAATTAGAAGAAGATAATGTAATAAATGAAAACTCCTTAATGAAAATCAAAGAACAGGCATTAGATACTGATCCACTGTATGGAATTTTTACTTCAGGTTCAACAGGCATTCCAAAAGGTGTAATTGTCGCTCATCGAAGTGTAATTGATTTCATTGATGTATTTACAGAAACCTTTGGAATTACGAGTGAAGATGTAATTGGAAATCAGGCACCTTGGGATTTTGATGTTTCTGTAAAAGATATTTATTCAACAATTGCCACAGGTGCAACCATGCAGATTATTCCTAAACAATTCTTCTCATTCCCAACAAAGTTGATTGATTTCCTTTGTGAACGTGAAGTGACTACAATTATTTGGGCAGTATCTGCTATATGTATTATCAGCACATTAAAAGGATTTGAATATAAGGTCCCTACAAAATTGAACAAAATAATGTTTTCCGGGGAAGTAATGCCTGTCAAACAATTAAATATTTGGAGAGAATACTTGCCTGATGCAATGTATGTTAATTTATATGGGCCAACAGAAATAACATGTAATTGTACCTATCACATCATCAAAGAAGATTATGAACCAGGGGATGTAATTCCTATTGGAAAACCTTTCCCAAATGAGCATGTGTTTTTATTAGACGATGAAAATAAAGAAGTTAAAGAACCTGGAAAAAAGGGTGAGCTTTGTGTTAGTGGAACTGCTGTTACATTAGGGTATTACAATAACTCAGAACAAACGCAAAAGGCATTTACACAAAATCCATTGAATCCTTATTATCTGGAAACAATATATCGTACTGGAGATTTAGCATATTACAATGAAAACGGCTTATTATGTTTTGCATCTAGGAAGGATTTCCAGATTAAACACATGGGACATCGCATAGAGTTGGGCGAAATCGAAGGTTCTATGGAAAGTATACATGAAATTAAAAGAGCATGTTGTATTTTTGAAAACAACAAAATCCATGCATTTTATGATGGAGCGATTGATAAAAAGGAAATTGTGCGAGGTTTGAAAAAGACATTGCCGGTATTTATGATACCTAATGTATTTATTCAAGTAGAACAGTTTCCAATTACAAAAAACGGGAAAATAGATCGTACAGAGTTAAAGAAAAAGATTGAAGGTGAAGATGTTGTACAGGCCTAATTATCAAGAAATAATGTCTACAACGAATACTCCAGCATATGTATTTGATATAGATGTATTGAAAGAAAGAATTCAAAAGATTAAAAATTTACTAGGAAAAAATGTGCATTTATGTTATGCTATGAAAGCCAATCCTTTTGTAGTAGGTAATATAAAAGATGCAATTGATCGCTATGAGGTTTGTTCTCCAGGAGAATTTAAAATCTGTGAAAGAGCAAAGGTTCCTATTGATAAAGTAGTTTTATCAGGTGTTTATAAAGAGGAAAATGATACAAAACGTATTGTGTCAACTTATAAAGATGCTATTGTTTATACTTGTGAATCAGTACGCCAGTTTCATTTGATTAATGAGGCGGCTATCACAAATCACATTTGTGTTCGCGTATTATTGCGTGTAACTACAGGCAATCAATTTGGTATTGATGAAGCAGAATTGTGTCAATTAGTGAAAGACAGAAATCAATATACAGGTGTAAGAATTATAGGTATTCAACATTTTTCTGGAACACAGAGAAAAAAACTTTCCAGATATCAGGAAGAATTAAAATATGCAGATGATTTACTTTCAAAATTAAAAGTAGAATATAGATATGAAGCAGAAGAATTGGAATTTGGTCCTGGATTTTATGTCGAATATTTTAAAGACGCAAAACCTTATGATGAAGAAGAACTGTTAAAAGGATTTAAAGAGCTTCTAAACAATATGAATTTCAAAGGACAAATTACTTTAGAGCTTGGCAGATTTATAGCAGCAACATGTGGATCATATTATACAAAAATCGTTGATATGAAGAAAAACAATGATATTATATGGTGTATTGTAAATGGTGGTATGCATCAAATAAATTATTTTGGTCAAATGATGGCAATGAAAATTCCTTATTATCGCCAATTAAAAGCTCAAGAAACAGGTAATGAAGAAGTTAAATGTAATATTTCAGGCTCATTATGTACAGTGAATGATAATATTGTGAAAAGTCTTCCACTGCATCACCCTGAAATTGGTGATATTATTGAATTTCAAAATACTGGAGCATATTGCATGTATGAAGGAATATCTTTATTCCTAAGCAGAGATCTTCCTAAAATTTATCTATACGATAAACAGGAAGGGTTAACACTTATGCGAGACACATTTGAAACAAATGTGTTGAACTATAAATCCATAGGAGGTAGATAGAAATGGAAAAATTATTAGAAATTTTAAATGAAGTAAACCCAGATGTTGATTATGAAAATTGCACAACATTGATTGATGATGGTTTATTAGATTCTTTTGCAATCTTGGAAATCGTATCTGAAATCAATGATGAATTTGATGTAGAAGTATCTGCACCAGACATTGTGCCAGAAAACTTCAATTCCGCAAAAGCACTTTGGGAAATGATTCAACGTTTACAGGGATAAGCGTAAATCTAGCACAGAATTTAAATAATCTGTGCTTTTTTCTTACAAATTTTTGGAACCGCTTGCTTATTGTTGACATAACATAAACTGGCATAAAATCTAAAAAAATGTCTATAATTTCACTTGGAATATACCGAAATACGTTTGTAATTACAAGCTAAATATTGTAAAATGAAACGTGAGGTTGAGAGGAGTAGTTAAAATGAACGAATTCAAAAACCAAAGAGAATTCAAAGAGGAATTCAAGAGAAGAATCATCGAACGCTACGGCCGTTCTATCGAACAGGCGCACATCACTGAAAAATATATGATTCTAGGCGAAATGGTACGAGATTATGCCAGCTTCCACTCTAAGGAAACAAAAGATGTTATATCTGATAAGGGCGAAAAACAGATGTACTATTTCTCTATGGAATTCTTAATGGGGAGATTGTTGACAAACAACTTGATGAACTTAGGAATCTATGACATCGTAAAAGAAGGTCTAGAAGATCTAGGAATCGATTTAAACGAATTAGAAGATTTAGAAAGCGATGCAGGACTTGGAAATGGTGGTTTAGGCAGACTTGCTGCATGTTTCCTTGATTCACTAGCAAGCTTAAATCTTGCTGGTAATGGTAACTGTATTCGTTATGAATACGGGTTATTCAAACAGAAAATCGTAAACAACGAACAGGTCGAAGTACCTGATCAGTGGCTTTCTTTAGGAAATGTATGGGAAGTACGTAAACCAAAACATGCTGTTAATGTAAAATTTGGCGGTCATGTTGATATGTGGATGGGGGAAGATGGCAAAGCTATCGTTAACCATGTCCCAAGTTTGATTGTACGTGCAGTACCTTATGATGTTCCTATCGTAGGTTATGATACTAAAGTTACAAATACACTTCGTTTATGGAGTGCTGAAGTTGCAGATGATGCATGTGATGCTGCTAGCTTAAGCGAATATGTAAATGAAGTACGTGAAATCTGTAGAAATGTTTATCCAGATGATTCTACAGAACATGGAAAAATCTTACGTTTGAAACAGCAGTATTTCTTTGTATCAGCAGGACTTTATAACATTATCGATTCCCATCTGAAAAACTATCCAAATTTGGATAACTTTGCAGAAAAGAATGCAATTCAGTTAAATGATACACACCCTGTATTATGTATTCCTGAATTAATGCGTATTTTGATGGATGAATACAAATACGAATGGGATCAGGCATGGGATATTACAACAAAAACCATGGCCTACACAAACCACACCGTATTAAGTGAAGCCTTAGAAAAATGGCCAATTCAATATGTACAGGACTTATTGCCTCGTGTATATATGATTATTGAAGAAATTGATCGTCGTTTCAAATACTGGGTTTCTCATGATATGGGAAGAGCAGATTTAATGAATGAATGTTGTGTATTAAAAGATGGACAGGTACACATGGCTAACCTTGCTATCATTGGTTCACACAGTGTCAATGGTGTAGCTGCACTTCATACAGAAATCTTAATAAAAGATGTTATGAAGAACTTCTATGACATTTATCCAGCAAAATTCAACAATAAGACAAATAGTATTACACACCGTAGATGGTTAATTTATTCTAATCCACAGTTAACAAAGCTGCTAGAAAGAACAATCGGACCAGACTTCAAGAAAAATCCAGAACGTTTAATTGATTTGATGAATTATGTAGATGATGCAAGACTTCAAAAAGATTTCATGGAAGTGAAGATGGAACGTAAGAAGATTTTAGCAAAATATATCAAAGATACATTAGGTATTGAAGTTGATGTAAATTCTATCTTTGATGTACAGGCAAAACGTCTACATGCTTATAAACGTCAGTTGTTAAATGTGATGAATATTATTCACTTGTACTTCAAGATGAAATCTGATCCAAACTTTAGAATTTATCCAAGAACTTTTATCTTTGCCGCAAAAGCAGCTCCTTCTTATACATTTGCAAAAGAAGTAATCAAGCTAATTCATTGTGTTGCAGATAAAGTGAACAATGATTCTGACATTAATCCTTATATGAAAGTGGTATTTATTCCTAACTATGGTGTAAGTATTGCAGAAATCTTAATGAATGCTGCTGATGTTTCTGAACAGATATCTACTGCTGGTAAAGAAGCAAGTGGTACAGGAAACATGAAGTTTATGATGAATGGAGCATTGACACTTGGTACAATGGATGGTGCGAATGTTGAGATTGTGGAACGTGTTGGTTATGATAATGCAGAAATCTTCGGTTTACGTGCAGATGATGTAGCATTGATCAGACATGAAAACAGCTACAATGTTTGGGATAAATACAATAAAAATCCAGATATCCAGAAAATTGTAAATAGTTTTGTGGACAGTACTTTCTCAAATGATCCAAAAGACTTTAAACAGATTTATAACGAATTGATGTTCAAAAATGATGAATATTTATTATTGGCTGATTTTGAAGCATATGCACATGCACAGCGTAACATCGAAGAAAAATATAGAGATGAAGCAGCATGGGCTAGAGCTTGTTTGATTAATATCGCTCAGTCAGGTTTCTTCTCCAGTGATCGTACAATTAAACAATATGCTGATGAAATCTGGGATATTCATCCAATCAAGGTAAAATAGAGAAAAGATAGGGACGTTTTGTCTCTATTTTTTCTTGTCATATTCTAGGTTTTTAAGATACAATAGAGGAAAGAAAATAAGGGAGGTATTTTTGTGAAAGAAAGATTAATAAATTATATCGAAGAACATATGGATACGTATACATCTATTGTGAAACTTTTGTATGAACATCCAGAAGTAGGAAATGAAGAATTTCAGGCAATGGAGTTATTAAGTAATACGCTAAAAGAAAATGGATTTCAGACAGAAAAAGCATTTGTAGTTCCAACTGGTTTTATAGGAACTTATAAAAGCAATAAACCTGGACCAGTCATTGCCTTTATGTGTGAATATGATGCATTGCCAGAAGTAGGACATGGCTGTGGTCATAACCTGATTGCGGCAACTTCACTTGCAGCTGGCTGTGCTTTAAAAAGCATTATTGATGAAATTGGTGGAGAAATTCGTGTCATTGGTACACCTGCTGAAGAAAATTTTGGTGGAAAAGTATCCATGGCAAATGCTCATGTATTTGATGATGTAGATGCCGCAATGATGATTCATCCAGATACAAAAAATGGTTTAGGTGGAAGAACAGTAGCATTAAATCCATTGAAGTTTGAATTTTTTGGTGTAAATACGCATGGATGTTCTCCACAACATGGGAAAAGTGCACTGGATGCAGCTGTGTTAACATATAATGCAATCTCTATGATGCGCCAATATGTACTACCTAACACTTATATCCATGGCATTATTCGCAATGGTGGGGAAGCCGCAAATGTTATTCCTGCATATGCTTCTATGGAATATTATTTTAGAGGTGAAACCATGGCATATGTGAAAGAATTAAGCCAAAAGGCAATTCAATGTGTGGAAGGGGCTTGTGCAGCTACTGGCTGTACGTATAAAGTCAGTACTTATGAATGTCCTTATGATGATTGTATTATCAATTATACTTTGGCAGACGCTTTGAAAGAAGAATATGTAGCGCTTGGAAGAACACAGGTAGAACCAGTGGATGAAGTTCCTTGCGGTTCCAGTGATGTAGGAAGTGTCAGCTATTGTTGTCCAACATTACATGGATATATAAAAATTGCTGATGAAAATGTCAATGGTCATTCAAAAGAAATGGCTTGCGCAACAATATCAGAAGCAGGTACACAGGCATTAAGAGATGGGGCAATTGCATTATCTAATCTTGCTTGTCGATTGATCGTAGAAGATGGTTTGCTAGATCAAGCAAAAGCAGAATTCAAAAAAACAACCAGTAAATAGTAAAAATTTAAAAAAGTATCTTGTCATTTTATGTGATGAGATACTTTTTTTGGATATGAATTACAGTTTTTCCATTTTGTAAAAATAAAAAAATCAGAAAGAGATGGTCAAAATCATCAGAAATATATATATTACATAGTTGATTTACAAATTTAGGGCCTAAATTCAAAAATTGATTTCCTTTATTTCTAATTTTGATATAATGAGAATATACATGATGGAGGTGATGTCATGGGCAGAAGTAGTGGCGGTGGCGGCGGACACAGCAGCGGCGGTTTTGGCGGCGGACATTCTTCTGGCGGCTTTAGCGGCGGAGGAAGATCAAGTGGAAGCTTTGGTGGTGGACACAGCAGCAATTCAGGGTATCGTTCATCCTATCGTCCAAGATACCATAGAACATATTACTATGGCGGAGGACCAAGACCTCCAAGAGGACCATATCGTAGAACACCTTTGATTTCTTATGTTTTGGCAGCAATTATTGTTCTGGTAGTAGTGTTATTTGCATTCAAGGCTGACAGCAAGCCACAACAGAAGAATACTACAAAACGAGAACCATTAAGCGGTGTAGTATCGAAGAGTGATTGGTATATGGATGATATGGGCTGGGTTCATAATAAAAAAGTGATGATCGAAGGATTAGAGGATTTTTATGATGAAACAGGTGTACAGCCTTATGTTGCAATTATTCCATATAACAGTGATATGTGGAATGGAAATGATATCAATGCGAATAAAGCTGATCAATATTTAGAGAAACTATATTCTGATACATTCAAAGATGAAGGACATTTCGTATTTGCATATTTTGCTTGCAGGAATGATTCTCGAAGTGAAATGGATGGAAGTTTCCGATATTTAAGTGGTTATTCCGCAGATACAATCATGGACAATGAAGCAATTTCAATCTTTTGGGGTAATTTTGAAAAAAATTATAGAGATACTTCTCTTTCCATGGAAAAAATGATTTCTAAAACGTTCACCGATACAGCAAAAACAATTATGAGCAAGCCAACCAATGGTTGGGACTTTATGAAAGTAGCTGTTATCGCACTATGTATCATTGCAGTGATCGTGGCACTTGTGATGATTATTAGAATTAAAGCGAAACGTGCAAAAGAAAAAGAAGACTTCACAAAAGATATACTGGAAAAACCACTAGAAACTTTTGGAGAAGATACAAGTGATTTAGAAGAAAAATACAAAGATTAGGCGATAAACGGAAAATCCCATGTTTTCTGTTTACATATCCGTGATAAAAACACGTGAGGAAGGAGATTTATTATGGGAATTATAGCAAGATTTAAGGATATTATGACAGCCAATATCAATGCATTATTGGACAAATGTGAAGATCCATCAAAAATGATTGACGAATATATGCGTCAGGTTACAGAACAGTTAGCTGAAGTGAAAAAAGAAACAGCCAGTATTATGGCTGAAGAAAAACGTACAGCTCGTTTAGTAGAAGAAAACAAAGAACAGATTGCTAAGTATGATGGCTTAGCAAGAAAAGCTTTAACAGCTGGAAATGAAGGAGATGCAAAAGTATTCCTTGAAAAGAAACAGCAGTATGAAGCAAGTGGCGCTGATTTAGAAAAATCTTATGCAGTTGCACATGAAAATGCTGTAAAAATGCGTCAGATGCACGATAAACTAACAAATGATTTAAAATCATTAGAACAACGTAGAACAAATGTCAAAGCAAAAGTGGCAGTCGCAAAAACACAGGAAAAAATCAATAAAGTTACAGGATCTATGGATGCTGCCAGCGGTTCTATGCGTGCATTTGAAAGAATGGAAGAAAAAGCTGACCGTATGCTGGATGAAGCAAATGCAGTCGCAGAATTAAACGAAGAACCAGCGGATGCTGCTTCAGAATTAGAAGCTAAATATGCAGGAAGTTCAGCCTCTGTAGATGAAGCTTTAGAAAAAATGAAACAAGAAATGGGTCTGTAATATAAAAAATGCAGAAGCATGCGATAAGTGAAATGTCACATATCGCATGTTTTTCTTTATAAATTTCTTAAGGAATTTTATAACCGTGATAAGTTTAAAAAAAACTGCACAAAATTAAAATCAATTTCATATAAAGCGAGCGTAGCTTCACTTTTTTTGGTATAATAAATAAGGTGATGAACATGAGACAACAAACATTTTATGAGGCCTACCTGGATGATTTTGATAAAGTTATTGTTTATTTATCTAAAAATAGCTATGGTGGCATCAGTAATAAATTTTATCTGACAAACAAATATGGTCAGATTATTGACTTGCATATACAAACAATTGAAACAACGCAAAATAACTACAATAAATTTACACTATCTTTATATGAGCCTTTAGAAATTGGTGTAGAGTATTATGTTGTACATCAGCATGCACGTTCAATTGTCCTGCAATACAGTGGAATCGTTAAAACCCAACGTTTTGATGAAATGTTTTACTATGATGGAGATGATTTAGGCTGTGTATATCATCGTGACCATACATCTTTTGCCTTATGGGCACCAACTGCGGCTCGTGTAAAAGTTGAAATATGTAAAAACGGTGTAGTGAAAACATTGGAAATGCGACGCAGTAACTATGGTGTATTTCGATTATCTGTGTTAGAAAATCTGGAAAATGCAACATATGTATATCTTGTAAGAGTTAATGGACAATGGCTTCAGACGATTGATCCATATGCATGCGCCAGCGTAGAAAACAATGCCCGCTCAGCTGTCATTGATCCTGATAAAATCCGTATAAGAGATTATCCTCTGACACCAATGAAGCATGCCACAGATGCAATTATTTATGAAACAAGTGTGCGTGATTTTACAATGCAAAAAGGTATTGGTGTCACAAAGCCTGGTAAATATAGTGGGTTTGTAGAAGAAAATGAAACTACAAAAGAGTTGGATACCGGATTTACGTATTTAAAGTCTTTAGGGATCACCCATGTCCAGCTAATGCCGGTACTTGATTTTGGATCAGTAAACGAACTTTATCCATTGATGCACTATAACTGGGGATATGATCCAGTACAATACCGTTGTTTAGAAGGCAGTTTGTGTGTAGAACCTACGAATCCTTATGGAAGAATATTTGAATTTTCCAAGTTGATTGAAGAATGTCATAAAAATGATATCCGTGTCAATTTAGATATCGTATTCAATCACGTATATGATAAAGAAGATTCATTTTTTGAAAAGACAGTACCAAACTATTATTTCCAAATGAATACAAACGGTGATTTTTCTAATGGAACGTATTGTGGAAATGATGTGGATTCTACCAGAAAGATGTCACGTAAGTATATGATTGATACATGTGTTTGGCTGGTTAGAACATATCATATTGATGGACTACGATTTGATTTAATGGGTATTTTGGATATTGATACTCTGAATCAGATATATCAGGCATGCGCAGCTATTAACCCTGACTTTATGGTATATGGAGAAGGATGGGATATGCCAAGCTTTTTAGATTATCGTCAACGTGCAAGTATTCGTAATAATGCACAAATGCCAAGAGTTGCACATTTCTCTGATCGTTTCCGTGATGTTATTAAAGGCAGAACGGATGTAAATGAAGTAAATGTGAAAGGATATTGTACAGAAGCTGTTTATCTGATTGATATCATGAAAAACTGTCTATGTGGAAGCTGTAATGATATTGGCGTGGAAAAAATGTTCCAACATCCTAGAAATGCTGTTAATTATGTAGAATGCCATGATAATATGACTTCTTGGGATAAGGTTAAAGAATGCTGTAAAGAAGATGATCGTGATGTACGGATATCTCGTCAGAAAATGATGATTGCGGCAGTATTAATGGCGCAGGGGATTCCTTTTATCCACAGTGGACAGGAATTTGCCCGTACAAAACATGGAATGAACAACACATATGAAGAAAGCGATGAAATCAATAAGATAGATTATGCGAGAAGAAATCGTTATCAGGATATCGTGGATTGTACAAAAGCTTTGATCAAAATCCGTAAAGAACATCCATGTCTTCGCTATGCAGATGCGGAAGAAGTCGCAAAAAATGTATCCTTCGATACAATTGATCAAAAGGTGCTGCTGTATAAAGCAAAAGATGATAAGGAAGAAATTATCACAATCTTTAATCCTACAGGGGAAACTTTCCATTATGATTTATCGGATGCATATCAATTGTTATACCATGATGGACCTGCAGAAGATATCTTGATTCAATATGCAAATATTACACCATATAGTACCATGATCTTTTTAAAGAAATATGTATAAAAGCCGATAATTTCGGCTTTTTGTTTGACATTCAAATTATACTTGGTATAATGGAACAGGTAAAAAAATCAATTTTTACACATTGTCAGAATATAAACTATTCTGATGGAATGGAGGAAAGCTATGAAAATTGCCGTAATAACAGACAGTGGAAGTGGATTAACAAAACAACAGGCCAATGAACTTGGAATCTATTATCTGCCATTACAGATTATCGTAAATGATAAAATGTATTTGGATGGAGAAAATATAACCGTAGAAGAGATCTATGAATTTTTAAGAAATGGAGAAATGCCAACTACTTCAATGCCTCCCATGGGAATTATGGAAGAAGTATTCCATGAAATCAAAAAACAAGGCTATGAAGCCGCAATCGCCATACCTTTGACATCAGGATTATCCTCTACATGCAGTGTAATGCAGGCATGTGCAAAACGCTGTGAATTGCCTTTAGAGGTAATTGAAACATATACAACCTGCAATATTCAACGTTATCTTGCTCTATCAGCAATACAGTTAGTTAAACAAGGAATAGAATTAGATGAAATCTTAACCCGTTTAAAAGATAGTGCCGCAAACAGCAATACTTTGATAATGCCAGATGATTTACAGCATTTAAAACGTGGTGGACGATTAACACCATTAGCGGCAGCATTAGGTGGATTATTAAAAATCAAGCCGATTCTTCAATTAAATGAAACATCCCAGGGAAAAGTGGATGTATTTGATAAAGTGCGTACAGCATCAAAAGCGCAACAAAAAATGCTGGACACTTTTAAAAGTGCCAATCTTGATGAAAACTATACCTTAACTGTTCTGCATAGTGGCGCACCAGAAGCTGGTGAAAAGTTAAAAGAACTAATGCAAGAATCATTCCCAGGGCTGGATATCTATTATGGATTGATCGGGGCTGTTATTTCAGCACATACCGGCTTAGGATGTCTGGGTATTCAATATATCAAAAAAGTGAAAGGACTGTAGTAATACAGTTTTTTTCTCTTATCAAAAAGTGTATAATATAAATTATAAAATGGGAGGTTGAATCAAATGAAAACAGCATTTGTGACAGATAGTGGTTGTGGGAAAAGCGTTGAACAACTGATGGCAGATGGGATTTATAGTGTGCCTTTACAGGTAAGTTATGATGGTAAAAACTTTCATGATCAGGAAGATATTACAATAGATGAAGTATATGCTTTAATGAAGGATGGACAGATGTTATCTACTTCTTTACCATCATTAGGTAAAATAGAAGAATTATTTTCTAAATTAAAAGAAGAAGGATATGAACGTATTTTCGCTGTACCAATTTGTAGTGGATTAAGTGGTACGATCAATGCAATGGCGATGTGTTGTGAACAATTAGGTATTGTATTTGAATATGTAGATTGCCATGTAACTGCAGTTGTGCAGGAATATATGATCAAAGTGGCAAAGGCTTTATTTGAAGATGGCAAAAGCATGGAAGAAATTAAAGCAGTATTGGGAAGAATTGTAGATACAACCAATACTATCCTTTTACCAAATGATCTTCAGCATTTAAAACGTGGCGGTCGTTTAACGCCACTTGCCGCAACACTTGGCGGCTTATTGAAAATCAAACCAATTTTGAAGATCAATCAGGAAACACATGGAAAAATAGATGTTGCGGATAAAGTAAGAACAATGCATCGTGCTATGGATAATGTCATAGAGATTATGAAAAAGGAACATGTGGATGATTCTTATCTGATTACCGTAGCACATGCGGATGACGCAAAAGAAGCTGATGTATATATGGAAAAAATCAAAGCGGCTTTTCCTAATGCCAAGCATCAGATCATCAAATTGGTTAGCGTTGTTGGTGTTCACACCGGCAGAGGCTGTCAGGCGGTACAGTATTTTAAAATGATCAAAGATTAAGAAATGTGAAGAGCGTAAAGCTCTTCTTTTTTTAGCTTGCAAGGGTATAAAAATATGGTATACTAAGCATACATAAGGTATAAAGAATATGGAGGTGATGTTATGTTTCAAATTGAAAAATTTTATGAATATAGAGAAAATAATCGTTATGAAGTAAAAAAAGCCAAAAACGGTTTGCCACAAAGTTTATGGGAAACTTATTCTTCTTTTGCGAATTCTAATGGTGGTGTCATTATATTAGGTGTAGAAGAGAATAAAAATGGTTCATGGCATGCTTCTGGTTTAGCAGATTCTTCAAAATTACTAAAAGAATTTTGGAATATTATAAATAATAGACAAAAAGTAAGTATGAATTTATTACGTGATGATGATATTGAAATATATGAACAAGATGGAAACATTATCATGGTAATTTATATACCAAAAGCAGGTAGAGATGAACGGCCAATTTATATTAATGGTGATATGTTTAAAGGAACTTATCGAAGAAATTATGAAGGAGATTATCGTTGTACAAAAGATGAAGTTATGGCGATGCTTCGTGATCAGCCTGAAGAAACAATGGACATGAAAGTCTTAGATTATTTTGATATTGATGTTTTGAATGAGGATACAATAAAAGCGTATCGTAACCGGCATATTCTGTTGAGTCATCATCATCCTTGGGAAAAACTGGAAAAAGATGAATATCTTCAAAGAATCGGTGCGATTGCTGAAACTAGAAATGATAAAAAGTTACATCCTACAGCAGCAGGCTTATTGATGTTTGGAGAAGAATACTGCATCGTAAGAGAATTTCCTGAATATTTTTTAGATTATCAGGAATTGCTGGATCCAACCATTCGATGGACAGATCGCATGCATTCAAATTCAGGAGATTGGACGGGTAATCTATTTGATTTTTACTTTAGAGTATATCATAAACTAACAAAAGATGTTAAAGTACCTTTTCAAATTGAGCATGGAAACCGTATAGATGATACGATGGTCCATAAAGCGATAAGAGAAGCGTTGGCAAATTGTATTATCAATACAGATTATTATGGAAAACGTGGAATCGTGATCAAAAAAAGCAGTGATCAAATTATTATCGAAAATCCCGGGGATATAAGAACCGGAAAACAGCAAATGATACGAGGTGGTATATCCGATCCTAGAAATAAGCTTTTGATGAAAATGTTTAATCTTATCAAAATTGGAGAAAGAGCAGGGAGTGGTGTGCCTGATATCTTCCAGGTGTGGGAAAATGAAAATTTTGATACGCCCATGATTGAAGAACAATTTCATCCCAACCGTACGATCTTGACTCTGCCGTTATCAAAAAGAAATGTGACGATAAAAAGTGATGATAAAAAAGTGACGATAAAAAGTGGCGATAAGCGTAAAAAAACAGTATTTACAGATGATAGCACTATGCTTATCAAAGAAACAGAAACAGAATATCATGTGCCTAAAGAAAAAAGTGACGATAAAAAAGTGACGATAAAAAAAGATGTAACGTCGAAAACACAAACATATCAACAGGCAATCTTAGATTATATGGAAACAGGTTTGGAATATCGTTTAATAGAATTTTGTGAATTGCTTTCTCTGAAAGAAACACGTGTTAAGGTTTTGATGAAAGCGTTGATTGAATCAGGTAAGGTCGAAACGCTGGGGGCTAATCGTAATCGAAGATATAAACGAAAATCATAAGAATATAACTGACAGGGGTTACAAAAGTTATTTCCCTGTCTTTTTTACATTGTTCTCAAAAATAAATTGTCAAATCATAGGAATTTTGGGTAAGACTAATGTATAATAGTAGAGAAGTTTGGAGGTTACCATTATGAAACATGATTATATAGATATAAAAGGTGCCAGAGAGAATAATCTAAAGAACATTGATATCAAGGTTCCAAGAGATAAGTTTGTTATTATGACTGGTGTTTCCGGTTCAGGAAAGACCTCTTTGGCGTTTGATACGATTTATGCTGAAGGGCAGCGTCGTTATGTGGAAAGTTTAAGTGCATATGCCAGACAGTTTTTAGGTGGAAGTGAAAAGCCGGATGTAGATTCTATTGAAGGATTATCACCATCTATTTCTATTGATCAGAAAACAACCAGCAATAATCCACGTTCTACCGTGGGTACTGTGACTGAAATTTATGATTATTTACGTCTTTTATATGCACGTGTAGGGGTACCTTATTGTCCTACCCATCATGAACCTATTACATCACAGACCATTAAACAGATGGTAGACAAAGTAATGGAGTTGGAAGATAAAACACGATTAACAATTTTATCTCCTATTGTTCATGGAAAAAAAGGTACACAAAAAGATTTGTTTGAAAATCTTCAAAAAGAAGGTTATATCCGTGTCCGTGTGGATGGGGAATTAAAACTTTTGGAAGATGTGGAAGCTTTAGAAAAAAATAAAAAGCATAATGTGGATGTGGTAATCGATCGTATCGTAAAAGGAAATGATCGTTCTCGTTTACATGATTCTTTAGAAACAGCGTTGAAACTAAGTGATGGTTTGGCAATTGTTGCCTATCATGATCAGGAGATGTTATTTTCCAGCAATTATTCCTGTAAATATTGTGGTTTTTCTGTGCCACGTTTGGAACCACGTTTATTTTCATTTAATGCACCATTTGGCGCATGTGATACATGTAAAGGTTTAGGTATTACACAGAAGGTAGATTTGGATTATCTGATTCCTGATCGTAGTAAATCAATTCGTGAAGGCGGTATTGTTTATTATAAAAATATCGTAAATACAGAAAATCTGGAATGGCAGCGTTTTAAGGCATTGCTGGATTATTATGATATCAGTATTGATACACCGCTAAAAGACTTAAGTAAAGCACAGATGGATGTGATGTTATATGGCTCTAAAGATTTGATTAGTTATAAATTGGCAAGTCGCAGTGGCAATGTCACAAAGAAAACAGAATTTATTGAAGGTGTGTGTACATTGATTGAACGCCGTTATATGGAAACAAGTTCTACGATGTCACGTGAGTGGTATGCGACCTTCTTAGCGGAAGCACCATGTCCTACATGTGGTGGAAAACGTTTAAATCCACAAGCATTGAGTGTTATGGTTGGTGGTAAAAACATATATGAATGGACACAGATGTCGATTGTCAATGCAATCACATTTATGAATGAATTAACATTAACAAAACAGCAGGAAGAAATCGCAAAACTGATTGTGAAAGAAATCAGAGAGCGTTTGACTTTTTTAAACAATGTTGGACTGGGATATATTACACTTGATCGTTTAGCGGGAACTTTATCTGGTGGAGAAGCGCAGCGTATTCGTCTGGCTACACAAATTGGTTCTCATTTAAGTGGTGTATTATATGTGCTGGATGAGCCAAGTATTGGTTTACATCAGCGTGATAATGATCGTTTGATCAATTCGTTAAAGGATATGCGTGATTTGGGCAATTCTTTGATTGTTGTAGAGCATGATGAAGATACCATGCGTGCAAGTGATTATATTATCGATATAGGACCAGGTGCTGGTATTCATGGTGGCAATGTTGTAGCTGCTGGTACACCTGAGGAAGTTATGGCAAATCCTGATTCTATCACAGGACAGTACCTGAGTGGAAAAATGAAGATTGAAATACCTGCGAAACGCAGAAAAGGCAATGGCAAGAAATTAGAAGTCATGGGTGCTTGTGAAAATAACCTGAAGAATGTAAATGTTAAATTTCCATTAGGTTCTTTTATCGTTGTGACTGGTGTCAGTGGCAGTGGAAAAAGTTCTTTGGTGAATGAAGTATTGAGTAAAGGCATTATGCATGCTCTGGGAAGAACACGCATTAAACCAGGAAAACATAAAAAAATCAAAGGCATCGATTATATCGATAAACTGATTGACATCTCACAGGATCCAATCGGTAGAACGCCAAGAAGTAATCCTGCCACATATACCGGAGTATTTGATGATATTCGTGAATTATTCACGCATACACCAGAAGCGAAAATGCGTGGTTATGAAAAGGGACGTTTCTCTTTTAACGTGAAAGGCGGTCGTTGTGAGGCATGTCAAGGGGATGGCATCCTGCGTATTTCTATGCATTTTTTACCTGATGTATATGTGCCTTGTGAGGAATGTGGTGGAAAACGTTATAATGAAGAAACTTTGCAGGTAACGTATAAAGGTAAAAATATTTATGATGTTTTGGAAATGACAGTAGATGAAGCATTGGAATTCTTCTCTAATGTATCTAAAATCAAACATAAACTACAGACATTGAAGGATGTAGGACTTGGCTATATCAAACTTGGACAAAGTGCCACAAGTTTATCTGGTGGAGAAGCACAGCGTGTAAAACTTGCCAGTGAGCTGCAACGTAAAGCGACAGGAAAAACATTGTTTATTCTAGATGAGCCAACAACTGGATTACATACGCATGATGTGAAGCGGTTATTAGAAGTTTTACAGCGTATTGTGGAAAACGGAGATACTGTCTTAGTCATTGAACATAACCTGGATGTCATCAAATGCGCAGATTATATTATAGATATTGGTCCGGAAGGTGGAGATGATGGTGGAAGCATTATCGCAACTGGAACACCGGAGCAGGTAGCGGAAGTGGCAGAAAGCTTTACCGGTCAGTATTTAAAAAAGGTACTGCAGAAAGGATAACGATATGGAAGAAATAACAAGTGTATCCGTCAAAGCGCTGGTGGAGGCCTTTGACTTTGAACAGATTACAGGAGATGAAGAAAGCCTGAATCGTCAGATTGTCATGGCTGATACCAATCGTCCTGGTTTAGAGCTTGCCGGCTTTTTTGAAAACAGTCAGGTAAAGCGTCTTGTTGTACTAGGGGATAAAGAAATCGCCTATATCTCAACAATGAGTGTACAAAAACAACGCAAAGCTTTTGATTTTATCACCAATGAAATTACACCGGCGATTATTATCACAAAAGGACACAAATGCCCGGATGTATTAAAACGTTGTGCGAAACGCAAAAATTTCCCAGTCTTAAGTTCTGAGTCTGCGACAACACGTTTAATTGTAGATCTGGTAGCGTTTTTGGATGAAAAACTAGCCAGTTCTCAATGTCTGCATGGAGGGTTATTATCCATCTATGGAAAAGGCGTGCTGATTCGTGGAGAAAGCGGCATGGGAAAAAGTGAAATTGCACTGGAGTTAATCAAACGCGGACATTTATTAGTCGCAGATGATCGTGTAGATTGTTATCGTATCCACAATAAGATTGTGGGAAAAGCGCCAGAGCTGTTAAGTGGGATGCTGGAAATACGAGGAATCGGGATCATCAATGTTGCCCGCATGTTTGGCGTAAGTTCTGTGCTTCCAAAAACACAGGTGGATTTCCAGGTAAATTTAGAAATGTGGAAACCTGATCAGGATTATGATCGTGTGGGTATTGAAGAAAAGAAACACGAAAATATTCTGGGAGTGGATATTCCTAAAATCGTTGTCCCAGTCAGAGAAGGTCGTTCTATGGCCGTCATTATTGAGTCAGCGGTAACTAATTATATGTTATCCGAAATGGGAATGGATAGCGCTAAAGAATTTGAACAACGTGTATTGGATTATATTGAAAAGAACAAAAATGCACAATAGACAGGAGGAACGTCATGTCATTATTTCCAGATATGCAAACAGTATTAACCATAGGACCGCTTCGTGTGACCTGGTATGCTGTCATTATTTTAACAGGGGCATTCCTGGCGTATCATTTATCTATTCGCCAGTTAAAAAAATGGGGATATGATGAAGATCTGTTTCTAAATTTCTTTATCATGATGCTGCCAATCAGTATTATTGGCGCAAGAATTTATTATGTAATTTTTGAATGGAGTAATCAGTATGCCGCAAATCCAATTCATGCATTCTATATATGGGAAGGTGGATTGGCAATACATGGAGGCTTGATTGCCGGTGTATTGTTTGGTGTATGGTACTTTAAAAAACATTGTATCAATGGACTGCGTGTTGCGGATGCGATATTTCCTAATGTAATGCTAGCACAGGCAATTGGCCGTTGGGGAAACTTTATGAATCATGAAGCATATGGTGGAATCGTTGCGGATTCCTTCTATGATCATTTTCCAGCTTTTATCAAAGACAATATGTATATTGACGGACATTATCGTCAGCCTACATTCCTATTTGAAAGTATTGGCAATCTGATTGGATTCTTCTTAATTTCCTTTGTTTATAAAAAATACGGACGTAAAAAACGTGGAGATATGGCATGGGCTTATCTAACATGGTATGGTATGGTGCGTTTCTTTGTGGAAGGCATGCGTACAGATTCTTTGATGTTAGGACCATTACGTATTGCACAGGTAGTATCGATTGTGGGAATCGTAATCGGTTTATGTGGAATACTGGGTGTATGGGATAAGCTGTTTCATAACTTATGGCTGTTTAAAAAAGCAAAACCTGTTGTGGTATTTGATTTAGATGGCACTCTGGTGGATACAAAAGATTTAATTTACGCAAGTTTTAGGCATACTTTTGAAAAATTTAAGCCAGGTTATACCCTAAGTGAAGAAGAACTGCAAAGCTTTTTAGGACCAACCTTAAAAGACAGTTTCTTACGATATTTTGATGCCAGTCAGGTAGATGAAATTATTGCATATTATCGTGAATTTAACCACCAGTATCATGATGAGTATATAAAAGAAGTACCACATGTGAAACAGGTATTGAATTATCTAAAGGAGCAGGGCTATGATGTTGCGGTAATGAGCAATAAATTAAAAGATGTTGTGATGATGGGGCTAGAAAGTGCTGGTCTTACTTCTTATTTTACAGTTGTATTAGGTGGAGAAGATGTGGCTAAGCCAAAACCTGATCCAAGTGGGATCTTAAAGGCTTGCGCCATGATTCCACGTTCTCATGATGATGTCATCTATGTTGGGGATTCACCAACAGATATAGAAGCAGCAAAACGAATGGGTGCTTTCTCTGTGGCATTTGTGCTGGATAAATCAAGAGCAAAACAAATGCAGGATACACATCCATGTGCTATCATAAACGATATGCAGGAGTTAATAACTCTGGTAAAGGAGGATCACGAATGGAGCGACGTTACGATTTAATTATCATTGGTGCAGGACCGGCAGGAATGTCTGCGGCTATCTATGGTTCAAGAGCTGGTTTAAAAACAGCAATGCTGGAAATGGGTGCACCGGGTGGAAAACTTGTGAAAACATATGAAATCAGCAATTGGCCGGGTATCACAAGTACGAATGGTGCAAAACTTGCAAGTGATATGTTTGAACATTCTACAGCGTTTGGCGCAGAATATCTTTATGGCAATGTAGTAAAAGTAGAAGATGGCGAATACAAAAAAGTTATTTGTGATGATGGCAATATTTATGAAGCAAAAGCGGTAATCGTTGCTACTGGTACTCAGGAACGTATGATGCATATTCCAGGAGAAGAAGAAAATGTTGGTCGTGGGGTCAGCTATTGTGCGGTATGCGATGGAGCATTTTTTAAAGATCAAGAGGTTGTAGTCATTGGTGGTGGCAATTCTGCATTAGAAGAAGCAAATTATCTGACACAGTTTGCATCACGTGTTAACATTGTTATAAGAAGAGATGTATTCCGTGCAGACAGTATTGTACAGGAAACGATTAAAAAGAATCCTAAAATCACGATTGTCACAAAACATATCCCGATAAAAGTGGTAGATGATGGAAAACGTGTGATTGGTCTAGTTGTGGAAAATGTAGATACACATGTACAAACAGAAATTAAAACACATGGAATCTTCCCATATATCGGATTAGATCCAGCAACATCTTTCTTAGAAGGTCTGCCAGTATTAAATGAAGCAGGATATATGATTGTTGATGAAAACTGTGAAACAAAAGTCAAAGGCATCTATGGTGCCGGAGATGTTATTGATAAGAAACTGCGTCAGGTGGTCACAGCAACAAATGATGGCGCAATTGCGGCACAGCACGCATTTCACGAAATCAAAAAACTATAATTTCTTAAGCATCCCTATCGGATGCTTTCTTCATGTTTTGGATATGGACATCATTTTTTTACGAAATTCTTACAATTTATCTCATGATATCCAAATTTTTCGATTTTTATGTTCCTTAGCTTGAATTTATGATATGATAATGCAAATTCCAGTTTTTAAAAGAAAGGTGTAATGTGGCATGATATATTCTAAAATGCAAATGAAACTACCAGAAATTCAAGTTGTGGAAAACTTTTTCACAAATATACAGGCAGGCAGCATGGAAGGCTTACAAGTGTTGATGAGTGAATCCTGTTTTAAAACATATCAGGCATTGTTAGATTCCTTATATGATGGCTATCGCGAATTTCTTAATCAGGATATGTATGGAGAAGAAACCGCAAAAGAAGCTGAAAAGCTTATTCATTATTTATATGGACACTTATATCGAACATGGCATATAGAATCTTATACAGCCAAGGATGATACTTTTCAGATACTTGTACAGATGGAAATCGCCAGTGCGAAATCCTTTCAAAATTATGTAGAGGCCATTGATTATGATGGAATAGCACGTTGTATTATGCAGGATGAGCGTAATCTTAAAGAAATAATCCAGATTAGAGATCATGGAGATATGCAGGAAATGGAACGTTTTGCCAGAATTAAACAGGCGCCATATCTGATCAAAGAAATGAAGAAAGCAATTGATCAGTCGGTGTATGAAGTGTGTGAAAAAATTTTTATAATACAAAAACAAAATGGGAAATACAGCATCACAGATATTCAATAATCCATATTACATCAGATTAAATATGGCACATCTTACACGCATGTGGTAAACTTATGGTGAGGTGATCCTTATGAACGAACAGAATGTTGTATTGATAACCGGAATGTCAGGAGCCGGAAAAACGACTGCGATGAATATCTTGGAGGATATGGGATATCATTGTATTGATAATTTTCCTGTTCAGCTGATTGATTCTTTAGGTGAAATCATAAATACAAAACCAGATCCAAGATATACCAATATCGCATTGGCAACAACAGCACTAGATTATCCTAAATTTCTTCAGTATTTTGAAAATATTGATGTGAATGTACGTGTGGTATTCTTAGATGCCAGCAATGATAAGCTGCTGCTGCGTTATAAATTTACAAGAAGACATCATCCAATGATGTTATTCAAGAAAGCGAATACGCTGGAAGAAGCGATAGAAGTTGAACGTGATATGTTTGATGCATTAAATGAACGTGCGGTATTGCATATTGATACCACCAAGTTATCCCAGCAGGAATTAAAAACCGTCCTGATGGAAAAACTTTCTTTAAACAGTCATGAAGTATTCTCTATTTCCTTTGTATCCTTTGGATATAAACATGGGGTTCCATTAGATGCGGATCTTATTTTTGATGTCAGATTCTTACCAAATCCATATTATATAGAAGAACTGAAAAATCAGACAGGAGATGACGCACCTGTCTATGAATATGTGATGAGCTTTGATCAGACGAAGGAATTCATTAGACAACTGAAAGCATTCCTGGATTATATGTTTGTACAGTATAAGAATGAAAAGAAAAACCATTTAACGATTGGTATCGGATGTACGGGTGGACATCACCGCAGTGTATCTATCACCAACTGGCTGTATGATCATTATAAAGATCAGTTTCACTGCTATAAGTCACATAGGGACAAGAAAGTGGGATAACTAGATGAAAAACGTTGTAGTAATCGGAGGAGGAACCGGCCTTTCTGTAATGATGCGTGGATTGAAACAAATCAAGGATATCAATCTGAGTGCAATCGTTACAGTAGCGGATGATGGTGGAAGTACTGGGAGAATACGCCGTCAGTTTCATATCCCGGCTATGGGAGATGTACGTAATGTCATGTGCGCCATGGCACAGGAGGAAACGATTTTTACCAGTCTGATGAATTTTCGTTTTGATGGAGAGGAAAGCGATGTTGGCGGACATAATCTGGGAAATCTGATATTGACCGCTTTAACGCAGACGACAGGCAGTTTTATGGAAGCTATTCGCACCTTCTCAAAATTCTTAAATGTAAAAGGTGAAATCATACCTTCATCTTTGGATATCATCACTTTATATGCGATGATGGAGGAAGGTACGATTGTACGTGGAGAAAGCAATATACCAGCTTTCAATAACCATATTGATCATGTCTTTTATGAAACCAAGGTAGAGCCGACAACAGAAGCTTTACAGGCGATACATGAAGCAGATTTGATCGTATATGGGATTGGCAGTTTATATACGTCAATCATGCCTAATTTGATTGTGGATGGCATCAGTGAAGAAGTACGTATGAATAAAGCCAAAAAAATATATTTTTGTAATGCCATGACACAGCCGGGAGAAACAGATGGTTTCTCACTGGAAGATCATGTAAGAGCAATTGAAAAACACAGCTTTCCAGGTGCGGTTGATGTGGTTATTACCCATACCAATCGTGCAAGTGAAGAAATCTTATATAAATATAAAGAAATGGGAAGTGAACCTGTGAAAATCGCAGAAGAAAATCATCCCTATAAGATATTGGAAAGAGATGTTTTATCATTTGAAGATGAACTGATCCGTCATGATTCCAATAAGATTCGTGATGTGATTCAGGAATGGTTAGATAAGGATGAATAACTATGTCATTTACTACGGAAGTAAAAGCCGAAATAGCAGGAAATGAGCTGCATGCTTGTTGTAAGAAAGCGGAATTGACCGCATTGATTCAAATGTGTGCGACGATGAATTTCACAAGTGAAGGTATGCAGATACATGTACAAACAGAGAATGCAAATACCGCAAAACGTATCTTTAAAATGTTAAAAGAGATGTATCAGGTAGATACACAGCTATCTGTCTTGAAAAAGATGAAATTAAAGAAAAACAATGTTTATATGATCCGTGTGAAAAATAAAGCAATGGAAATCCTGCGTGATTTGGAAATATTGACAGATGATGGTCTGCAAGAGCATCCTAGCGCAAAAATGGTGCGAAAGGAATGTTGTGCCAGAGCATATTTAGCAGGTGCCTTCCTTGCGGGAGGAAGTGTAAATTCACCCAATAAAAGCAATTATCATTTAGAGATCAGTACAACATCTTTATCTTTAGCGAAGTTTATTCAAAAACTTATGCTTCGCTTTGATATGCCTGCAAAATATATCAAACGCAGAAATCAGGAAGTTGTATATTTAAAAGCTAGTGATAAGATTGGTGATTTCCTTCGTTGTATTGGCGCAAGTGATGCACTGTTTGCCTTTGAGGACAGTCGTATCCAGCGGGATTTCATGAATTCTTTAACACGTTTAGATAACTGTGAACTGGCCAATGAGATGAAGAGTATGGCAGCTGGCAAGAAGCAGTTGGAAGATATTGAATGGATTGAAAATTATCAGGGCATTGACTCTTTACCAGAAAAGCTGCAGCATGTAGTCAATGCAAGAAAACAACTGCCAGAGGCAAGTCTTGTGGAGCTTTGTGAATTCTGTGAACAGGAATATGGAGAATCTATTTCCAAGTCAGGGATGAAGCATCGTTTGGCAAAAATCAAAGATATGGCGGAGCAATACCGCAGTAAAGTATAAAATAAGAAAAAAGGCGCAGAATAGTAAGGGTGAAACTTATGAAAAAAATCCTACTGTTACTAGCGCTTTTTCCTTTTCTTCATGCCACCAGCTATCATGGTGAGCTTGTTTCTTGTAAAAGCGAAGAAATCATATTAAAACTTCAGGGTGAAGAAGTACCTGTTGCATTATTCAACATCAAAATGAAAGATGAAGCTGGCTGGAATAAAACCTGTGACCTGTTGTCATCAGCGAAAAAAATCACAATTGAAATAGATCCATCCAGTGCAATTACATCGCCTCTTCCAGTCTATCTGTTTGCGGATGATACCCTTGTGCAGGAAGAACTCATCAAGCAGCAAGAGGCATATATCCAGATTAGAAATCCAGAATATACTTATGAAAAACAAATGGAAGATGTAGAGAAAACAGATACCGTTATGGCACCTGAAAGTGATCCTATTGTTAAGAAGGCACATGCGAAAAATGCACCAATTTTCCTTTTTATACTATCCTGTGTATGGTGTATTTTTCTGTTCATTTTTTTACACAAAAAAAAGCAAAAAAATGATTAAAAATAGTTTTTCTTTTGGCTGTTTTATGTTACAATACGACTAAAGAAAGGTAAGGGAGGACTATGGAACATAAACCACTGGTCACTTCCTCTGCTTTGCCAAAGGAGTTGAAGAACTGTAAGCAGAAACAAGAAGACATTATAGAAACACCCATGCGTATTGAAGCCCGCTTTGGAGTGAATGTAAAGCTCTTAAGAAGAAAACGTTGTATTACGCAGGTGGAATTAGCCAAAAGATGTGGCCTCCATCAGAATTACATTTCGGAAATAGAACACGGAAAACGAAATGTCACGTTACGGGTAATAGAAACGATTGCAAAAGCACTGGAAGTGCATGAAAAAGAATTTTTTAATTGGAGGGAGTGAAATACTCTCTCTTTGTTTGTCAATCTTACAGGTTTCCTGTATAATAAAAACAGAAAGTTGGTGGATATATGGAAACTTTGATTTCATTATTAATATTTGTCGCAATTATTGCGGTAGTTATCTGGATTGCCCCTATTTTATTAACAGGGCTTGCGATTTTGGTGATTGCTGTTTTGATATATGGTATTTACGCAAGACATAAAGTAAAAAAACAGCTGGATGAAATGGAACAAGATCAAACCTATTATGATGATCGCAATGATACTGGATATTATCATTCTTCATCATCAAGCGATGACATCATCGATGTAGAATATACAGAGAGTGTAGATGACAGTGATGATTAAAGAAGCATCGATAGATGATAAAAAACAGGTCTATGAGCTATGGAAAGCCAGCTATCCCAGCCAGAACCAAAATTATCTGACTTATTATTTCAAAACCCTGTTTGATCAGGGCACCTGTCTACTACAGGAACAGGACAATAAAGTAATATCATCCATTCAAATGAATGAACATGTGATTTCATTTGGCGCTCGCAAGATTGCGATCGCATACCTGCTTGGCGTAAGCACCCTGCCAGATTATCGTCGACGAGGACACATGCGTACCTTAATGGAGGCAGCACTTGATGAAACTAGTCATAACTATTTATTTACCTTCATTAAAGCATTTAATCCAAAACTTTATGCACCATATGGTTTTGAAACAGTATATGCACACCGTCATTTTTTGATCAAATCGGAAGAATTAAATAAAGTTAGCTGTTTACATACGCAAAAAGAAGCAACTGCTTCTCAATTGTTGTATGCATATAAACGCTTTATTGTGAAGTTTGATGGGTATTATATACGTGATCTTGCATATTATGAACGTTTATTAGAGGAGCTGGAATTAAAAGAAAAACGCATGGTTGTTTATCGTGACCCTGTACAGGGCGTGTGTGGGTATTTGATCTATCAGATCATCAAAGATGAAATACAGGTTAAAGAAGCTATCTATCAGGATAGTATCTCATTGATGAGAATGTTGAAAGCAATCAGTGAACCTGAAAGAGAAATTTTAATTGAAGTGAGCGAGAAAGAACATTTAGAAAAGATATTTCCTCTTGCGATACCCAAAAAACAGGGATTTATGATGGTACGGGTAAACAATTATGAATTATTTAATAAATATTTTAATAAGCAGGTAAAAAATGCAAGAGAAGCATTTGAAATCTTAAAAAAGCCATTATGGCTTCATGAATACTATTAAAGCCTCATTTTGAAGGCTTTTTGTTTATAGAAAAGGTGACAGCGTAAATTAACTGTCACCTCTATTGTTTTATGCTTCTTTTCCTTTTTTAACAAATGCCATAATCTGAATAATACCAAATACAACACCAAATACAGAGATTAAATAATTTAATCCCAGCATAAAGCCAGTGAATTTTTGTTGATAAGCATTTAATATGATCAATACTGCCAATGCAAAATACAGCAACACTTTCAATAAAATTCTGTTTTTTGTGTCGTCTGCGGCACTTTCCACAAGACCAATACGTTTCTTTGGTTTGAAATCAATCATTTGTGGCACAGTTTTTAAGAACTTACGGAATTTTACTTCCATGACACCATATGCGACAACACCAAGTCCAAGACACATCCATAAAGGAAGCTCAAACATATAAGTTAATACTGCCGCAAATATACCGATTACAAAACGCATTGCATAGGGACGATAAGCCTGTTCACGATCATCCAGCACATATCCGCATTTTGTGAAAACATCATAATACACAGCGCGTCCATGACTATCTTCATAAATATGAATGCCACCTAATTTTAATTTATCATCTTTTTGATATTTATTACCTTTTCTCGCCATTTTATTCACCTCTAGGTATCATTATATATGTAAACCTTTTATTCGTCTAGCAAAACCAGTCTATAAATTAATAATTATTTTGCACAAATTAGTAATGATTTATTTCATCCGTTGTTTTTTTACAACCATTGTTTTATAATGAAGACGTAATGAAAAGGATTTCATAGAAAAGGAGCGATGAACATGATTTTTGGAAAAGACAACACAGAATGGGAAAGTTTGAAAGGAATCTTTACTGCAACGGAGATTAACCAGCAGCCAGCTACTTGGAGAAAGACAATCAAACAAATCGAAGACAATAAGGATGCATTAAAGGCATTCATCGAAAACGTAACGAAAAATGAAGATTACGACATTATTCTTACAGGTGCTGGAACAAGTGAATTCGTTGGAAATGCACTTTATTCTTACCTGAACAAATTGACAAACTACAAAACAAAATCTTTTGGTACAACAGATATCGTTGCTACTCCTGAAAACTACTTATCACAGAATAAACCAACACTTTTGATTAGCTTTGGACGTAGTGGAAACTCTCCTGAATCCGTAGGTGCTGTTGATGTTGCTGATGAAGTATGTGGCAATAACGTTTATCATTTATTTGTAACTTGTAACCATGAAGGAGCATTAAGTAAAGCTGCTGAAAAACGCGATAATGCATTTGCAATTAACTTAACTCCTGAAACTCACGACCAGAGTTTTGCTATGACTTCAAGCTTCTCAAATATGATGCTTGCTACATTATTATGCTTCTGCTTAGACAATTTAGATGCTGTAAAAGCAGAATTAGAAGATGTAATTACAACTGCTGAAAAATCATTAGCAAATGATTATGGATTCTTTGCAAATATCGTAAAAGATTATAACTTTAACCGTATTGTTTACCTTGGTGCAAATGCTTTAAAAGGTATTGCACAGGAATCTCAGCTAAAAATGCTGGAATTAACTGCTGGTAAAGTTGCTACAATGTTTGATACACCTATGGGTTTCCGTCATGGACCTAAATCTATCATCAATGATGAAACATTAACTGTTATCTATGTAAGTGACAACGCATACACTCGTCAGTATGAAGTTGACTTAATCAAAGAAATGAGCGCTCAGCGTAAAGGTAACAAAATTGTTGCAATCATGAACAAGATGGATAAAGAAGTAGCTGAATTAGTAGATTATGCATATGCATTTGAATTAAATGAAGAACACGACAATATGTTGTTAGGATTTGATTATATTACAGCTGCACAGGTATTGGCATTGTTTAAATCATTATCTTATGGTATTACACCAGACAATCCATGTCCAAGTGGAGAAGTAAACCGTGTAGTAAAAGGTGTTATTTTACACCCATACACAAAAGCGTAAGAAAAATCAAATAAGAAAGCGAGGATATTATATGATCGGATTAATCGTTACAGGACACGGAAATTTTGCAACAGGACTTACTAGTTCATTAAAATTAATTGCAGGAGATCCAGAAAAATATGTTGCAGTAGACTTTTTACCAGAATATTCAGTAGAAGATCTGGAAAGAGAATTAAACAAAGCTTTTGATGAATTGAAAGACTGTGAAGGAATCTTAGTATTATCTGATTTAGGTGGAGGTTCTCCATTTAAAACAGCTGTTACTATTGGTTATCCAAAGGGTAATGTTGAAGTATTGGCAGGAACTAACCTTCCAATGATGATTGAAGTAAATATGGCACGTAAATTTATCGAAGAATTACCTGCACTTACAGAAATGGCTATGAATACAGGAAAAGACCAGGTTGTTCGTTATGAATTTAAACCAGTTGAACAGGATATTCCTGAAGATGGCATTTAAGGTGTAGCGTATGACATTTGATTGGAACACAATCTTCTGGTCAAGCTTTACCATTGTTGTAATGATTATTTTGTTCTTGATTTTCTATTACATCTATAGTGCAAGAGCAATGAAGAAGAGCAGAACAGCAATGATTGAGCGCTTAGATAGCATGAAAGTAGGCAAAGAAGTGCTATTCTCTGGAGGAATCAAAGGAAAAATCACAAAAGTTGGAGAAGAATATCTAAATGTAGAAGTTTCAAAAGGTGTTGAATTCACAATTTCAAAACTTGCAGTCAGCGAAGTTCTTTCTAACAAAAAAGCAAAATAATTAAAAACCGGCATAATTGCCGGTTTTTTTCAGTTACAGGAGTCTATAGCCTGTTGTAAAATCTTCTTATCTTCCTTATTTTCGCAATTTGACAACATGTTTTTCAAATGAATCATACATGTATCCGTATCAAATAATTCATAGAAAATATCCCAGATATCATCATCGCATGTGGATGGATGCGACATTTGTTCCCAGAACCAATCTAAATATATTGGTTCTTCATCATAAATTCCATCATAAAACATTTCTTTTACTTCTTCATAAAATTCATAGAAATTTTCATTCTCATCCAGATTTTTTAATTCCATCAATGACAGCAGATAAGGAAACTGATCAGCTGTTGACAATTTGTGTAGTTTGTTTATAATTTTTTCAGTTTCATTAAAGCACTTCATCATTTGATTATAATTCAAAGGGTATTGTAATTGTTCCAAAAGATCGTCAATCTGTTGTAGTAACAAATCATCGATAGCATGTGGCTTTTGCATATTTTTCACCATATCATAGTTCTCCTCTTTTTTACATAATTTAATTAATATATTGCACATTTCTTCTTCAGTTAAGGATGCAATTAATTTTTTGATTTGTTCCTCATATTTTATTCCAACTATCGAAGATTCGATGGTATAACACAAAGCAGCCATATGTTTACAATTTCCATGCTCACTTGCAAAAGGGCAATCACACTCCATGGATATTACTGTGTTATTTTCCACAGTAACAGATGTTTCATAAATTTCACTACCCAATATTGTAGCTGAATATGTGTTATCATCCACAATTACATCATGTACGTGATTTTCTGAAAAATAGGTATATCCTCTTTCTAATATAGCTGGCATGAACTGATCTTCAAAATAGATTTTCATCTCGAGCATACCTCCTTATATTTAAAGTATATAGCATATTGTTACATCATTCTTGTAAGAATGAAAAAAAAGACATGAAATTCATGTCTAATTGTAAATTGTTTTGGCATAGTCTGTAGGCGTAATGCCATATTGCTGCTTAAATTTTCTTGAAAAGTAATGAATGCTAGTAAATCCCAGCATACTGGCAATTTCACTGATGGTGTACATACTTTCTTTGATCAACAGTTTGCTTTTCTTCAATTTTAAATCGCTGATATATTGTTTTGGCGCAACATTTAAATTGTTTTTAAATAATGTTTGTAAACTGCTTCGTGATATGGAGAACTTATGACATATTTCTTCTATCGTTAATTGCTCGTATATCGTATCATTGATATAAATGATAATCTCATTTAATAATTCATTTTCAAATCGTTGCTGCATTGGTGTAGAAGCAATTGGTGATGAATTTAAGAAATCATATTGTAATACACGAATGATCAGTTCTTTTAAATAACATAGCATTAGTTCACTGTCATACATCATATCATTATTGCTTACTTTGATAAATTCATTTAATGCATTGTGAATATCACGATGTGCATGGTATACACGATTTGTTATTAAGTAAGGATCAGCCATCTCCATATCAAATAGGATTGTCAGGTAAGATACAGACTGGCTATGCCCTGTTTTTTGTGTGTGATATTGCCCTGGCGAGAATAAGATTAAATCCATTTCACCTAATTCATAAGGTTCATCATCAACGGTTGTTGCTAATTCACCATTATCGATGAATGTAAGCTCCCAATAATCGTGGCTTTCTCCAGGGAAGGTGTAATTCGCATTACGTACCTGATAATAATATCCAAGAATTTCTTTAATATCAAAGGAGGGTGTAATAGGTTCATATACAATTGGGATTTTTCCAAAAGTATCTACAGTTGTACGTTTGGTTTTTGGATCTGTTTCCATCATGACTTTTGCATTATTGGAAATACAAAGAAAATTGAATTTCACACCGGCTTTAACTTTAATAAAACGATGGATAACAAATCGCTCAAATTCTTTACAGGTATCATCATTACTGACGACAAGCATGACGATACCAGATTCAACACGTATATATACATCTTTATTATATTGATAAAAAACATCAAATTCCTTATCCTTTAATTTGATAATCGTATGACTCATTTTTTTCTGGCGAAGGCGTGACAGATCGTTTATGATTTCCCCATAACGATTGAAAATAAAGCTGGTAGTTTTATTAAACATCGAAATCACCTCATTGCCTTAAGTATATCAAAAAATTTAACATCCGAAAAGAGAAAAGCAAGAAACATAAAAATAAGAATTTTATTACAAATTTTCAAAAGTTGATGAAAGAGTTTACATTTATGAGATTATCATAGATTTAGACAAAAAAATACATGCAATCTTAACAATCCTTAAGAATATGTAAAATCTTGCGGTCGGCATGTAGAATTTTTTGAATTTGTCTAAATTGATATAAAAAAAGATGTTAAATTGTTAAAAAGTGCAAATCGAAACATAAAAAGTGTAAAGCATTTTGACTTGTTTTGACATAAAATTTTAATGAACTTCATGAAAGGGTTTTCGTAAAAGATCTTCCTCATCAAAGATCGCTTACGCATTAAGTTCATGTTAAAAAAGATAGAAGGGAGAGAGCAAAAATGCCAAATATCGTTTTAACAAGAATTGACAACCGTTTAATTCACGGACAGGTCGCTACACAGTGGTGTGGAGTTGTAGGAGCTAACTTATTGTTGGTTGCTAATGATGCAGTATCTAAAGATGAATTCCGTCAGGGATTGATGAACATGGCTGCACCAGCTTATGCACAGACACGTTTCTTCTCAATTGAAAAAACTTGTGCAATTATCGACAAAGCTAGTCCAGCACAGAAAATCGCAATCATTTGTGAAAATCCACAGGATGTATTAAGACTAGTGAAAGGCGGCGTGCCAATTAAAAAAGTAAACATCGGAAACATGCACATGGCGGAGGGTAAACGTCAGGTGGCTACATCAGTAGCAGTTAATGATGATGATGTTGCTTGCTTCAAAGAGTTACAGGATTTAGGTGTAGAACTGGAAATTAAACGTGTTCCAGACACTGCAGCTGAATCAATTGACAAATTATTTAAATAAGAATTAAAAAAAATTCAAATTATTTAATTGAAAAAATTAAGTAATGAAAGGAGAAAAATATGGACTTTAATATTATTGAATGTGTCTTATTGGCCGTAGTAACATTCCTGTTCGCAATCGACCAGTTCTCATTGACAGAAATCGTATACCGTCCAATCATCGCTTGTCCAATTATCGGTCTAATTCTTGGCGATATGCCTACAGGTTTAGCCGTTGGTGGTGCTTATGAGTTGATTATGATTGGTAACATGCCAGTTGGTGGGGCACAGCCACCTAACGCCGTTATCGGTAGTGTTGTAGCTATGGTGTTTGCTGTAAAAGCGCACATGGATACAAACGCTGCATTAGGTACAGCTATGATCTTCGCTACTTTCGGACAATTCGTTGTAACAATCATGTTTACAGTTATGTCTGGATTAATGGTAAAAGCTGACAAAGCTGCTGCTGAAGCAAATCCTAAAGGAATTACAAATGTATTAAATATCTCTATGGCAGGTATGGGTACATTATTCGCAGTAATCGCTATTGTTGCTTACACTGGTGGTACAGCTATGGCTGAAACATTAACTAACTTACAGCAGAGTGCTAGCTGGTTAATGGGTGGTCTTGCTGCAGCCGGCGGTATGATGCGTTTCGTAGGTTTCGCTATCTTATTGAAGATCATGTTATCAAACGACATGTGGGGTTATCTGTTAGCAGGTTTCGCACTTGTTCAACTGTTTGGTAATATACCAGCTCTTGCTGATGCTGCATTGATCTTAGTAGCATTTATCGGTATTGCTATCGCTCTGAACGACTTCTTGACTCAGAAAGCAATTAAAGAAAATGCTGGAAACGGAATGGGAGGTATGAGTGATGGAATCTAGTGCTATGACAACTTACAAAGATACGACTCCTGCTGCCAGACTTGATAATAAAACTTTAAATAAAATGGTATGGCGTTCTATGCAGTTGCAGGCTGCGTTCAACTACGAACGTATGCAATCAGCTGGATGGTTGTGGGCTATCTTACCAGGTTTACAGAAAATCCATACAAATAAAGATGACTTAGCTGCATCTATGACACACAATATGGACTTCTTAAATACTCACCCATTTGCGGTAACATTCGTTATGGGTATGGTATTATCTATGGAACAGCAGAAAATGGATATTCAGACAATTCGTTCTGTACGTATTTCTACTGCAGCTCCATTAGGTGGTATTGGTGATGCATTATTCTGGTTTACACTAATTCCTATTACTGCTGGTATGACTGCTAACATGGCAATCGACCACAATATTATGGGACCAATTCTGTATTTCATTATTGCCTTCGGTGTTGAAATGGCTCTTCGTTATGGCTTATTATATTGGTCTTATAACTTAGGTACAAAAGCTGTTTCTATGATGACAGCAAATGCGAAAGAATTCTCTCGTGCTGCATCTATCCTTGGTGTATTCGTAATTGGAGCATTGATTGCTAACTATGGTGGAGGAACTAAATTAGGTATCTCTATTCCAAATGGTCAGACACTAGATGCTGCTACTGGTGAAATGGTTGATGTATTCATCAATATTCAGGATTACTTGAATAAAATCTTGCCTTGTATTATTCCATTACTGTTTACATTAATGTGCTATTTCTTAATCAAGAAAAAAGGCTGGACACCAAGTAAATGTATCTTATTATTCCTAGTAATTGGTATTGTTGGAGCTATCTTCGGTATCTGGGCTGGCACTTATACACCATTAGTTCCAGTTCCTTGGAATGTAATTGGGTAAATTATAGTTACCATAGCTCTCTAACTATATCTATCTTAATGAAAAAAGAGTCAGAATCTTACGATTTTGGCTCTTTATTTTATTTAATATGTTGTCATACTTTCGTCAATACGTGCTTTTTCTTCGCTGATCTCATCTTCTAATTGTTTAATATAATCCTTTACAAATGGCACATATATTGATTTTGGATGAAAACAAACCAATGCATTTTTAAAATATATCAGTGCATGCTCTTTATCATTAAGATAAAGGTATTGTATTGCCATATAATAAACAATTACACCAAGAGGAAATCCATAATATTTCTTGGAATCTATCTGTTGATCCATGATTTCTAATAAATCACTACGCTTATGGAATACAACCTCATATGCCTGTTCATTATAAACGATATATCTTTGATCTCTTGTTTCTCTAATACCTTCCAGTAAAAGATCTGCATATTTTTGATTCTTTTTCAAAAGGAAAGTATGATAATATGTGGTTAGAAATTCTTTTTTGTTTTCATCGCCATAGTTATAATTATGAATCATTTTATTTAGCAGTTCATCAAAATTCTCTACATCTTTTGCTAGATAGTAAGCTCTGATTTTATGCAAATCACATACAAATTCACCTAGTAATCTTCTGCTTACCTTCATATCAGATATTTTAACTGCAGTTTCATAATCTTGGCGGTTTAACGCTTTTTTCATGTTATTTAAACTAAATTGTTTCATTCCTAAGTAAACAAGAGCAATCAATGCAATCATAATAAACAAAGCAATCGTAATTGGGTTCATAGATTTATTCCTCGACTTTTCTAAATTTTAAGAAAAAGGTCATGAAAGTTCATGACCTTTAAATGCCTACTAGCATTACATAGAACGGAGAGTTGCCTTTCTATTGTTTTAAACTATTCTGGCATTGTTACAGTTACACCAGATTTAGCTAACTGATCAACAACACTCTTAACAGCATCCCAAGCCTGCTGTCCAGTCTTTTCTGCTGGAGCTGGAGCTGGGTAGTCATACCATTGAACAAGTGGGTTATATCCACCAGGAATAGTATTTCCATCAGAATCCATTGCTTTAGAATCACCAGCAAAGATACCGAATGCACAACCAACGATACCACAAACCAAAATCAGAAGGATACATTTAACAGGAGTCCATCCTTTTTTGATTAATGCGTAAATACCTAATGTAATCAATAATGGAATTAATTTAGGAAGGATACCATCAATCAATCCCTGAATATTAATTGCAGGGTTACCAACAATGATACGTAAAGAAGTTGTACCATAAGCAGCGATTAAACCACCAACAACGAAGATACCTAAGATAGAAGCTGCACGTGTGAATTCTTTTGCATTAGAAGTCAACATTGTAACTGCTTTTGTACCTAAGCTATAAGACCAGTGCATTAACCACCAACGAACAACGAACTGAACAACGTTGAAGATAATAAGGAACATGATAGCACCTAAGATATTACCTTCCATTGCGATATTAGCTGTTAAACCAGCTGTAATTGGTACTAATGTCAACCAGAACAATGCATCACCGATACCACCTAATGGACCAGCTGCAGAGATACGTACAGAACGAATTGTTGCAGTATCTGCTTTGTTTTGTTCAAGTGATAATACAATACCCATAACGAATGTTACTAAGAATGGGTGAGTATTTAAGAAGTCTAGGTTGTGAGCCATAGAAGCTTTTAAATCTTCTTTGTTTGTATGAATTTTCTGTAAGCCAGGTAAGATACCCCATAACCAACCACAAGCCTGCATTCTTTCATAGTTGAATGAAGCCTGAAGGAAACAAGACATCCATACCATTTTGTTCAATGTTTTATTATCAAGTTGAGCAGCAGGTGTCAAATCTTGATATTTTTCAGGAATATTATATGCCATCAGAAACACCTCCTACATTTGATCCAGCACTTTCTTTGATCTTTGTGTGAATCTGGTAATCGTAAAGAGCGATTGCAACACCAACAAATGCACACAATAACAGAGTTGCGCCAGAAACTGCAGCGATGTTATTGCAGATAACTGCCATTGCGAAACCAGCAAGCAGGAAGCCCCACATTTCGCCTGACATCATAACTTTCATCAGGATAGCGAAACCAACAAACTTCATTGCTCCACCAGCAGCATCTAAACCAGCCATTACCCAAGAGAACTGGAATGAGAAGTCTTTTAATGTTGCACCTAAAGCAGTACCACCATATAAACCAGCTACAGCCAAAGCACCAAACAGGACACCTAAGATACCCATTTCCATAAAGTTGATATTACGGATACCTTTTACATCAGCATTTGCTGCATAATCATCAGCTTTAGCCATTAAACCTGACATGATTGTAAATGTCAAAGTTACTGCATACTGTCCGAATACTGCGAATGGAATAGCAAGACCCATTGCTGCACCAACACCATCAGCTGTTGCTTCCATGTTTAATGATACAGCGAATACAGTTGCCATAATTCCACCCAGAATTGCGTTAGGTGGCTGAGCTCCACCGATAGGCATACTACCAATCTGAATCAACTGGTAAGCACCACCAACAACGATACCTAATTCAAAGTTACCAAGGATCAAACCAATAATTGGACATGTAACGATTGGCTGATACAATGATTCTAAGAAGCTAAACTGGTCAATACCCATGATAAATCCTACTACAAAGACCAATAAAGCCTGTATAATATTTACATCCATTTTTTTCTCCTTTCATTACTTAATTCTTACAATTAAATAATTTGAAATTTTTTAATTCTTATTTAAATAACCAGGCAACATTTTTAATTTATTAAATAAATTAGAAATATATTTAAATATCACATGAAATTAAATGTTTATACGAAGATAACTATAATTGCGTAAAAATAAAAAAGTCATTAATTTCAATATGCAGTAAATACTGAAATTAATGACTTGAATAACTTGATTTTTTAGGTGCTTTTTTCTTGTGCTTGTAACTCTTTGATATAATCATTGATTACTGGAACATATATGGATTTTGGATGAAAACAGACCAATGCATTCTGAAAATATATCAATGCATGTTCCATGTCATTTAAATATAAATATTGTCTAGCTATGGTATATACGATAACTCCTAGGGGAAACCCATAGTATTTTTTAGAATTAATTTCATCAACCATAGTATCGATTAAATCTGTACGCTTTTCAAAGATGACTTCATATGCCTGTTCATTGTATATGCTAAAATCAGAATCACCTATAAGCTGTATCCCTTTTAAAAGTTTATTTGCGTATTTTTTATTTTCTTTAATTAAAAAAGTGTGGAAATAATTGGTAAGAAAATCTTTTTTATCTTCAAGCTTATATCCTTTTTGCTGAATCATATGATCTAATTGTTTATCAAATTCATCTTCATTTTTATCAAGATAATAAGCTCTTAGTTTATATAAGTCACAAAGATAATCTTTTAATAAACGCCTGTTTAACCCCATATCAGCAACTGTGATAACCGTCGCATAATCTTGTTTTGCAAGACTTTTCTGTAACATGCTCAATGCAATACGCTTTAACACTTGATATAATAATGTGAAAAAAACAGCTAGTGCAACAATAAATATGGTAATCGTACTCATAATATCGACCTCAACTTTATAAAATTTATTATAGTTTTAAGAGAAAAGGTCATGATTATCCATGACCTTTTGCAGTTAATAGATTGGAGAGTGCTTTCTATCGTTTAATTATTCTGGCATAGTAACAGTTGTACCTTCTTTAGCCAACTGATCAACAACGTTCTGTAATGCATCCCAAGCCTGTTGTCCTGTTTTTTCAGGTGCTGCAGGTGCAGGATAATCATACCATTGAACTAATGGGTTATATCCACCAGGAATAGGGTGGCCATCAGCGTCGATTGCTTTAGAATCACCAGCAAAGATACCAAATGCACAACCAATGATACCAGTAATCAGAATCAGGATAATACATTTGATAGGTGTCCATCCTTTTTTGATTAGGAAGTACAAACCAACAGTAATCAATAATGGTATTAATTTAGGAAGAATACCATCTAATAATGATTGCACGTTGATTGCAGGATCAACAATCATGATACGTAATGAAGTCGTACCATAGTTAGCAATTAATGCACCTACTGTGAAAATACCAAGAATGCTGGCTGCACGAGTAAATTCTTTTGCATTAGAAGTTAACATTGTAACTGCTTTTGTACCTAAGTTATAAGACCAGTGCATCAAGAAATAACGAATTGCGAACTGTACAGCATTAAAGATTGCCAAGAATAAGATAGCACCAATAATACTCTTGTTATTTAATGCCATATTAGCAGTAATACCCGCAGTGATTGGCACTAATGTCAACCAGAACAATGCATCACCGATACCGCCTAATGGACCAGCTGCAGAGATACGTACAGAACGAATTGTTTGAGTATCTGCTTTGTTTTGTTCAAGTGATAATACGATACCCATAACGAATGTTACTAAGAATGGGTGAGTATTTAAGAAGTCCAGGTTGTGAGCCATAGAAGCTTTTAAATCTTCTTTGTTTGTATGAATTTTCTGTAAGCCAGGTAAGATACCCCATAACCAACCACAAGCCTGCATTCTTTCATAGTTGAATGAAGCTTGAAGGAAACAAGACATCCATACCATTTTGTTTAAAGTTTTCTTATCAAGTTGAGCAGCAGGTGTCAAATCTTGATATTTTTCAGGAATATTATATGCCATCAGAAACACCTCCTACATTTGATCCAGCGCTTTCTTTGATTTTTGAATGAACCTGGTAGTCATACAATGCGATTGCAAGACCAACAAATGCGCTCAATAACAAAGTTGCCCCACTTAATGCAGGGATATTCTGGCAAACATTTGCCATTACAAATCCAGCAAACAGGAAACCCCACATCTGACTTGACATCATAACTTTCATCAGGATAGCGAAACCAACAAACTTCATTGCTCCACCAGCAGCATCTAAACCAGCCATCACCCAAGAGAATTGGAATGATAAGTCACGTAATGTTTCACCTAAGATTTTTCCACTATAAACACCAGCAACAGCCAATACACCAAACAACACACCTAAGATAGCCATTTCAGTATAGTTGATTGTAGCGATAGCTTTTACATCTGCTTCTTCTGCAGCTTTATCAGCTTTTGCCATTAAACCTGACATGATCGTAAATGTTAAAGTAACTGCATACTGTCCAAATACTGCAAATGGGATAGCTAAACCAACCGCTAAACCGACACCTTCAGCAGTTGGTTCTAACTGCATAGATACAGCAAACACTGCGGTCATCAATGTTCCCATGATTGCGTTAGGTGGCTGTGCACCACCAATTGGCATACTACCAATCTGAACTAACTGATAAGCACCACCAACAACAATACCTAATTCAAAATTTCCTAAGATTGCACCAATAATTGGGCCTAAAACGATAGGTTGATACAATGATTCAAGGAAACTGAACTGGTCAATACCCATGATAAATGCAACTACGAAAATCAATAGTGCCTGTATAAAATTTACATCCATTTTTTTCTCCTTTCATTACTTAATTCTTGAGATTAAATAATTTGAAATATCTATTTATTTCTTATTTAAAGAATTCGCTTATAAATTAATAAATCAAGGAAAATACTGTAAATGAAAGGGTCTAAAGATTAATTCTTGAAAAAATATGTTAGCTACTTGTTTGCTACACTCCCTGATATAATTGATTTAGATAGTAGAACATTGTATCGTATAGTAGAAGGAAAAGTAATATTCTGAGGGAGTGTAGACATGTCGAGTAAGAAAAAGACGATAAAAAAGGCAAATGGCATGGGTAGTGTCTATAAGCTGAAAGGAAATCGTAGACGACCATGGGTCGCATGTGTCACGACAAGTATTGAACAAAGTGAATCTAAATATAAACAGAAACGTAAAATTATCGGATTTTATGAAAGTCAGGAGGCCGCAGAATTTTCTTTATGGAAATATAATCGAAATCCCGTTCTTTTTGAAGAACTGCAAAAGCTGGGTGCATTAACTTTTGAAAATATCTATGATCAATGGTCAAAAATGAAATATAAAAATTTAAGCCAGAATGCGGTAAATGGATATAAGGCTGCATATGCCAAATGTGAGGCAATTAAACATATGAAAATCGCAGATTTAAAGACGATGCATTTTCAACAGATCATGGATGAAAGTGAGCTTTCTGTGGCGAGTGATTTAAAATTAAAAAGTCTGATGGTGTCAGTATGTGAATATGCGATGCAAAATGATATAATCACGAAAAATTACGCAAAATACGTCACGATCAATCGGAAAGAAGAAACTGAAGATATCCATAAACCTTTTACTGAAGGTGAAATCAAAAAGTTATTCCGTCATGATGAAATACCATTTGTGGATACGATTTTGATTATGATTTATACAGGGTTTCGCGTTGGAGAATTATTTGAGATAAAGAATGAAGATGTTAATTTAAAGACGATGACAATCACAGGTGGAAGTAAAACAGAAGCAGGAAAGAACCGTATGGTGCCATTACATAACCTGATTGTGCCATATGTTATGAAGCACTGGAATTCAAAAGATGAGTATTTATTCCGTCATCCAAAAACCAATGAAAAAATCAATTATCATCATTATCGTTATATGTACTTTGATCCTATCATGAAGAAATTGAATATGGATCATTTACCACATGATTGTCGTCATACTTTTGCGACACGTTTATCTAATGCAAATGCGAATGCAACAAGTATCAAAAAGCTGATTGGGCATTCATCTTATGCCATGACGGAAAAGATTTATACGCACAAAGATTTAATTCAATTACGTAAAGCAATCAATGCTCTTGATTAGTGTTAGCTATTTGTTAGCTACAAGATAAATAGTAAAAAAACATCTATAAAAAAGCAATGTCCTTTACCGGTAAAATATAGTATAATAATGACATTAGAATTGAGGTAAAAATTATGAGTACATTATCCATTTTGATTATAGGAATTATTTTAATTGGAGTCTTTTCCCTTGATATGATCAGAAAGTCAAAACTGAAGATGATCAATGCATGTTTAGAAGCTAAAAACTATGATGCTGTGATTTCCATGGCAGAAAACAAATGGAATCGTAAAATGTTGTTATCACATACATGTGATTTATATTTATTGCGGGCAAGCTTTCTGAAAATGGAAACTTCTGAATTTCTGTCAGTTTTGTTTAACGTATATAAAAATGAAGTAAATGAAGAAAATAAAAAAGATATAATGGAAACATATTATCATTTATATCTATATCAGCAAAATGAAGAGGCGGCACAGGCTATTTTGGACAAAATCATGAATAGTACGGATGTCAATTTTAAAAAAGTAAGCCAGTATGCTTTTGATGTCAATTTTCATAAGAACAGTGAAGATTTAGAAGAAATGGAAGCATTGGTTGAAACACTTCGTTCATTTGAACTTGGCGCATGCGCTTATTATATTGGAGAACAATATGAACAAATGGGAAACTGGGAGATGGCGCAGGCATATTTTCAAAGCTGTTTAGGATGTTTTAATGAATCCCATTATTATGCAAAATCCGCAAAAGAACATGTAGAAGAACTTACACACAAATTAGCTTAATCATAAAACGAGAAATATCATACATCTGTATGGTATTTTTTTTGAGTGTATATGAATTGACGAACAGAGATACACAAGTTATGATATAAATGTAATAATAAAAGTTACAGTTAAGAGGCGATGATATGGCAGATAAGATCATGTATCAAGTAACACAAGCAGTAAGCGTTTCGCATTCATGATAAAGATATCGAAGGATGTCTTTGGGAAGGAGTATTTTTATGAATACAAAGGAACATACAGTTGTAAAGCAACGTGGAGATTATGATGTAAGTTATTTGAATTTCAGTGTTGACCAGATGATTATTGATTTTATGAAGCAGGAGGAAATTGATGGATTAACGCTGTCTATTGTGCAGGCACCTTATATTCCAAGAGTTGCGGGATATGGATGCAGTGATATTAAAACAAAACGTCTGGCCAGTGTAAATACCATGTGGCCAATTGGCGCCATATCTCAGGCATTTACCGCAGTCGCTATTATGCAGCTGTATGAAGAAAAACAATTGGATCTACAAGATTCTATCAGAAAATGGATACCAGAACTGCCTGCTTTTATGAATGATATCACCATATTAGATGCCATGCATCATGCAAGTGGCTGCAGTGACTATACAAAAGCACAAGCGTATACAGGTGAGGAAAACTTTGAAGAAGCGATGATGCTTGTAGAAGATAAACTGCATTTTATGCCAAATGAAGATGTTGAACAAAGTGCTACAAACTTCTTAGTACTAAGTGAAATCATTGAACGTGTCACCCATATAAGCTACCATGACTTTATCTGGAAACATCAAATTGATTATCTTGGTTTAAAACATACTGGTTTCTATGAGGATTTAGATGCATTTCATCATGAGGACATTACAGAAAATAATCCGGTTCATCAATTGTTTAAATTGCACAGTGAAATGATTGATCCAACAGAAATAGCAGAAAGCTATGATCAGGATGGAAATAAAATCGATGTGAAAAAGGCAAACGGCATGAAAGGTTATCATGATTTGTGGGCAAGTGCACAGGATATTTCTTATTGGGATATTGCGCTTGCTGGTGGTGTATTGATTCATGAACCTCAAAATCGTCGTTTGGTATATGGACCATGGACTTTGGCTAATGGAAAAGAAATACCGGCTGTTGCAGGATGGCAGTTTTATAATCATCGTGGATTGATGGATATCAAAGGCAGTATTCCCGGTTATTCAATGTTTTTGAGCCGTTTTACAGATCCAAACGAACTGGTATGTGTAACCTTGCTTGCGAATAAAGAAGGTATTGATTTCACTAATCTGGCAAGAAAAATTGCAGGCGCATTTGGAGATTTATTATCTACGAATTATGATGATCAACATCTATATTTGATGGAAAGTCAGTTTTCTGTATCTGAAACGATAGAACGATTAGAAAAAGCGTTAAAGAAACGAGATATTCCAGTATTTGCGAAATTCGATCATGCACAAAATGCAAGAGATGTACAAATGGATTTAAGAGAAACAACGATTCTGGTATTTGGTGCTCCATCTGTTGGTACCCATTTAATGCAGGTGGATCAAAGCATTGCGTTGGAGTTGCCATTAAAAATTGGTGTTTGGCGTGATGAGGCAGGAAGCATCTGGCTAGGATTTGTAAAGAGTCAGAAACTAGCTGCACCATATGGTATGGAAAATCATCCAATAATTCAAAAGATGCAGAAACTTTTAGAAGATCTGGTTCGTGAAGCTGCGAACATATATTAAGGAAAGGAGAAATAGATATGTTAAAAGAAGGCATGCAGGTATATTTTCTAGTAAATGGTTTTGCAATGAGTGGAAAAGTAATTGACCTGAAAAAAACAAAGGAGCATGAAACATTCAGTATTGAAGGCTATGGAGGTTGTGGTGGTCTGCATATTTTAGATTCTTCCCAAATACATCATACTATTTTCTTAAGTGAGGAGGAAGCAAAGAAATATCAAGATCAGGAACAAATGTATTTAGATGGTCATTGTTAATGCTTAGATGAGCAGGATATGAATATTTCGTTTCATATCCTGTCTTTTATATAAAGGAAGGAAGTGATTCTATGGGAAATTTATTAGAATTTTATAAAACACGTTTTGATTTTATCATGTCATTGGTGATGGAACATTTACAGATATCTTTTATCGCAATTGTGATTGCAAGTGTGTTAGGTGTATCCTTGGGTGTATTTATCCATCAAAAGAAACGTTTATCACCGATTGTGTTAGGAATTGTCAGCTTTTTATATACGATACCATCTATTTCTATGCTGGGGTTTTTGATTCCGGTAAGTGGAATAGGAAATAAAAGTGCCATCATTGCTTTAAGTATTTATGCATTATTGCCAATTATTCGTGCAACCTATACGGGTTTAGAGAATGTGGATCAAGATGTTGTGGAAGCAGCCAGAGGTATGGGAAGTAGTGATCTACAGATATTGTACAAAATCAAACTGCCACTTGCGATGCCCATCATTATTTCTGGTTTTAAAAACATGAGTGTTATGACGATTGCATTAGCCGGTATTGCTTCATTCATAGGCGCAGGTGGTTTGGGAGTCGCAATTTATCGAGGGATTACAACAAACAATATGACGATGACATTTGCCGGCAGTCTGGCAGTTGCCATTTTAGCATTTATGATCGATATACTCATTGGCTGTTTGGAAAGATTTTTAAGGAATCGCCATCACAGTAAACAGTTGAAAAAACGCGTGATGCTCATAGTACTTGTTGTTTTTATGGTATTGGGAGGATCCCTGTTTTATACCCCTAAGAAAAAAGCAGTATTACAGCTTGCCACAAAACCAATGAGTGAAGAATTTATCATTGGCGAAATGTTGAAATTGTTGATTGAAGATCGCAGTGATATACAGGTGGAAATTACCAAAGGGGTTGGTGGAGGCACCAGCAACATTCATCCTGCACTTGTCAAAGGTGATTTTGATTTATACCCAGAATATACAGGTACATCATGGAGTTTTGTGCTGAAAGAAAAGACAATTCCACAAGATGATGTCTTATATCAGAAATTAAAGCAGGCATATCATGAAAAATACCAACTGGCATGGATAGGATTATATGGATTCAATAATACTTATGGCATCGCAGTCACAAAAGAAACAGCAGATCAATATCATTTAAAAACATATTCAGATCTTGCGAAGGTATCATCAAAGCTTTCTTTTGGTGGAGAATATGATTATTATGAACGAGATGATGGCTATGATGCCATCGCAAAAGAATATCAGCTTCATTTTGATAAAACCATGGATCTGGATATCGGCTTAAAATATGATGCGTTATTAAAAGGACAGGTAGATAGCATCATAGTATTTACCACAGATGGACGATTACATGATCCTGATATTGTATTATTACAAGATGATCACCACTTCTTTCCATCCTATTATGCAGGGACTGTGATAAGGGAGGATGCGCTTATCAAATATCCTGAACTAAAGGATATCTTAATGCTGATGGATCATTTGATCAGTGATGAGGAAATGGCTGAAATGAATGATCAGGTAGAATCTTTTAAACGAAATGAACAAGAAGTCGCAAAAGAATTCCTGGAGAAAAAAGGCTTGCTGGAGGTGAAGCATCATGAGTGAAATAAAAGTGGAACATGTGGAAAAAAGTTATGGGACACAAAAGGTTGTGAAGGATGTATCCTTATCTATTCATACACATGAACGTGTTAGCATCATTGGCGGCAGTGGAAGTGGAAAAACAACGCTGTTGAAGATGATCAATGCACTGATTCTACCAGATCATGGCTCTGTCTATATTGATGGAAGGAATATCAAAGAAATGAATCCTAATATCTTGCGTCAGGGAATTGGTTATGTCATTCAAAGTATTGCTTTGTTTCCGCATATGACTATTGAAGAAAATATCGCTTATGTTTTACACCTGAAGAAAGAAGATCATCAAAGCATTCAAAAACGAATACTTGAATTGTTGAAAATCGTGGATTTAAAAGAAGAATTACTGCGCCGATATCCTGATGAACTAAGTGGTGGGCAAAAACAGCGTGTTGGAATTGCTAGAGCATTGGCAGCACACCCGGGTGTTGTATTAATGGATGAGGCATTTGGTGCTGTAGATGAAATTACCCGCCATACCTTGCAAGAAGAATTATTGAAAATTCACGCAAGAGAACCATTTACTTTGCTCTTTGTGACACATGATATCAAAGAAGCACTGTATTTGGGAGAACGTGTGATTGTCATGAAGGATGGTGTTGTGGAACAGTTTGATACAGCACAGAATATAAGAAATCATCCCAAAACTGCCTTCGTGAAGCAATTGTTGTCATATATGTAACACAAAATGAGATGTAATTGTGACTTTTTTCATAAATCAATCGAATGCGTTACCAATTTTTACGTAAAAAAGGTATAATAAGAATAGAATATGTGTTCGTGGTAATGTGGAGGAAATATGGGAAAAACAGATAATATGATAGATGTTCTAGATCGTTTAAAAACTGGCATTTATGTAACAGATTTAGAAACAGATGAAATTTTATTCATGAATCAGCGGATGAAGGCTATCTTTCAGCTAGAGCATCCAGAAGGAGAAATCTGTTATAAAGTATTACAGGATCATAAAGAAACACCATGTGAGTTTTGTCCTAAGAAGAAATTAATGCAATCAAAAGATCGGGATGGTTATATCATATGGAAAGAGCATAATACCAAACTAGATAAAGATTTTGAAAACTATGATTGCTTAGTAACATGGCTTGATGGACGCAAGGCACATCTTCAACAATCTTTAGATATCACAGATTCTGTAGAGTTAAACAGAATGGCCAGCTTAGATGATTTATGTCAGGTATTTAATCGTCGAGCAGGTAAGGAATTATTACGTCAGACGTTAAATAAAGCAAAACAGGAAAAAGAAAATGTACAACTGGTATTGCTGGATGTGGATAATCTAAAGATTGTAAATGATCAATATGGCCATCGAGAAGGCGATTTCCTTTTAAAGACGCTGACTTCTGTTTTAAAAGAACAGTTACAGGGATCAGATTTTATGTTTCGTCTGGGTGGTGATGAATTTGTGATCGTCAGTACTGCTATGGATGAAAAACAGATAGCGCATTTTATGTATAAGGAAATGCAGCATGTACAACAATTGAAGAAAGCATATCATAAAGACTATGAAATGTCTTATTGTTATGGCATCTATACCGTTACATGGGATGATACTTTAGATATTGACGATATTATTGCGAATGCAGATGATATCATGTATAAACAAAAATTAAGAATTCATAAAACCCGAATGGCAGAGCGTGAAAATCCTTTCCGTCATGAGAAAGAACATAAAGAAGAATTTCATTTTGACAGTAATCTTTTGTATGATGCATTATTGAACAGTACAGATGATTTTATATATATTTGTGATATGAAAAGCGGGATTTTCCGTTACTCACCAGCACAGGTAAAACTGTTTGGTTTGCCACAGGAAATTATTGAAAATCCATTGCCTTTATGGAAGAAAATCGTTCATCCAAAAGACTGGGAGCGCTTCTATAAATCTAATATGCAAATAGGTGAAAATCAGATGGATTATCATTCTGTGGAATTTCGTGCAAAGACAGTGGAAGGCGAATATATCTGGTTAAAATGTCGTGGACAGCTTATGCGTGATGAATATGGGGAACCAAGTATTTTTGCGGGCATCATGACACAGCTGGATCGTCAAAACAAGATTGATCCATTGACTCATTTATTAAACCGCCAAGAATTCGATAAAGCGGGCGCACAAAAATTAAAAGATCGTGCAATTGAAACACTGAGCGTTGTTGTTCTTGATATTGATGACTTTAAAAATGTAAATGAACTATATGATCGCTCCTTTGGGGATATGGTGTTGAAAGCAACTTCGCAGTTGATACAATCAAGTCTGCCTGGAAATGCCAGTTTATACAAACTGGATAATGATCAAATGGGTGTTTTGATAGAAAACGCACAGGCAAATGAAATTCAGGAGATGTATCAGATATTACAACGTCAATTATTACACCAACAGCTGCAGGAACGTTTTCAATGTGTGATACAGATATCCGCAGGCTGTGCGATATCTACAAGTAAACAGCAGGATTTTCAAGAATTATATACCTTTGCGGATTATGCATTACAGTTGGCAAAAAACAAAGGGAAAAACCGTCTGTGTTTCTTTGAACCACAGATTTTAGAAAACAAATTACGATCTTTGGATATCCTGCGTTCGCTTCGTGAGTGTATTGCGGAAAACTATCGTGGTTTTTCTGTCGCATATCAGCCACTGATAGAAACTAGTTCAGGAAGAATGATGGGTGTAGAAGCATTGATGCGTTGGAATGGCGGTAATCTAGGCTTTGTGCCACCAATAGAATTCATACCAGTCATGGAAGAAAATGGTATGATAGAAACCATGGGATTATGGGTGCTAGAACAGGCAATGCATGCTTGTAAAAAATGGATGGCAGTAGAACCGGAATTCTCTGTCAGTGTAAATGTGTCAGCTTTACAAATACTAAAAGGTGATTTTCAGGAAAAAGTAAAACAAAGGATGGAGGCACTGGCATTTCCATCTAAGAATTTGATTTTAGAATTAACGGAAAGCAACACAGTTGGCAATATGCAGATCATTCAGGATATGTTTGATGATTTAAGAAGTCAAGGCGTAAGACTTGCGATGGATGATTTTGGAACAGGTTACTCTACATTGGAAAACCTGAAAAAAGGAGTCAGTGATGTTGTGAAAATCGATCAGGCCTTTGTGAAAGATATTCAGAAAAGTGAATTTGATGTCTTGTTTATTCAGTTTATTATCGCAATATGTCATTGTGTTGATATTCAGGTTTGTTTAGAAGGCATTGAAACAGTAGAAGAACTCGACTTTGTTTCTGATCTTGAACTTGATTATTATCAGGGATATCTGTTTGGAAAACCAGTGAATGAAGAAGAAATTACAAAACGATTAATAGAAGAAAAGACTATGGATGAATGATGGTGTCAATCATGCCATAGTCTTTTGCTTTCTGCGCATTCATATACGTATCACGATCACAATCGTTACGTATGGTTTCAGGTTTTTGGCCTGTTTGCGTTTCTAAAATATGATATAGTTTTTGTTTAATATACTGCATATGTTCAGCGGCAATTTCCATATCACTGGCCTGCCCCTGCATTCCACCAAGGGGTTGATGAATCATAATTTCACTGTTTTCAAGAGCACAGCGTTTACCTTTTGTGCCAGCACATAATAAAATTGCAGCCATACTTGCACAGATGCCCATACAGATGGTGGAAACATCACAACTGATGAAATTCATAATATCAAAAATCGCAAGACCAGCGGTAACACTGCCTCCAGGAGAATTGATATACATTTGAATAGGCGCATTGCCTAAAGAATTCAGATATAGCAGCTGGGCAGTTATACTAGATGCCATTGCATCATCAATTTCACCGGTCAATATGATAATACGTTCTTTTAATAAGCAGGAATATAAATCGTAAACACGTTCACTGTTTGCATTTCGTTCAATAATAGTTGGTACAATCACCATAGCGTAGTCCCTCCCGATATATAAGAGTATGCACAAAGGCATTCATTTAATACATCTTAGACAAAGCATAAAAAAAAGAGTATCATGTAAATACGACAGGAGGAAAGCGTATGCGTTATATCAAACTTTTATTTCAAATGGCAGTTTTACTCGTTTGTGCGCATTTGCCATGGATCATCGCACAATGCACATTTTGGCAGATTGCAGGTATGTTGGTATTGTTGCTAATCAATATCGTATGGGGGATATTATCTGTCATAAAGAAAAAACATAAGCGTATACAAATATTAATGAAAGGCCGCAAAATGATCGCATATGGATTATGGGGCTATCTATTGTCCATCATTATCATTTGGAAGGCTCCTATGAATATGGCATGGTATATTGCGGATATCATCTGGATGCTTTGTTTCTTATATCTATATATTCTGTGTGGGGCAGGGTTGATTTTTATTTTCAGCAAACGGTTAAGAATTATCAAACGAGGATTAATCTGTCTTGTATTATTCATTCCTATCGTTCATATTCCGGTATTATGCTATCTTCGCTATAAAGCAAAAGAAGAATGGGATCATGAGTTATATATGGTCGATATTCGGGCATTACGCGCAAATAAACAAATATGCGCAACCCGATATCCAATATTGATGCTGCATGGTGTAGGCTTTCGTGATTTTAAATATGTAAACTACTGGGGAAGGATTCCTAAAGTATTAAGTGAAAATGGAGCCATCATTTATTATGGGAATCAGGAAGCGTTTGCGACTGTTGAGCATAATGGGAAACAGATTCAGCATCGTATTCTTGAAATCTGTGAACAACAGCATTGTGATAAAGTAAATATCATCGCACATTCCAAAGGTGGACTAGATGCACGTTATGTGATTCATGCCTGTGGCATGGGAGAACATGTGGCATCATTGACAACGATTTCTACTCCACACAGAGGATGTCGCTTTGTGGATGTTTTGATTAAAATTGTACCTGATGGTATCTATCGGCGTTTATCATCAATCTTTGATGGTTTCTTTCATCGCATTGGTGATGAATATCCTGATTTCTATACAGTCACACATCAGTTTTCCACAACATGGGCAAAGCAATTCAACACAGATATCAAAGATGATCCAAATGTCTATTATCAAAGCTATATGAGTTTCATGCATGGTGCCTTTTCTCATATACTATTAACGATTCCATATCTGTTTATCAAACTTGTGGATGGAAAAAGTGATGGTCTGGTTAGTGAGGAAAGTGCCAAATGGGGAAACTTTCGTAAAACTTTTGAGAATGAACATTATCGTGGAATATCACATGGTGATATCATCGATCTGACCAGAGAAGATTATAAAGGATTTCAGGTATGTGAAACCTATGTGGATATTGTAAAAGAACTGAAAGATAAAGGATATTAGAAAGTAAGATTACCCGGGAAATACAGATAAAGGATTGATAACGCTTTCACAGAAATTATAAAATATATGGAAAATGGTAGAAAATATGAACATAAAAGCTAAATTTATGAATGATGTTTTCATGTTTGAAAAGAAGTGCTTGTAAAATACAGAAAATTTGTAAAAAAAAGCGTATCGTGAAATAATTCTCAATTGACATTTAGGTAGGAAGTACGTATAATAAGGGTGGTTAAAAAGGAGGACTTTGAAGATGACAGTAAAAGTTGCTATTAATGGATTTGGACGTATCGGACGTCTTGCATTCAGACAAATGTTCGGAGCTGAGGGATATGAAGTAGTTGCAATCAACGACTTAACTTCTCCTAAAATGTTGGCTCACTTATTAAAATACGATTCTTCACAGGGAAGATACGAAAAGGCTGACACAGTAGTTGCTGGTGAAAACTCAATCACAGTTGATGGAAAAGAAATCACTATCTACGCTGAAGCTGATGCTAAAAACTTACCTTGGGGAGAATTAGGTGTTGACGTAGTATTAGAATGTACAGGATTCTATACATCAAAAGCAAAAGCTAGCGCACACATCGAAGCTGGAGCTCGTAAAGTTGTTATTTCTGCACCTGCTGGAAATGATTTACCAACAGTTGTATTCAACACTAACCACGATATCTTAACTGCTGAAGATACAGTTATTTCTGCTGCTTCATGTACTACAAACTGCTTGGCACCTATGGCTAAAGCATTAAATGATTTAGCTCCTATCCAGAGTGGTATCATGACTACAGTTCACGCTTACACTGGTGATCAGATGACATTAGACGGACCTCAGAGAAAAGGTGACTTACGTCGTTCACGTGCAGCTGCAGTAAACATCGTTCCTAACTCTACTGGTGCTGCTAAAGCTATCGGTTTGGTTATCCCTGAATTGAACGGTAAATTAATCGGTTCTGCTCAGCGTGTTCCAACTCCTACAGGATCAACAACTATCTTAGTTGCTGTAGTTAAAGGAAAAGTTACAGTTGATGAAATCAACGCTGCTATGAAAGCTGCTGCTAACGAATCATTCGGTTACAACACTGATGAAATCGTTTCAAGCGACATCGTTGGTATGCGTTTTGGTTCTTTATTCGATGCTACTCAGACTATGGCTATCGAAATGGAAGACGGAAATACTCAGGTACAGGTTGTATCTTGGTATGACAACGAAAACTCTTACACTAGCCAGATGGTTAGAACAATTAAATACTTCTCAGAATTGGCTTAATTCTAGAAATAAAGTAAGTGTTTACCAGGCAGAAATGCCTGGTTTTTTTTGTGCAAAGGGGTTTTCAAATCATCATTTCTGGTGTAAACTATCAACAGATATATCGAGGTGAAAATCATGGCATTAAAAACAAAATTAAATACAAATGAAGAAGGCAATAATGGATTGGATGTATTGGATGATTTAGATGCAGTCTATGTGGATGGTTTAAAAAAGAATGGCTTAGATGAAGATTTTTTAGCGCAGTTTGCGGCAATCAGTAAAGAGCTGGAAGAAAAGAAAGAAGAAAACAAGTAGAAACAATTGAAAATAATGGCATATTTTGGTATAGTATAAAAAAGTCAAACTGATGACAAAGGAGAAGTAGACAGTCACTAAACAGCGATTTTCGATGATGGTGAAAGCGAAAAACGACTTGTTGAATGCACCTTTCAGGGATTTTTCGATAAAGTAGAAGAATACGTAATACGGCGTTAACGTGTAAAAGTGGAAAGCTTCTTTCAAGTAAAGTGGAACCGCGCGTTATGCGTCTTTACATTAAAGAGCTTTTTTTATTTCACAAGGAGGATATGGATATGAAACTATTTAACAGTATGGATCAAAAAATTGAAGATTTTAAACCAATGCAGGAAGGCAAGGTCAATATGTATGTATGTGGACCTACCGTATATAACTATCCACATATTGGAAATGCAAGACCAATTGTGGTATTTGATACATTAAAACGTACTTTTCAGGCTTTAGGCTATGATGTAAAGATGGTATCAAACTATACAGATGTGGATGATAAAATCATCAAGGTCGCTAAAGAATGTGGCGTTACAGAAAAAGAAATTACAGATAAATTTATTAAAGCATATAATCAAGACCGATTATCATTGCATGCAATGATGCCAGATGCGGCACCTAAAGTTACTGATACAATGGATGCGATTATTGCTTTTATCAAGCTGCTTGTTGAAAAAGGCAACGCCTATGAAGTAGATGGCGATGTTTATTTCCGTGTAAACAGTGTACCATCTTATGGAAACCTGTCCCACCAGCAAATCGATGATTTAATGGTAGGTGCCCGTATTGATGAAAACAGCAAAAAAGAAAATCCATTGGATTTTACTCTGTGGAAACGTACAGAGGAAGGAATCAAATGGGATTCTCCATGGTCTGTAGGGCGTCCTGGATGGCATACAGAATGCGTTGTGATGATCAATCAGGAATTTGATGGAAATCTAATCGATATTCATGGTGGTGGTATGGATTTAAAATTCCCTCATCATGAAAATGAAATTGCACAAAGCCGTGCAGCATATGAAACACCAATCGCTAATTACTGGGTACACAATGGTATGGTAAATATTGATGGTGAAAAGATGAGTAAATCGTTAGGTAATGTCATCTGGGCAAAGGATATGATTGCGAAGATTGGAGGCAATGTACTTCGCTGGTTAATGCTGGGAACACATTATCGCAGTCCATTAAATATCAATGAAGAAGCAATTGAAGCTGCTAAGAAAGAATTAAACAAGGTACAAACTTCCTTGAAACAGGCATATGTGAAACTGGGTCTTGCGGATAAAGAAGTAGATGAAGCATATGATGAAGCACTTTATGCGCCTTTTATGGATGCCATGCAGGATGATTTGAATACACCAAATGCATTTGCGGCAGTATTTGAAGCAGTGAAGGTATTAAATCAAACAATTCGTCAACGTGATGTTGATTTTGCAAAACTTGCTTTACAAACACGTGCAATCGAAAAGATGATGGATGTATTAGGGATCGATATTCCAAGATTAACATTAACGCAGGAAGATAAAGAACTTCATCAAAAATGGAAAGCAGCAGTCAAAGAAAAAGATTTTGATACAGCAGATGGCTATCGTAAAGAATTGATGGAGCGAGGAATCCTTTAATGGATATTAAAGAATACAATGGAACATCACTTGCCTATATCGGCGATGCCGTGATGTCGCTGTATGTAAGAGAAATGTTATTAGAACTGGGCTATCAAAAGCCAAATGTCTTACAGAAAAAAAGTGTCGCATGGGTAAGCGCAAAGGCACAGGCTGATTTTTTGATGAAATTAAAAGAGAAAGACTTCTTCACAGAAGAGGAATGGAATATCATACTGCGTGGCAGAAATACGAATATTTCCTCTCATGCGAAAAACGCCAGTGTACAGACCTACCGCTTATCCACAGGACTGGAAGCACTTTTTGGCTATTTGTATCTTACGAAACAAGAAACACGTCTAAACGAGCTTTGGCAGGCGATAAAAGAAATTGGAGAATAGGACTATGACACAATATGTATATGGAAAAAATGTTGTCAAACAGCTGTTACAGGATGATAAAAAAATATATGAAATCATCATGGCAGAAGGTATTCGCGATACAGAATTAGTGGACGCTATCAAACAAAAAAAGATTCCATTAAAAACAATGGGTAAGAAAAAGATGGATACCATGTTGAGTGGCAATCATCAGGGAATTGCGGCTAAAATTGACGACTATAAAACATATGAATTAGAAGAAATATTAGAAAGTGTACCAAAAGGGAAGATGCCTTTATTGGTATTATTGGATGGCCTGGAAGATCCACATAATTTAGGCGCAATCTTAAGAACCTGTGATTGTGTTGGTGTGGATGGCGTGATTATTGGAAAGCATCGCAATGTGAAATTAACACCAACGGTTGCGAAAGTAAGTACAGGGGCTATTGACACAGTAAAAGTCAGTATGGTAACCAATCTGACACAGACAATCAAGTATTTGAAAAAGCAGGGTTTCTGGATCGTAGGGGCAGACCTTGAAAATTCCAGAGATTATCGTGAAGGACAATATGATGTACCACTTGTTTTAATCATTGGCTCAGAAGGCTTTGGCATTAGTCCATTAGTTGCGAAGAATTGTGACTATTGTGTACGTCTTCCAATGGAAGGCAGCGTCACAAGTTTAAATGCCAGTGTTGCTTGTGGAATACTGCTGTATGAAATCCACAGTAAACGTCATCCGTTATAAAGTAAAGTGAGGTAAATAGATGCAGATAGAGGAACTCAATGACAACGAACTGATTTACATGATACGCCAGAGAAATGAAAAAGCATTTGCATTTCTGGTTAATAAATATCAAGTTGAAATAAGAAGATGGCTGCGTCATATTTTACGTACGTACCCAAGATATCAAGATCAGGAAGATTTTTATCAAATCGCCTTATTGAAGCTTCATGAATCAATTGACGACTACAAAGCTGATCAATCAAGTTTCCATAATTATTATTTCAAGGTTTTAAAACATACAACCGTGGATATGATTCGTTCAATGAACACCTATAGTCGAAGACAGGATAAGTATATGGTCAGTTTAGATATGCATATTCAGGAGGGTGAAACAAATTATCGGTTGATGGATATGATTGTGGATGAAATACCTGCTGAAGAAGATGAACAGGAAGAACATATCAAAGAAAATGTGTTATATACACAAAAACGATTGAATCCATTAGAAGTTGATATCCTGAGCTTAAGAACGCTTGGTTATTCTTATGATCAGATTGCGGAAAAATTGAATATCCCTAAGAAAAAGGTGGATAATACCTTATGCAAGATACGAAAGCGAAAGAAAAGACGATACGTTGATTGACTATCGTCCCACTTTATGATAAAGTTAATAAGCACGAAAACGAGGTGTTTTTATGAGTGATAAAGTAATATTGACATGCACCGAATGCTTATCAAGGAATTATACAACAACAAAAAATAAAAAGACCCATACAGAACGTATCGAATTAAAAAAGTTCTGTCCAAAATGTGGAAAACACACGATTCACAAAGAAACGAAATAAGGAGTGATCTGAATGAAATGGTTTAGTATCAATGGTATCATGACAGAAGCAAAAAGAATCCGCTGGCCAAAGATGAAGGATTTGGCAAAAGACAGTATGACAGTAATTGTATTCACAGCAATTCTGGCACTTTTCTTTTTCTTATGTCAGCTTGTATCTTCAGGTTTCCTTTCATTAATCGGAATGTAATGCGAGGAGGATTTTATGGCACAGGAAATTAAAAAAGAATGGTATGTAGTTAATACGTATGCTGGACACGAAAATCGTGTAAAGGAAAATCTACAGCGACGTGTAGAAACGATGGGATTACAGGATTATCTGTTCCGTATCGTTGTAGCAGAAGAAAAAGAAATCGAATACAAAAATGGTAAAGAAGTTGAAAAGACAAATAATCTTTTCAGCGGTTATTTGTTTGTGGAAATGATCATGACAGATGAAGCATGGTACATTGTACGTAATACACCAGGTGTAACAGGATTTATCGGTTCAAGTGGTGGTGGAGCAAAACCATTCCCAGTTGCGGAAGAAGAAATGGAATCTATTTTACGCCGTTTAGGTATGAGTGAACGCAAGGTTCAGGTTGACTTTGAAGTTGGAGATCGTGTTCGCGTATTGAATGGTGCTTTTGCGAATGTAGAAGGTACAGTTGAAGCATTGGATGATGAAAATCAGACAGCAACAGTCTTAACAATTCTGTTTGGTAGAGAAACACCAACAGATTTAAGTTATGCTGATCTAGAAAAAATCGATTTATTGGAAGAATCTAAATAGATTCTTCTTTTTTTTGACATCTTTTGCATAAAATCCTTTATATACTGCATCATAGGGAGTGATGAACATGAAACAAAGGATCGGTTTGATCCTTGCATTAACAGGAGCTATTTTATTGCTTCAACCAGATCTGGATGTACAGATCATTCTTCAGGATATGACACAGCTTGCGATGATGTACTGGCCAATCGTATTAATCTTGATTGGATTACTTCTCATTACACCCAGAAAGAAGAAAAAACGAACATCACGTTAAATGTGTGAAAGTGTGTTAGATTGAGCAAACTTCTTTCGCAATGAAAAATGCTGTGTTATACTGTGATTAGATAAAGGAGGATACATATATGTCAACAATTACAAATGTACACGCTAGAGAGATTCTCGATTCTCGAGGAAATCCTACAATTGAAGTAGAAGTAACAACAGCAAGTGGTTTTATGGGCAGAGCGATGGTACCAAGTGGTGCCAGCACAGGAGAGCGTGAAGCCTTAGAATTACGCGATGGAGATAAATCAAGATTTTTAGGAAAAGGTGTTTTAAAAGCTGTAGAAAATGTGAATGATATTTTGGCAGATGTGGTGATTGGTTTAGATGTAAGAAATCAGGCAGCAATTGATCAGGCATTGATTGACGCAGATGGTACAAAGGATAAATCAAAATATGGTGCTAATGCCATCCTTGGTATTTCTTTGGCAGTTGCGCATGCTGCTGCAGAATATTATGATCTTCCATTATATCGCTACTTGGGCGGTATCAACGCAAAAACGCTTCCGGTACCAATGATGAATGTATTAAATGGTGGAAGTCATGCAGATTCTTCTGTAGATTTCCAAGAGTTTATGATTATGCCAGTTGGGGCATGCAGCGTGAAAGAAGCTATTCGTATGGGTGCAGAAACATTCCATGCGTTAAAGAAAGTATTAAAGAATAAAGGTCAGGTCACAGCGGTTGGAGATGAAGGTGGATTCGCTCCAAATCTGGAAGATAATGAAGCACCATTAAAATGTATCATGGAAGCAATTCAGGCAGCTGGATATGTACCTGGTGAACAGATCTGTATTGCAATGGATGTGGCAGCAAGTGAATTTTATAATACCGAAACCAAAATGTATGATTTAAATAAGTCAGGACAGGGTTCTAAGACAACAGATGAAATGATTGCATGGTATGATGAACTTGTGGAAAAATATCCAATCATCTCTATTGAAGATGGTTTAGGAGAACGTGATTGGGATGGCTGGAGAAAACTAAGTGAACACTTGGGTAAAAAGATTCAATTAGTTGGTGATGATTTATTTGTGACCAATCCTGCTATTTTACAGGAAGGTATTGATAAAGATATTGCTAATTCTATCTTGATCAAGGTTAATCAGATTGGCACATTGACAGAAACTTTTGATGCAATGGAGCTTGCGAAAAAACATGGATATACAGCCGTTGTTTCACATCGAAGCGGTGAAACAGAAGATACAACCATTGCGGATATCGCAGTAGCATTCAATGCAGGGCAAATCAAAACAGGTTCTATGTCAAGAACAGATCGTATTGCGAAATACAATCAATTGATCCGTATTGAAGAAGAACTAGGTGATGTAGCTGTATTCCCAGGAAAATCTGCATTCTACAATATTTATAAACATTAGTATCCATAAGACTGAACATAAATTATGCTCAGTCTTTTTTTGTATGCTTTTTTTACAGAATAACGGAATTATTTGAAAAAAAATCCCTATTATTCTGAAAATCATGTATAATATAGTTAAACATATATATGACAATTGGGTAAGATTGGTGAGCGTATGAAAAATGGAGAACAGGATAGGCAGGCATTAGCAGTTACATGTGGAAATGTAATCGTATTACTACCAATTCAAATGGTAAAAAAAGTTTATGCCATGGAGCAGGTAAAGGGAAAAAATGAAAATCAGTATCTACTTGAGGGAGTAGAATATTCTGGTTATTTTTTGTATGACTTATTGAAACAGGATAAAGAAATGGTGAATTATGCAATATTAATTCAATGTGATGATTGGGACTATATCTTGTTTGTCGCAAAAGTGTTAAATGTTATATTGTTGGACGAACCATGTACATTACCTTTTTACATGCAGCGTCCACCTTTTTCTTATATAGAAACCTGTTATCCATTGGATACACAAAAAATCGGATATCAATTAGATCTTGTTGAACTGCTTCATCAGCATCAAATCATAGATAGGGAGGCTGTATATGGAAAATAAACAAAAACGAATGGATGCCTTAACAAAATTCTATTTGCCGTGTGCAGCGGATACACAAATGGATCGCTATCTGAAAAATGGTGCAGGAGATGGCGTGGATACGGCATTATTGATAGAAATTGATTATAAACAATTCATGAGTGAGGAAGAACTTGACAACAGTATGATGGTCGCAGAGGCTGCTTATTCTTTAACGAAGATTTTCGACAAAACAGATTTATTTGTAAGAGTAGGGCCGGCTGCGTTTTTTGTTTATGCAGTAGGATATCTTAATGAAGAAGATATGGAGCGTAAATTAAAACAGCTGATCAAGCAATATCATCAACTGAATTGTGAACATGCTGAACATATGCAAAAACATATGCATGTAGGAGTTTATCATGTGCAAAAGGAAACAGGATTCATGGAATTGCTGCATAAAGCTAGTACATGTTATGAAGAAGCATTACATACCCATGTATTATTCTGTATGGACACAGATCAACCATACCCATTGAACTTCCCAAAGCCATTTGCGACATCGAAAATCAATACCAAACTGGCAGACATGGAATTTGCGGCAGATATCATGTATGAGATGTATGATGGAAAAGATATGATTGAAACGATCCCACTTATTTTGAAAAAAATATGTGCCTATTTCCATACACAGTATATCTATGAAATAGAACGGGAAGATGATGCATATAAAGTGTTATATGAATGTCGTCCGGAAAGTATGCTGGTAGAAAATGAAAATTTAAATACATTGCCGCTGTTTGTCGGGGACAATTATCAAAATTGTTTTATGTATGAAGATGTATTAGCATGTAATCAGTTATCGGATATGTTTCATTATGATTCCTTTGTTGCACTACGAGAGAAGATACGTGGCGCAAGATCATTGATGCAGGGAAAACTGCAGGAAAATAGAGCATTCATTGGCTATATCTGTATGATTGACTGTGAAAAGGAACGGATATGGACAAGTCAGGAAATTGCGACTTTCTTTCTATTGATTAAAATTATAAATACTGCGATTCTACAGATGCGTATGCTGCGTCAGCATCATCAAAAATCCAGTCAGGATACCTTGACAAAAGCATGGAATTTGAAGAAGTTCTATCAAAAAGCTGTAGAAAACATGAGCGTGGGAAATCAGAAAAAATATGCATTGATTACCATGGATATCAAAAACTTTAAATATATCAATTCGGAATATGGATATGCTTATGGCGATAGAATTCTGGTCGCAATTGTGGAAATCCTGAATCTGTATATGGAAGATGAGGAATGCTTCGCAAGAATTGATGCGGATATCTTTATTTTATTGTTAAATTATGAAGATATAGAGAAATTGAAACAGCGCTTAAATTTATTGATTAAAAAAATCGAACGTTATAATATACGCTATGATCTTATTACGAATATCAGCTGTATGCTGGGTATTTATCTAATCAACGATATCACCATGGATATTGCACAGATGATTGATTATGCCAATACCGCAAGAAAATCAATTAAAGATTCTCATGAAAGCTGTATTGCATTTTATAATGGAAAACTGGAAGAAAAATTTATCAGAGAACACCGCTTATCTTCCATTATGCGGCAGTCTTTGAAAAATCATGAATTCATTGTGTTTTATCAGCCCAAAGTCAATATCTATACAAATCAATGTGTGGGAGTTGAGGCATTGGTCCGTTGGAGAAGGCAGGATGGCAATATGATCTATCCTTCTGAATTTATTCCATTGTTTGAAAAGAACCATTTCATTATCGATTTAGATATGTATGTATTAGAACAGGTTTGTATACAGATCAATACATGGATCAAACAAGGGAAAAAACCATTGCCGGTATCTGTCAATATTTCCAGAGTAGATTTAAAAAACAATGATATCGTCAAACAAATTGTAGAAATATGCGATACCTATCAGATCAATCGCAGTCTGATTGAATTAGAAATTACAGAAAGTGCTTTCCTTGAGAATGAAAGCATTGCGATAGAGCGTTCTAAAGAGTTGAAAGCAGAAGGCTTCTTGTTATCTATCGATGATTTTGGCACTGGTTTTTCTTCTTTAAGCTTATTAAAGGATTTGCCAATGGATGTATTAAAGCTGGATCATACCTTCTTTCAGACACAGATGAATAAACGAGAAAAAATTATTCTAACCAATATTATCCGTATGGCAAAGCAGCTGGATATGACAATTGTTTCAGAAGGAATTGAAACAAGACAACATGTAGCTTTCCTAAAAACCATCGGTTGTGAAATTGCACAGGGATTTTATTATGCTCGCCCAAATGAAATCAATCAGCTTGATTTATGGGGAAACTTTGAAGGAGAAGATGTATCATGAGTGAACATTTGTATATCGCATGTCATCTGGGAGAAAAAATTATTGCAGTTCCAGGAGAACAAATCGTAGAAGTCATACCTGCATGTGAGATTACGCCATTGCCTATGGCGATTCCTCATGTAAAAGGCGTACTTCAACGAAACAACAAAGCAGTATTGATTTTGGATGAATCTTTGCCATTTTTTGGGGAAAGCAGGGAAGCATTAAAATATTTTATGATTTTATCATTGGGGAATGATGAAATCGGTATTGGTGCACATCGTATTGAAAGAGAAATTGCTGTTAGTGATCATACATGGGTACATCAGCCTGATGAGGTATTTGAGTTTTCATGTAATATAAAGGGACATAGGATTTATCGTTTAGACATTAAAGCATGGGGAGGTGATGGTGTTGGTTAAAATCAGGGATGATGAGTTTCAATATTTATGTGAATTATTGTATCAGTCTTATGGATTGAATATGCGTAAAAAACGCGTGTTGATTGAGTATCGTCTTATGAATATTCTGCAAAAGTATCAGGTCAATAGCTTTCAGGAGTATTTTTCATTATTACGTACAGATAAAAGTGGAAAGATGAAAGAAGAAATGTTAAACAAGTTAACAACCAATTATTCTTTCTTTATGCGAGAACCTCAGCATTTTGAATTTATCAAAAAAGAAATATTACCCAAACTCTGCGTGAGTAAGCCATTTTCTGTTTGGATCGCGGGATGCTCTTATGGACAGGAATGCTATACCCTGGCGATGATTTTAGAAGAATTACGTTTGAGTAGAATGGTACTTCCCCCTATCAATATCTATGCGACAGATATCAACACCGTTGCTTTAGAACAAGCAAAGACAGGAATTTATCCTAAAGAAGCTATTGCGAATCTACCAGAGTTATGGAGAAAACGGTTTTGTCGTTCATTAAGCGATGGAACGATTCAGTTAAAAGAATGTATCAGAAAGCAGGTAACATTTGAATATCATAATATTATGGAACCTTATGATAAACGAAAGTTTCATCTGATCATGTGTAGAAATGTATTGATTTATTTTGATGAACGTTCACGAAACAAGATTTATCAACGCTTTTATAACAGCCTGCAGCCAAAAGGATTTTTGATTTTGGGAATGGCAGAAATGATCCTACAGAATCATGTATTATTTAAGTACCATGGAGCTTCTATTTATCAGGTAAAGGAGAGCATACATGGTGAATGATATTCATGTTCTGCTTTATCAAAAAAATCAGGGAAAAGAAAATCTTTTATTTGATATTCTATCGCAGGAAAAAGGCATTATGGTACATAGAATCACAGTATTATCTAGTTTAAATCGTTATCAAAAATTATATTCCAGCTTATGTGTTATATATGATGGGGAAATATTAACATCATTGGATATCATCGAAATAAATAAAATAAAAAATGCAGAGCTGCCTGTGCTGGTGCTGATCAGACAAGTCAATAAAACGGTATATGCACATGAACTACAGGATTTACAGGTTATCTATAAGCTAGAACATGAAACTGTATCCTTTATCCGTTCTTTGATTGTGAAAATCAAGTTTCTAAGCATGCCGGCAAAACAAAACGTATTAGAAGATTTACATAGTACCCATATCATTGCGATTGGTGCTTCTACCGGAGGACCACGGGCAATTGAAACGATATTAAAAGTATTTCGAGCACAAAGTTATGGGGTAATTATTGTACAGCATATGAATGATGAAAATTTACAGGGATTTGCGGACTATTTAAATAAACAATGTTCGTCGCATGTGGTAGGTGCCAGAGAAAATGAGCTGGTAAAAAATGGTGTTGTATATATCGCAAAAGAAAAACGCCACCTTACGATACAGCGGCAAAAAGATGGATTTCATTTACATTATACCAATAGTCAGAAGATAAATTGTGTATGTCCATCCATTGATGTATTATTTGAATCAGTCGCAAAAGAAGCAGGATGCCTTGCTTGTGGTGTCTTATTGACTGGTATGGGAGAAGATGGGGCAGCAGGATTAAAGGCAATGAAGGATAAAGGTGCATTTACCATCATACAGGATAAGGACAGCTGTGATGTATATGGTATGCCAAAAGTTGCGAAAGCAATACAGGCGCATTGTATAGAGCTGCCATTACAACAGATTGGTTCATTTTTGAATGGACTGGATGGTCGTTTTAAAAGAAAAAATAAGGAGATCGCAAATGAAAGAGAAAATTATGGTCGTAGATGATGCTTTATTTATGAGAAAACTGATTAGCGGCATGCTGAAGAAGCATGATTATGAGGATATCATATTTGCAAAGGATAGTGTAGAAGCATTAACACAATATCAGGCGCATCATCCTGATGTTGTCTTATTGGATATCACACTTCCCAATGAATCAGGAATCACAGTATTAAATGAAATATTAAAGCTGGACGAAAATGCGAAAATCATCATGTGTTCAGCGATGGGACAGGAAAAAGTAATTGCGGATGCTTTACGTAAAGGAGCCAAAGATTTTATTGTGAAACCATTTCAGGAGGAACGACTCATCCGTACCATTGCTTCTATTACAGAACAATGAAAGCATATAAAGAAAACATCATACAGGATATTGTAGGAGAACTTGGAAATGTTGGGATTGGCTCTGCCGCAACCTCCCTGTCCTCATTACTGGGCAGACAGATTTTAACCACAACTTCTCAGGTCAATATCATTGATGAACAGACATTTATCCAGTGGAAAGATGCATACGAACAGACGATTGGTATCCTTTTTCCACTTGAAAAAGAATTAAATGGCTTTGCGTTGTTTTTGATGGATGAAAAAAATATTCGTGAGGATATCGCTTCTATTCATTGGATCGATGAACAATCAGAAAACGATGAAGTATTGGAAGTACTAATGGAAATAAGCAGTATTTTGATATCGTCATATCTTTCGGCGGTAGCATCCTATTCCAATCTGCATTTGAAGATTCGACAGCCGGCTATTTCAAGAGATATGAAAGAATCCATTATCAACGAAGCATTATCCAATATGCTGATGCTGGATGATGAGGCCATTTATTTAATACATAGTTTAAAAATATCACATACATACGATTTAATTCTTATGCTTTCTAGAAAAAGCATCTTGCAGGTACTTACGTATTTGGAGGTGAGGGAATGAAAGAGATTATTGCACATCCGGCAGAACTGATCATTGCGAAAGATGATGAAGTGATCACATCCTATGCACTGGGAAGTGGAATGGGCATCTGTATCTATGATACGATGAAGCATATTGCTGGCTTTATACAAAGCCTTCTGCCAAAAGCCAGGCAACAAAATGACAATGATTTAAAGTATATTGATACCGCTTTTAAACAACTTTATGAGCTGATGCTGAAGGAAGGCTGCCAGCATGAACATCTGGTAGTGAAACTGGTAGGTGGTGCAACACTGTTTCAGTTTCCTGATGAAGTCGTAGCAGACATTGGTCGCGCCAATACCAAAAGTGCTTATCACATGCTGGAAGAACTCAAACTGCCGCTTGCCGGAGAAGATGTTGGTGACAGATATGGAAGAACATTACATTTTCAAGTGGAAGATGGTTTGGTTCATATCATGACGAAAAATAAATACTTATATACTATTTAAGGAAGGAAAACGTGAAATGAACAAATTAAAAAATATGAAAATTACAAAAAAACTACTAATATCCTTTATTGTGATTGTGATATTATATCTGGCAACAGTGTTTACTGCACTTTATGGTGTGCGTAAGATTACCGGCAACTTTGATGAATTCTATAACAAATCTTATCAGATTGTGAAAGAGTCTATGGATTTTCGCTTAAATCAATACATTGTCGCAAGAGATATGCTGCTTATTGTAAATGAAAAAAATACGGAAACAACAGCGGAAGAATTAAAAGAAGCCAAAACCAGTATGGCAATCGTTGATCAGGCAATGGAAAATCTGATGAAGTTAAATGGTGAAAATGACATGATGTCAGAATTAAAACAGTTGCATGGAGAACTGGTAATTCCAAGAGAGAAAGTCATGACCCTTTTAGAAAATGAAAAATATGATGATGCGATGAAAGTTTATCAAAATGATTACAGTCCTAAGGCAGTAGAAGCGAGAAGCTTTTTGAGAGATCTGGAAACAGAAACCAAAAAGGCCGCAGATGCTTATTATTTATCAAGTAATCAAAGCGCATCTATCATGTTGATCAGCCTTGTGGTATTAAGTATCGTGACCCTGCTTTTAACATCAGCTTTATGGTTTATTATCGCAAGAAGTATCACAAAACCAATACAAACTTTGAAAAAAGCTGCAAAAGATCTATCAAATGGAAATTTACATACAGAACTGGAATATCATTCACAGGATGAATTAGGATCCCTTGCGGACAGCATGCGGGAAACGATTACAACATTAAGCGTCTATGTTAATGAAATAGAAAAAACGATGCTGATGATTGGAAAAGGTAAGCTGAATTATCAGGCTGGAGTGGAATTTAAAGGTGATTTTATCACACTAAGCGAATCTTTGAACCAGATATCCTCTTTATTGAGTAAATCTATGTTACAAATTGCTAATAGTGCTGAACAGGTATCTGGTGGCGCTCAGCAGATATCAAATGGTGCTCAGATGCTATCTCAGGGAGCAAGTGAACAGGCTGGTTCTATCGAAGAACTTGCGACAAGTATCAACGAAATATCTGAAAATGTAAAAAATAATGCAGATGATACCGTAGCAGCAAGTGAACTAGCAGATGTCGTAGAAAATGAAATCGTTGCCAGCAGTCAACAGATGGATCGTGTTACAGAAGCAATCGAAGAAATAAAACAAAACTCCATGGATATCACAGGTATTGTAAAAGATATTGAAGATATCGCATTCCAAACCAATTTATTGTCATTGAATGCAGCAGTAGAAGCCGCAAGAGCAGGCGATGCAGGTCGTGGCTTTAGTGTTGTTGCATCAGAAATTAGAAAATTAGCAACCAAGACGACGGAAGCCAGCAAGACAACTGCAGAACTGATTAAGAAATCAACAACTTCCGTTGAAGAAGGAAGCACCCTGATATCCTCTGCAGAGCAATCAATGAAGCATGTTGTGGAAGGAGCACGTGAAGTCGCAAATAAAATTGAACGTATTTCACAATCCAATATCCAGCAGGCAAACTTTATTATTCAGATTCGCCAAAGTATTGGCATGATTTCAGATATCGTACAGGGAAATTCTGCGACATCAGAAGAAAGTGCCGCAGCCAGTGAAGAATTAGCAGCACAGGCACAGCTGTTAAGAGAGCTGGTTAATAAATTTGAACTTCGAGATGAGGAAGGACTAAATGTATGAACAAAACCATATTAATTGTCGATGATGCTGTATTTATGCGTATGAAGCTAAAAAAGATCATAGAAGCATCTGGTTATCAGATCATAGAAGCAAAAGATGGATTACAGGCATTTGAATTATTCAAAGAACATAAGCCGGATCTGGTCATTATGGATATCTCCATGCCAGAAATGGATGGATTGACTTCTTTACGTTATATGATGGAGCATGATAACAGTATTCCTGTAATCATGTGTTCTGCCATTGGTCAGGAATCAAAAATATTAGAAGCAGGAAGACTTGGCGCTAAAGATTTTATCGTCAAACCATTTAAAGATAAAGAAATAGAAGAAGTATTAAACTGTTTTCTTGAAGAAAATGGGAGGTAGACGATATGCTGCAATCATATTCTGATTTAGATGAAGAAAAAAGAGATATGTTAAAAGAGCTGGGGAATATTGGTACCGGAAATGCAATCACCTCCTTATCGCAGATGATTGATCAGCCTTTAGAAATGGAGATTCCCAAAGTATGTATCGTACCATTTCAAAAAGTACCGGATATGCTAGGGGGAGCGGAAACGATACAGGTTGGTATTTTATTAGAAGTATCAGGGGATTTAAGTGGTACATTTATGTTTCTTTTGAATGAAGAATTCGCTAAGACAATCATTGAAAAGCTTGTGGACGCCAAAGTAGAAGATATTTTTGAGTTAGATGAACTTAGTAAATCTGCTATCAGTGAAATAGGAAATATTATGTGTTGTTCCTATATCAACGCATTATCATTACTGCTTCATGTGGATATTCACGTATCTTTACCAGCAGTATGCTGTGATATGGCAGGTGCAATCTTAAGTGTACCAATGATTAAATTTGCACACTTGGGAGATGAGCTTTTGTTTATTGAAAATCGTTTCCAGCTGGATGATGTTCCTGTTGTCAGTCATATCCTGTTCTTCCCGGATTTTGAATCCCTGAATTTTATGTTTCAAACCTTAGGATCATTGTATGAGTAATCTTTTTACTGTAGGTATTGGAGATGCCTGCATCATAAAAATGCCTGATGTACTTGTGACCTACGCATTGGGCTCCTGTGTGGGGGTATGTCTTTACGATTTTCGTAATCATATTGCAGGAATGGTTCATATTCTTTTGCCATCACGACATGATATACAAAACAGTAACGAATACAAATTTGCGGACAGTGGAATTTCAAAGCTGCTGGAGCAGATGCTTCAACAAGGTGCAAATAAAAAAAGTATTGTTGCGAAAATTGCAGGCGGGGCAGAAATGTTTTCTACTTATGGACTACAAAGTAGTGGAATCGGACTTAAAAATGTGGAAGCTGTCATCAAAGTATTAAAAACTGCAGGCATACCGATTGTGGCACAGGATACAGGCAAAAACTTTGGACGTTCGATCTGGTTTAAAGCTAAAGATGGCTCCTTAGAAGTAAAAACAGTAAATCATGGTACGTATGTAATATAAAAGAAAGGAAGGTTGAGGCTGAAATGAAAAAACCGAAACTTTTAATAGTTGATGATAGTGCATATATCTGTGCACAGATAAAAAAGATATTCGAAAATGAAAATATAAGCCTTGAAGTTGCGAATAACGGCATAGAAGCTCTGGAAAAAGTCTGTTCATTTCAACCTGATTTAATCCTTTTGGATGTTGTACTTCCTGATATTGAAGGCTATGATCTATATCAAAAAATAAAAGAAGTAGATAAAAATTATGCTGCTATTATTTTTCTGACGTCAAGAGCTCAGGAAAGTGATGTAGTAAAAGGATTTTCCTTAGGTGCATGTGATTATATCAATAAACCTTTTCATAATGAAATATTGAAATCCAGGATCAAGGTGCATTTAAAAGAAAAACAGCAAAATGATGATTTAAGGAAACTGAATGAAGAAATGGAAGCGAATATGCGAAAATTAAATTCCATGGCTTTTCGTGATTCCTTGACTGGTTTATTCAACCGTCGCTATGTATCCGAACGCTTAAAAAGTGAATTATTAAACAGCAGATGCCAGATTGGCATGATGATGTGTGATGTTGATGATTTTAAACATATCAATGATTATTATGGACATGAAATCGGGGACATCGTCTTGATTGGTATTGCAAATATTCTGGAGAGTGCTGCGGATGATATGAGTGTGATACGCTGGGGTGGAGAAGAATTTTTGATATTCTTGTTTGGTAAATCAAAAGAGGAAATCTATCAGATCAGCGAACATATACGCAAAAGCATTGAAGCATTTCCTTTCAGCAGCGAGGGGATTCGTTTCAAATGCACCATATCTATTGGTCTGGCACTTTATGAACCATCCCTTCACTTTGACGATAACTTAAAACATGCGGATGAAGCGTTATATACTGGAAAACGCAGTGGAAAGAACTGCTCCATCTGGTATGATGGCATTTATAAATGAAAGCAGGAAAATGAGCTATGACGATATTTGATGATGACCAGAAATCAATGCTGGATGTATATTTATATGAAACAAACCAATTATTTGAGCAATTGGATAAAATACTAATTGAATCGGAAAAGCAAGAAACAATCAATAAAGAAGACATTCATTCCATTTTTCGTATTATGCATACTACCAAAAGCTCATCATCCATGATGGGATTAGATGGTATTGCGGAGTTGATGCATATTGTTGAAGATGCATTTGTAGTGTTAAGAGATGATGAATCAAAATTAGCTTATTGTAAAAGTGAACTGTTTGAATTATTATATGATGTATCTGATTTTATGCATGGGGAACTAGAGCATATGAAACTTGATAACTATATGCCAGCAAGTCCTGAGGAATTGATTCATACTTCCAGAACCATTCAGAAAAAATTAATGAAGGAACCAAATGAAGTAAAACAGGAAGTCCTGCCAAAACCATCTAAACCAGATACAAGGATAAATGAACAGGATGTATTCATACGATTGCGTTATGAAAAAGAATCCAGTATGGAAAATATCCGTGCTTATATGATCATATCACAGATTATGCCTTATTGTGAAAAGCTGGAAAGTATTCCACAAAAACTGGAAAATAATCCGGATGCGGCAAAATTTATTAAAGAATTTGGATTTTTTATACGTTTTCAATCTACAAATCGCAAGAAAGTATTAGAAATGCTGCATCGTGCATTGTTTGTAGAGTCCTGTAAAATTATTCAGCGTGATGAATTTATGGCGATGCTGAATCAAAAAAATAATAATGATGAAGATAATGTATTATCAAAAGATAAACGAAATGAAGAAATATCATCATCTGTTATTCCCGTACAGGTAAAAAAACTGGATAAAATGCAGAATTTATTAGGAGAACTGATGGTTGCGGAATCTGTGATGATGACAAGACTGGAACAAGATAACGATCGTGAATTATCATTCATGTTTGAAAGAAGCTTTCATAAAGCCTTTATGGAGCTTGAAGAAATTGTGATGAGTGCCAGACTGATACCGATATCAACGATTGTTCCAAAACTAAATCGTGTGATTCGTGATATATCGCATAAAGAAGATAAAAAGGTGACTTTTGTTGTTAAAGGGGAAGATATAGAAATAGATAAAGAGATTGTTGATCATTTATTTGACCCTTTGATGCATTTATTAAGAAATGCGATTGACCATGGGATTGAACCACCTGAAGAGCGTGTAAGAATTAATAAGCCATTACAAGGTGTTATTAAACTGACAGTAGAAAATAACAATGGAGAAATCACGATTCATGTTGAAGATGATGGACGTGGACTGGATGTAGAAAAAATTAGAAATACGGCAAAAGAAAAAGGCTTGATAAAAGAGGATCAGGAATACAGCGAACAGGAGATCTTATCTATGATCATGATGCCTGGATTTTCAACCAAAAAGCAGGCAAATGAGATATCTGGGCGTGGGGTAGGCATGGATGTTGTGAAAAACATGGTGGATCAGTTTCGAGGAAATGTCAGTTTATCCACCCGTCTGCATCATGGTACCAGAATTACCATGCATTTGCCGTTAACCTTGACGATTGTGGAAAGCATGCTGTTTATGGTTGGGGAACATAAGTTTTCTATTCCATCTTACAATATTCTGCGTTATTTTCCATATGATATAGATGATGGAACTGTGCAGGAAGATGAAAATTCTGCGACTTTCTTCTATAATGGAAAAGCGATCCCTTTGATAGATTTAAATGAATTTTTCGGGATAAAAAAAGCTGCACCAGCCACAAAAAAGATTATTATTTATATTCATTCTTCTCAAAGAGAGGCTTGTATCGTCATGGATAAAATTATTGGATATCAACATATTGTAGATAAACCATTACCATCCATCATCAATATTGATTTTAAAAAAGCAACGGGTATTTCGGGTTGTAGTCTTTTAGGTGATGGAAGTATCTGTATGTCCTTGAATATTGAATATCTGCTGGATCGTTGTTTAGGAAAGGAAGTGGGTGTGTATGAGTGATCTTCTATGTTTTTCTGCATTCAACCGCTTATATGGCATACCGCTAGATTATGTCATTGAAACCTTTGAAGAACAGAAAGTAACGCCAGTTCCATGTTTACATTATGCATTTACCGGACTATGCAGTCACAATGGCATGATTTATCCCGTGATTTCCTTCTCTCATCTTTGTGAAAGAGAAATTCCATTAACAAGAAAATGCATGATACTTGTAGAACTGGAACAGGATCAATTTATCTTACAGATGAATGATGTTCCTACGGTGATTTATGAAGATGAGATAACCGTCAGAACCAAATATCAGAAAAATGACCGGCTGTTAAAGGTTGATGAGTTATGCCAAAGTAAATATGGTATCGTTTATGTTGTGGATATTAAAAATATTATTCATGACTTAAGCAGGGAACTTCTAGATGACAGATATGTGCAGGACTAATTTTTTAAAGTTTACTTTTGAGATAAAAAATGATTGTAATTCTGCTAGAACTCTGTTATAATGAATAAGCAATATCGTAAGAAAGGAGGATTATTATGGGCATTTTAGATATTTTGTTAATGATTTCAGCGGTCGTACTAATAATACTCTCCTTATTACAGAGTGGAAAATCAGATGGTCTTAGTGGTGCCTTTACTGGTGGTGAAGGGCTAAACCTGTTCGCTAACGTAAAGGAACGTGGCGCAGAAAAAGTAATGTCTAATGTGACATTGGTGACAGGTATCATCTTCTTCGCTTTGGTATTAATCATTCGTATTATGAAATAAAGACCGTATATGGTCTTTTTTATTTACTATACTAATATAAAGAAAGGAGGTATGATCGATGGATATACGTCAAATCATACTGGACATCGTGCAGAGTCAAAAATATAAAGGAATGGATGCATCACATCTATCCAGAGAATTAAAAATGGAAGATGCAGCTTCCTTTACAAAACTGATGAAATGCTTAAATGAATTAGAAGCTGAACATGTCCTTGCAAGAGATCAGCGTGAACGTTATTTCACAAGTGAACATTTAGGGTATGTAACAGGGACTCTGCGTATTAATCCGAAAGGCTTTGGATTTGTGGAAACCGGAGAGGAAAGCTTTTATATCGCAAGAGAAGCACTTCATTTAGGTATGGATCAGGATAAAGTATACGCAAAGACCTGGAATAATTATGATGGAAGTGTAGAAGGCGAAGTCATTGAGGTTTTAGAACATAATACCAAGACTTTGGTAGGTGTTGTAAAAATTCGTGAGAGTGGTGAGAAATATTTTCTGCCAGATACAGAAATGCTGAATCGTCGTATAAAAATTACAAACTTTCAGGATTTCCGGGTTGTGCATGATTCAAAAGTATTGGTGGCAATTGACAGCTATGGTCAAACAATTAAAGCCCATATCGAACGGGTAATCGGATATAAATATGATCCAGGTGTAGATATTTTATCTATTCTTTTAGATCATGATGTCGTACCAGAATTTAGTGAAGCAGTCATGCAGGAAGTTAAAAGTATTCCTGAAGAAATTGATCAGGAAGAAAAGAAAAACCGAGAAGATCTGACTTCTTTATTGACCATTACCATTGATGGCGATGATGCAAAGGATCTGGATGATGCTGTTTCAGTAGAGAAAATTGAAGGTGGATATCGATTAGGAGTACATATCGCAGATGTATCACATTATGTGAAGGAAGGCAGTGCGATAGATAAAGAGGCATATCATCGTGGTACCAGCGTCTATGTTGTGGATCGGGTTGTACCAATGCTTCCCCATGCATTATGTAATGGCATTTGTTCATTAAATCCAAGAGTAGAGCGTTTGGCAATGACGTGTATGATGGATATTGATAAAAAAGGCAATGTCATGAATTATCGGATTTTCCCTTCTGTGATTAAAACCACAGAGCGAATGACATACCGCAAGGTTAATGACATACTGGCAGGCGATGAAACTGCGCAAAAGGAATATCCGCATTTATTGAAAATGTGCATGCATATGAAAGTTCTTTCTGATATCATCCGCAAACGCAGAGAAGGACTTGGTGCCATTGATTTCGATACAAAAGAAGCAAAAATCATTGTAAATGAAAAAGGCAAACCAACAGATATTATATTACGTGAAAGAGGGCAGGCAGAGCGCATCATAGAGGACTTTATGATTGCGGCGAATGAATGTGTTGCTACACATGTAAAATGGCTGGAAACGCCTTCTATGTATCGTATACATGAAGCACCAGAACCTAAAAAGGTGCGCGAATTCGCAAGAATTGCCAAGACACTGGGATATACGTTCCAGGGTGGAATACAGTCTGTTTATCCCGCGCAGTTTTCTAACTTATTGAAAGAAGCGAAAGGACAGGAGAACTATTCTGTTTTGAGTAGTTTTATGTTGCGTAGCATGCAGAAGGCAAGATATGATAACCGCTGCTTGGGACATTTTGGGCTTGCATTAAAGGAATATTTACACTTTACTTCCCCAATTCGACGTTATCCAGATCTTGTTGTACACCGTATGTTAAAAAAATATGTCTTTACACAATGTGAAAATCCAGATAAAATGAAAAAGGATGAAGCATGGTGTGAAGATGCCGCAAATCAGGCAAGTGTTCGTGAACGAATCGCTGTAGATACTGAGCGTGAAGTTGATGATATGAAAAAAGCGGAATATATGGAAAAATATATCGGCTGCACTTATGATGGTATTATCAGTGGTATTACAAAATTTGGAGTATTTGTAGAATTGGATAATACTGTAGAAGGTCTTGTTCATATTTCTACCTTGATTGATGATTATTATCATTATGATGACAATATGAAAGCATTGATTGGTGAGCATACAGCTAATATTTATCGTATGGGTCAGAAAGTGCGTGTGAAATGTGTTGGCGCAAACCGCTTTAAACGTGAGATAGATTTTGAGATTTTAACAAAAAAGAACAAAAAGAAGAAAAATGATATAAAAGAGCTGCCTAAACAAAGAATACGTAAAAAGAATCGCGCATAAAGTAGTAAAGGAGGTCGTTGTTTCTTATGAGAAAAGTGATTACATATAATCGAAAAGCCAGTCATGATTATTTTCTGGAGGAGCGTTTTGAAGCTGGACTTGTTCTACAAGGTACAGAAATCAAAGCAATTCGTAAAGGTCATGCGCAGTTGAAGGATGCTTATATCAGTTTTAAGGATGGAGAAGCATACATCAAAATGATGCATGTACCGCCTTATGAATTCGGTAATCGTTTTAATCATGATGAAACGCGTGATCGTAAACTGCTTTTGCATAAAAGTGAAATACAGAAGCTGACACAGAAAGTGAAACTGAAAGGTTATACGGTTGTACCAACTTCTTTATATCTTGAAAAAGGTATGGCTAAGCTTGAGATTGCTCTTGCGAAAGGGAAAGATCTTCATGACAAGCGTAATGCGGAAAAAGAAAAAGACGCAAAACGTGAAATTGAAAAAGCTTTGAAAAATCATTATTAACGTTGTTGTAGTTTACTGCATTTTGTGGTAAACTACAACTGTTCCTAAAACCGGGGGTGTACTGGTTTCGACAGGGATATGTATGGTATGAACTGCAGTCGAGTGGTTACGTTATAACCAAAATAAATTTAACTGGAAAAACTAAATTAGCTAACATCTTTGGTGGAAACCAGAGAGTTGCTTTCGCTGCTTAATAACCGACATAGGTTCGCAGCCGCTGCCAATGCATTGACCTTTGGTGCTTGGATGTGCGCTTAAGATACGAAGGTTAAGGAAGCTGTCTTTCGCCTGAGAGCTGTTTCACGAAAATTTATCAGGCACATTCAATGGGAGTTGTTCATGATTACCTGTTGAATATATGACATGAACTAAACTGTAGACGTTCATACGTGGTGCTGTTTCTGGACGCGGGTTCAATTCCCGCCACCTCCACCAAATAAAAGTGCCAGGACGGATGTCATCGTAAAAAAGCCGATAAATAAAGGCTTATTCGATGATTTGTCCGTCTTTTTTATTTGTCGCATCACCGTGGATGTCATCTATATTTTCTGAAAAACAAGCTGTTTTTGGACACGTATCTACAAAGAATAGTGCCAACTTGGATGTCATTATGAAAAATATTTGGTAGATTGATTATTGAGGAGATACGTATACCGTGATATGATGAATACACATATGAGTGCAGTGAAAATATACATATTTAAAATTATGGAGGTTATGATAAATGGATGAAACCACCGTAAATGAAAGAAATGCAAAGGACTTTACAGGAAAAGTATAAAGATAAATGGGAAGGAATCTCTCCAGAAGTTGGTAAGAACAAATTACTTTGGATGGTAGGAGAAATTGGCGAAGTAATAGATATTGTAAAAAAACATGGAGGTTTAAAAGCAAGCAATAGTAAAGATGTAAGAAAAGAATTAATTGAAGAATTGTCTGATGTTTTAATGTACTATAATGATATTTTATTATGCTATGATATATCTTCAGAAGAGTTAAAATCCGCTTATGTTGAAAAGTTTGAAAAAAATATGAAGCGCTGGTAAAATCCTGATGTACAGTGTTAGATGTAAATATCTTATGCCATAAATGTAAATAAGGTGTCAAATGTTAAAGCATTAAAAGGAGCGAGAAAGGTAATTCATGCGAACGTAGGTGTTAGCTTTTCCTCACATGCGCATGCAGAATAAATAATACACATAGCATACAACGTTAAAAAGCCGATAACTAAAGGGTTTTTGGCATCATACAGGTAGCATACAAACGCATATAAAAAGTAAATATTTTTCCGTAAAAACACGATTTTTCTGTGAAAAGTCGTAAAAAAGTCGTGAGAATGGCCAGTTATCATTAAATGTAATTGGTCATTTTTTACTATATGAAAGAAGATACTTAACAAATGAAAAAACTTGAAGAGTTAACTTAAAAAATTATATTTTATTTTTGGGCAATATGATTGATTTATTTCCTAAATTATGTAAATTTGATTGACAATTGAAGTTAGACTATGCTAACATATACATGAGATTAGTCTTGGCTAACTTAAGAAATACATGAATGTTGTATTCAATTAAAAGGAAGGATGAGTATGATGCCATTAACATTTGCGAATGTAGGAGAAGAAAACATGATCAAACGTATTGGAGGCAATCCAGAAACAAAGAAGCGTTTAGAGAATTTAGGTTTCGTAGCTGGAGGAAATGTGACGATCATTAATGAGATTGCAGGAAATATCATTGTCAATGTAAAAGAATCGCGTATTGCGATCAGTAAAGAAATGGCTCAAAAAATTTTCATTTAAAATTTAAGGAGGAAACGAAAATGAAGACACTTCGTCAAGTAAATATCGGAGAAAATGTAAAAGTTATAAAGCTTCACGGGGAAGGTGCAGTAAAACGTAGAATTATGGATATGGGAATTACAAAAGGTGTAGAAGTACATGTACGTAAGGTTGCACCATTAGGTGATCCGATAGAGATAAGCGTTCGTGGATATGAGTTATCCATTCGTAAAGCAGATGCAGATATGATTGAAGTAGAGTAACGTACAAGGGCATTGCCCTTAATTTTTAACGAATTTAGTTAGCATAGGCTAATTTTTAGAAAGGTAGGATTTAAGTATGGAGAAAAAAACTATTCGCATTGCCTTAGCTGGCAATCCAAACTGTGGAAAAACAACATTGTTTAATGCACTTACAGGTTCCAATCAATTTGTTGGTAACTGGCCGGGTGTAACCGTTGAGAAAAAAGAAGGAAAATTGAAAAAACATGAAGATGTTATCATTACGGATCTTCCTGGTATTTATTCCTTATCGCCATATACATTGGAGGAAGTTGTTGCACGAAATTATTTGATTAATGAACATCCAGATGTCATTTTGAATATCGTAGATGGTACAAATTTAGAACGAAATCTTTATTTAACCACACAGTTAACAGAACTTGGTATTCCTGTTGTAATGGCAATCAATATGATGGACATCGTAAAAAAGAATGATGACAAAATAAATGTAAAGGAATTATCACGAGAACTAGGAGTTACAATTGTAGAAATATCCGCATTAAAAGGAAATGGTATTATGGATGCTGCCGAAGCTGCTTTACAAGCAGCAAAGGTTGGAAGAACCATTCCTATGCATACATTTTCAGGAGCTGTTGAACATGCAATTGCACATATTGAAGAGGCTGTTTTACATGATATGCCAGAGGATCAGCAGCGTTGGTATGCAATAAAAATCTTTGAACGTGATGATAAAGTGCTTGCTAAATTAAATCTATCTAAAGAAGTACTTGCACATATCGAAAAAGATATTCAGGCTGCGGAAAAAGAACTGGATGATGATGCCGAATCGATCATTACCAACGAGCGTTACATTTATATAGCATCCATCATAAAAGGCTGTTATAAAAAGAAAACAGCCGGTAAACTATCTACATCTGATAAAATAGACAAGGTGGTAACCAATCGTTGGTTAGCATTACCAATCTTTGTTGTGATCATGTTCTTTGTTTATTATATTTCTGTATCAACAGTTGGTACATGGGCAACTGATTGGGCAAATGATGGTGTCTTTGGTGATGGTTGGCATTTGTTTAGTATTGGCACAAATGATTATGATGAGGCAATCACAAAATATGCCGAAGAAAATGTATGGACAAAACCATTTGTGGTAACGGTGGATAAAGCAGTAGATGATGAGGTTATCGGTGCACAGGATATAAAAGATGCAATCCAAGAAGAAGACTATGGAGCATTTGATGAAGCCTATGGCACTTATGGAGATTCCCTTGCACAAGCAGGATATGATGTATCAACAATATATGATGCTGCTTTAGGTGATGATGCACAAGGAGTACCTGATCCTTCTGAATTTGGTATTTGGGTACCAGGTGTCCCTGTTTTGTTGAATAACTTATTGGATAGTATACACTGCTCTTCTTGGTTACAAAGCTTGATTGTTGATGGAATCGTAGGTGGTGTTGGTGCTGTATTAGGATTTGTACCACAAATGATCGTGTTATTCTTATTATTGGCATTTTTAGAAGCCTGTGGGTATATGTCACGTATTGCATTTGTATTAGATCGTGTATTCCGCAAATTTGGTTTATCAGGAAAGTCATTCATACCAATGTTGATTGGAACAGGGTGTGGAGTACCAGGAATCATGGCATCAAGAACGATTGAAAATGAAAGAGATCGCAGAATGACGATCATGACGACTACATTTATCCCATGTGGCGCAAAAGTACCAATCATCGCATTGATCGCTTCAGCATTATTTCATGGAGCATGGTGGGTAGCACCAAGTGCTTATTTCATCGGCATTGCGGCAATCGTTATATCTGGAATCATGTTGAAGAAAACACAAATGTTTGCTGGTGAACCTGCGCCCTTCGTCATGGAACTTCCAGCTTATCATATGCCAACAGTGTCCAATCTTTTTCGCTCTATGTGGGAACGGGCTTCCTCCTTTATTAAAAAAGCTGGTACCATCATATTATTATCATCTATTATCATATGGGCAGGCTCTATGTTTGGCATGATAGATGGTTCCTTTGGTTTCAGTTTAGATATGGAATTAGAAAACAGCGTACTAGGTATGCTAGGAAGAGCTATTTGCTGGATTTTTGCTCCATTAGGTTTTGGTAACATTAAGGCAACGATCGCTACAATTATGGGATTGGTTGCAAAAGAAGAGGTTGTTGGTGTATTTGGGGTGCTTGATTTTGAGGGGATGACACAATTAGCAGCTTATTCATTCCTCTGCTTCAACTTATTATGTGCACCATGTTTTGCAGCTATGGGTGCTATCAAAAGAGAGATGAATTCTACGAAATGGACAACTTTTGCGATTGCATATCAATGTGTATTTGCATATGCTATCTCATTAGTTGTCTACCAAATTGGTTCAGTATTTGTAGGGAATGCAAATATTATTGGTCTTATATGTGCAGTTATCGTTCTATTATTTATCACCTATATGTTAATAAAACCGTATAAAGAGCCTGTGAAATTAGGCAAAGAAGTCAGAGTTTAAAGAAAGTCGAGGATATGATAATGATAGATTGGTTGTTAAATCATATATCTACACTTTTCATAAGCATTGTTTTACTTATGATTATCATATGGATCATAAGATATATGATAAATGAAAAAAGGCAGGGGAAGTCATCCTGCGGTGGCCAATGTGGGCATTGTCAGATGAATCACTCTTGTAATCATAGTTCTTAAATCAACAAAAAGGGGTAGTTCATCTTAAATGGATACTCCTTTCGATCATTATAAACGAGAAAGGTATATTTAATATATGATGGAAATAACTTTGAAAATTGAAGGAATGATGTGCTCTATGTGTGCATCTCATATCAATGATTGTATTCGTAAAAATTTCAATATCAAAAAAGTAAAAACTTCTCACAGAAAAGGAGAAATCGAATTATTATCAGAAACGATTATAGATGAAGATAAACTAAGAAAAGTGATACATGATACAGGGTATACATTAATATCTATAAAACAAGAAGATTATATGAAAAAGGGTTTATTTTCATAGGCTCTGTTAGAAATCCCAAGAGATTCTTATTATAGTCTTGTTTAAAATATATATGAAATAATTTCTGATTTTATTTCATAAGTGTTAACTTCTATTATTTCCGCGGTGGATTACTCATAATTGCATACACTTGCATACAGGTACAATACACTTAATAAATAGGCGTATATAAAAAGCCGATAACTAAAGGGCTTTTGGCATCATACAGGTAGCATACAAACGCATATAAAAAGCAAAGATTTTTCCGTAAAAACACAATTTTTCCGTGAAAAGTCGTAAAAAAGTGTGAGAATGGCCAGTTATCATTAAATATAATTGGTCATTTTTTATTTGGAATTTAGCGCGATTTTCAGTGATATAGTATTAAAAATGTCATCGTGCTATAATATGAAATATAAATAAACTTGAAAATGTGAACTTATATTTCATACTTTAATATAGGACTATGAATAAGGAGGTTAATTATATGGATGATAAACAAAAAAAGAACTTAGCTTATGTAATCGGTGTCAGTATCATCGGTGTATTTGTAGTGTTGTTTGTCCCTATGATTTTTCATATATTTAACTAAAAAGATTTAATACATGAAATTCAAAATGTGAGGTAAATTTATGACAGAAAAAGAAAAAATGATCAATGGTTTTATCTATAATCCTGTTTCTCCGCAACTTGTTTTAGATAGAGATAAAGCTAGTCGTATACTAACAAAATACAATAAAAAAGTATTCCATGAAGTAAATATGAGAAATCGGATGATAAAAAAATTGATGAATACAAGTGGTTACTTTTGGATAAAGCCGCCTTTTTTCTGCGATTATGGATATAACATTTATCTAGGAAAAGAAGTGATGGTTAATTTTAATTGTGTATTTCTTGATGTATGTCCAATTATCATTGGAGATTATACATTGATCGGTCCTAATACACAGATTTATACAGCATGCCATTCATTAGATTATAAAGAAAGACAAGAAAATAAAGAGTTTGGAAAACCTGTTCGTATAGGTGATCATGTATGGATCGGTGGAAATGTTACGATATTACCGGGGGTATCAATCGGTGATCATTCGATTATTGGTGCTGGCAGTGTGGTTACTAAAGATATACCAGCGAATGTGATTGCGGTGGGTAATCCATGTAAGGTAATAAAAGATCAAAAAAATGTAAGTATACAGAGTGCAAAGAGGATATAAAAATATAAGGTACTATGTAAAGAAGTTTGATAGTTTTCTTTTTTATTTATAAAATAAGATTATTATATTGTGTAAAGTCAATAATCGTCTAGTGTAACTCAAATAAAATGATATTTCAAGAATAGACTTTTGAAATGTAATCAGTCTATAATGTAAAAAAGAGAAGGAAGTGAATTTTATGAAAAAATTATTTGTATTGATGATGATAGGAAGTCTTCTGGTTGGATGTACATCTGCTAATGATCAAAATGATAAGAAATCAGCAAAGCCTGCAGGATCGGCAGTAGCATTAAAAGATAATGATACTAAGTCAAAAGATAACCAAAAAGAAAAAGATGATTCAGAAAAAGAAGAGAAAAAACAACAGGAAGAGGAAAAGCAACAGAAACAATCTAATGCTCCTAAGAAGGAATCATCAAAAAACGACGGTACTAGCAGTAAAACAGAAAAAAAAGACAATAACCAATCAAATTCTAATAAGAATGAATCAAATCAAGAAAACAACACACCTTCTCAAGATTCAAATCATACAGGAGAAACTAGCAAACCAGTAACACCACCTGTTGAAAATCCAGAACCAGAACCGCCAGTGATTCAACAAGCAAAAGCAGATCAGGTATTTGCTCAGATAAATGCATATCGTACTCAAAATGGGAAAGAACCATTTACATATTCATCTGAACTTAGAAGTAGGTGTGATTCGCATGCATTCGCAATGGCACAGAAAGAAGCATTATGGCATAGTGGAGATGGAGCTGAATGTATAACGAATTACGATGACCCATTCTCTGCATGGGTGAGTTCGCCACCTCATAATAAACTATTATTGAGTAACAACACAGAAGCAGCAGTTGGGATTTATTATTATAATGGATACTATTACTCAGTATTTCAAACACGCTGGTAAAATACATATAAAATAGATAATGAAGCACGATCTGAAAAATGGTCGTGTTTTTTTTATGGAAAGGAGATCATATGAATTACTACAAGGTGGGTTTCTTTTAGGGCATTATGCCCTATACTTAAAATTTAACTGAACAGTATATGGACATAAGGTTGAAATAACACTTTATGTCCCTTTTTATTAGGAGGAAAATACGATGAAAGACAAAATAAAAAAAGCAATACACAAAGTGCTGATGACGATTGCAACTATCTTCATAACACTATCTACAGTGTTCTCTTCAATGCCATTGCAAGTTCAAGCGGCAGGAGAAAATATATATTTTGAAGTCAATAAAGCAGATGAGGTATTAAAGGAAGCACAAAGACATTTAGGAAAGCCATATGTATGGGGAGCTGCAGGCCCGAATAGCTTTGATTGCTCTGGTTTCGTTTCTTATGTATTCAAACAGGTTGGCTTGAAATTTAATGCAGACCGTTTCACTACATATTCCATTGATAGTTATCTGGAAGGCTTAGGTGTAACAAGCTATACCTACTCCACCGAGGAAGCAAATCCTAAAAATGTAAAAGCAGGAGATATCATTCTGTTTTATGATAATACAGGAGATGCTCTTCATATGGGGATTTATATGGGTAACGGTAAAATCATACATTGTGCTGCTGAGATGCCATCAGGCCCTCAACAACAAGTTATGATCAGCGATATTGATTTACTCAGCACCAAACATGGAAGTTCAATCATTACATATAAAGCATATCGAATCTTCCCTGATGAAGGTGGAGTAAGATTGAAGAAAACAGATGAATTTGGAAATGCATTGGCAGGAGTTAAGTTTAAAATAACAATGCCTAATGGTTCAACTAAAACAGTTACTACAAATTCAAATGGTATTTGGGATTCAGATGATGAAGGTGTTAATTTAGATACAGGAACATATAAGTATCAAGAAGTATCTACCGTAGAAGGTTACCTGTTGGATAACACAGTAAGATCGTTTACTGTCAAAGCAGGCGTGAAGGCAAGTGAAAATGTGGTAGTAGTCACTAATAACGAACCAACTGGAGAGATCGAAGTTATTAAAACAAATACGAATGGAGATCGAGTTTCCAATACGGTCTTCAAGGTATATGCTGATAAAACCATCACGAACAGAGCAGGATCAAAAGTTTTTTATACTAAAGATCAATTAGTTGCTACGTTGACAACGTCAGCAAATGGCAAAGCAAGTGTAAAAGTTCCTTTAGGCAGATACCGTATCGTGGAATCACAAGTAACGAATGGCTATATTCTAAATACAAAAGAGCATATAGTAACACTTGATTACAAGAATCAGACAACCTCTCTGATTACTTCATCTACGACGATTGAAAATAAGGAACAGAAAGGTAAAGTTGTTTTAAAGAAATCCATTGATACAACAGAAACAGATGGTAAATATGGTGATGCTTATTTGCAGGATAACCAATATGCTTTGATTGCCAAGGAAAAAATAACGAATGCTGCAGGTACCATTAAATATTACGAAAAGGATCAGATCATATCTTATAAAAAAACAGATTCCAACGGAATGATTACATGGGATGATCTTCCATTAGGAAAATATTACATCGAAGAAGTAGACAATAATGGTAGTCTTCAGATCAATTCTGCTAAAATCGATGTTTCTGTAGATTACGCAGGTCAGACAGTGGAAAAAACGGTTGTCAACAAGACAACTGCAGATAAACCTAACATGCAGAAAATCCAAATTTTCAAATCAGGAATTGATGGCTCTTCTGGAGTATATGATGGTTTAGAAGATGTAGAATTTACTTTGAAACTGAAATCAGATGTAAATAAGTCTGGATGGGATAAAGCAGTTACTTATGATGTGATCACCACAGATAAAAAAGGAATTGCAACTACGAAGTATCTGCCTTATGGTGTTTATCTTGTGAAGGAAACAAAGAGTCCTGCAGATCGTATACCAGCACCTGATTTTACTATTTCAATCAGTAAGAATTATACGTCTTACAAAAAAGATGAACAGATCAAGAAGATCAATGTAAACAATGCTCCATTATCTGCACAGGTTCGTATCGTAAAAGAAGATTATGATACTGGAAAAGCAGTAACATTGAACAGTGCAAGCTTCAAGATTAAAGATGAAGATGGCAACTATGTTGTACAAAAGGTAGGTGGTGTGAAAATTGATACATTCACTACTAACAGCAAGAATCAGGTTGTTTCCATTTTTGGAAAACAGGGTGAAGTTGTATTACCGTTAAAATTGCAGTCAGGAAGTTATACCATCGATGAGATCAAGACTCCTGAAGGGTTCTTGGAACTGGAAAAACCAGTGACATTCAAGATTGAAAATATCAGAGATATGGATCAGGACGAAGATCAGGAACCAATTATAACTGTTAAGGTTAAGAACAGACTGCCAAAGGGTATTTTGACAATTAAGAAAGTCGATCAAACAACTAAACTTCCTATGGAAAATGTTGAGTATTGCTTAACTGCAAAGAAAGATATCATCAATATGATCGATGGTTCTAAGTTGTATAAAGCTGGAGAAACTGTTTATGAAGGTAAAACGAATGCCAAAGGAATCATTACCATTAAAGATATTAACATGGGTGAATATGAGCTGCGTGAAAAATTGACTTTAGAAGGATATGTGCTTTCTGAAGAAGTTCATGACGTTGTATTTACGAAAAAAGACAATACGACCAAGGTATATGAGATAGGAGTAAACGTAACAAATATTGCTCCAAAAGGCGAAATCCATTTGGTTAAGAAAGATAAAGATACCAAAGAATTCTTAAGTGGAGTAATTTATCAACTGACAGCCAAAGAGGATATCGTAAGCCTTGATGGAAGAAATACTGTTCTTTATAAAGCGGGTGAACCAGTATCTGTTGATATTTCAGAAGATGGACGATATATGACAGATGAAACAGGTGAGATCAATATAGCGAATTTGCCATTAGGAAAATATGAGTTGAAAGAAGTCCAAGCATTGGAAGGTTACTATCTAGATACAACAGTATACGATATTGACTTAAGTTACGACCATAGTGATAAGACGCTTTATACACGCTCACTGGAAGTAACTAACAAAAAGACTACTACCGAAATATCCAAGGTAGATGCAACAGATGAAAAAGAACTGGAAGGCGCAGAATTATCGTTGTTTGATAAAGATGATAACTTAATTGAGTCATGGACTTCAGGAAAAGAACCTCATATTATCAAAGGATTGCTTATCGGCATGGAATATCGTCTTCATGAAGATCTTGCACCATTAGGATACGCTACTGCATCTGATGTTACATTTACCATCGATGAGTCAGGAGAAGCAACAAAAGTGGAAATGAAAGATGAAATCACAAAGACAGAGATCCTGAAAGTGGATGCAGATACGAAAGAGCCTCTTGCTGGAGCGCAGCTACAGGTATTGGAGAAAGAAAGCAAGAATATCATAGATGAGTGGACAAGTTCAGAAGAAGCACACAAGATTACTGGACTTCATGTTGGTAAGACTTATGTACTTCATGAGGTCAATGCACCTGCTGGATACCACAAAGCTGAGGATGTGGAATTCACGATCGCAGATAGTGGAGAAATACTAAAAGTTGAAATGAGTGATCGCATTACGACAATCATTGTGGAAAAACAGGATGCAGAAAACGGAGAAGCACTGCAAGGTGCTGTACTAACTATCGTGGATAAAGAAACAGGTAAAACTGTGGAAACATGGAAGTCCACGAAAGAACCTCATGAGATCAAAGGACTTGAGGTAGGAAAATCCTATATCCTCAAGGAAATCAGTGCTCCTTCACACTACGAAAAAGCAGGTGACATTGAGTTTAAGGTGGAAGAGGATATGCAGGTTCAGCACTTGGTAATGAAGGATAAAAGAACACCGATCACTGTTGTGCAGACAGGAGATGAAACAAAAGTAATGCCATTATTAGCCATCGTACTTGGTGCAGGTATCGCTGTTCTTGTCTTGTATAGAAAGTCAAAAAAGCAATAAGAAAGTAAATGAATGTATTCATGATAGGGGCAGTGATAAAAAAATCATTGCTCCTATTTTGCTGATGGAAATGGAAAGGTGGAGAAAATGAAAATCATTCATCAAAAGGTAGAGGCATATCCTAGCAGGATCCGTTTGCCTGTGGATTATCTAAAAATCAGTGATCCTAATTATGAGGAAGGTGTCTGGTGCAGATATGAAAAAGATAACATTCAGATGGATTCCATTCAGGTCATGGTAAAGCATGAAACCATGTATGATGAGCAAGAGGATTACAGTTATGATTATGGCGAACTTATCGTGAGTCTTTCCAATAGATATTGGAAAGGAGAACCAACCGCTGAAAAAGAATATGAAATAGGAGTAGATACGGCACGATATGAAATTGAAACAGAGCATAACCGAAGTGAAATCTATACTGCTTCTGACGGTATTTTCGGTGCAGTGAATGAATGTTATTATGGAGATAAGCTGGGGAAGATCAATATTTATCTGGCAATCCCTGATGAATATGAAATGGATGAAACAGAGTTTATCTTAAATGTGTTAAGAACAATGAATATTCATCATCTGCATTTATGCGTTGTCAGAGATGAAGATGTAGATATAAATATGGATAATGAAGAATTATTCGAGGACATGCAAATGTCCCCATAAATCAGAAAGGAGGAATGTGCCTATTGAACAGTATTATCAGCTGGATAGGTGGTAAAAAAGCATTACGCAATCTCATCTATTCCAGATTTCCAAATTATTATGATCGTTACATTGAAGTGTTTGGCGGTGGTGGATGGGTTCTCTTCGGTAAGCAGCCAGATAAATTCGAAGTATATAACGATTTTAATAATAACTTAACCAATATGTTTGCGGTCATCAGAGATCAGCCATTGGCCTTCATAGAGGAACTGGGCTATTTACCTGAGAATGGACGTTATATCTTTAACTTGTATAAAGACATTATCTCAAAGCAACGAATCGAAGATAAATATCTGGAGGATGAGGTTAAGCGTGTTCGTGTTTATTTTACAGAGCTACAGGCAGAAGAAATCATAGAGATTATGAGAAAAGAACGTATTGAAAAACAGGATGTAAAGCTAGCAGTGGCGTTTTTTAAACTGATACGTTACAGTTATGGCTCTGGCTGCAAGACTTATGGATGCAGACCATATGATGTAAGGAATGCTTTCCATATGGTTTGGGATATATCTGATCGTCTTAGCAATACCATCATCGAGAATAAAGATTTTGAGGCATTGATCTGTCAATATGATAGACCGAATGCCTTTTTTTATTGTGATCCACCTTATTATGAAACAGAAGGGATGTATCAGGTTTTATTTACAAAAGAGGATCATACACGGTTAAGAGATACATTGGCGAATATACAAGGAAAGTTTTTGCTTAGTTATAACGATTGTGAATTCATACGTGATATTTATAAAGACTTTCATATAGAAAGTTGTTCACGTGTAAATAACATGGCATTGCGCTATGACAATGCTGCGGAATTCCCAGAAGTTTTGATATCTAATTATGACACGCAGAATAATGAAAGAGTTGGAAAACAAATGGGACTATTTGATTTAGATTTTATGGAAAGCGAGGATGAAGAAAATGAATAGTATATATATCAATGTTTTGGAAGATTTTAAGATTCAGTTACCTCAACAGGTTGCAAAAGAGATGCTTCTGAAAGTTGGGGATCGTTTGATTTTACAATATGATCCAGAAAGATTGGCAGAAAAGTGTTTTTTCATCGAAGGAGATGAAAAAGATAGATTAGAAAAAGAAGAATACTTCTGCATTCCACATCGTCTATTCAAAAGTGCTGGAATAGAAAATCAGGATCTGCAAGTCATACTTGGTAGCGAGGAACTGACAGTGACAACATCTGCCAATATCATCAAGGCATTACCTAGTGAATACATAGAAGCACTGATGGAGCAGCATGTCGATTTAAATAGAATGGCAGATTGTATTGCAGAAAGGATCAATGAAAATGTGCTCGAATCAGAAGAAGAGTCAATTTAAGATATTAGATACACAAGGAAGATTGGTAATTCCTCAGGATATCCGCGATAAAGCGGATATCCATAAGGGCGATATTGTAGAGATCAAAAATGTACGAAACGGTATCTTAATTGCAAAACTAGATATCGTCAAGCTGAATGATGAATCTATTGAAGCATTACAAAATATGGTCATTTCCTCCGCAAGAAAGTTAGATAAAAAATCACTTTTGATGCTTACAAAAAAGATGGTAGAAATGGCAGAAAGAACGGAGGAGTATAATGATTAGAGTTTTAAAAGATAAAAGGATAAAGGTCTTGTTCGTCATGATATTTTTATTATTGATGTTCGTAATTTTTATGAAACCATGTTATGCAGCTGGAGATGTATCAGGAGCAATCGAGAGTGCATGGGGAAGTGCTAAAGGACAGATAAAAAGTGTTGTCAATAATGTCGTATTCCCAGTCATCGACCTTGTCTTGGCAGTATTCTTTTTTGTGAAGCTCGGAACCGCATATTTCGATTATCGAAAGCAGGGACAGTTTGAATGGACAGCTCCAGCCATCCTGTTTGCATGTTTATGTTTCACATTAACAGCACCAAATTATATTTGGACGATTCTGTAAGGAGCAGCCATGTTTATTTGGGATTTTGTAGCTGACAAGGTACTGGGAGGTATTATCGATTGGATATATGAAAAGATTCTTGATACCTTAGGGGAATTTTTTGGACTGATGGGAAACATGGGAGCAGAGATTTTTGATTATAATTGGGTAAAATCTATCGTAGAAATTATGCGTCTGTTTGGGTGGACGCTGTTTGCGGTAGGGCTTGTGGTAGCTGCTTTCGAGTGCGCATTAGAGTATCAAGGAGGCAGAGGAAGCATCAAGGATACAGCTTTGAATTATATTAAGGGATTTATGGCTGTATCCCTTTTTACTGTGGTACCAATTAGTCTGTTCAAGTTCTGCATCACATTACAGGTACAGCTTACCTCAGGAATGGCAACTCTAGTTGGATCTGATTCAATAGGAGAAACTGCAAAAATGTCATTAGGATTTTTAACAGATATGGGATTAAGCGCACTGCTCGCCATCATGATTTTAATCATGATGGGCTATTCTATAATCAAAATATTTTTTGCTAATCTGAAACGTGGAGGAATATTGTTGATTACTATAGCAGTAGGCTCTTTATATATGTTCTCTGTGCCAAGAGGCTATACCGATGGTTTCGTTCAATGGTGTAAACAGATTATCGGTATATGTCTTACTGCTTTTTTACAGGCAGTGATGTTAATTGCAGGACTTGGTGTCATGAAAGAAAACTGTTTATTGGGAATTGGTTTGATCCTCTCTGCAGGAGAGATACCAAGAATTGCTGGACAGTTTGGAATGGACACAAGTACGAAAGCGAATCTGATGAGTACGATGTATGCTGCACAAGCAGCTATGTCTATTACCAGAACGATTGCAGGTGCGGTTAAGTAAATGAGAAGATATATGGCTTACATCGATGAAATTAACTATTCCATTGATCTTGATGGAAATGAACTTTGCCCATTTATTACACACTTCGGTAATTTTGGAGATATTGAAATCTACGATCAAATTAAGAAAGAGATTCTATTAAATACTAAAGAAGTCTATATTGATTGCTTCTACCCTGATGAATCTAATAGAGAGATTGCTCAGCATAGAGCAAGACATCTTTCTTATATGTTCGAAAATTACAAATATCATAAAAAACTTAAATATCCAAAAGGAAGATTACGAGCAATATATATGGATATGATGAGAGAATTATCTTTGATAAGAGATGATATTTGTTTTGAGCATATAAAAAGATAATATTAATGTGAATTTTCTTACCTTGTATATGGTACAGTTAAAGCGTATAATAACCCTATAAATTAGAATTTGAAAGTGGGATGAAGTTAAATGAATAAAGAGGAATTGCATCGTGTTATAGGAGAACAACAACCTAATATATGCCAAATGGTAGTGCTCAAAAACGGCAACATTATTTATAGTGATACTTGGAATGATTTTAATGCAGACGATAACATTCATATTGCTTCGGTAACAAAAAGCATTATAGCCATACTTATTGGAATTGCTATTGATAAAGGTATGATTAAAAGTATCCATCAAAAAGTATTGGATTTTTTCCCCGACTATGTGCTTAAAAGAGGAGAAAAGACCATACACAATATTACTTTATATCATTTGCTTACAATGACCGCACCATATAAATACAAGTCGGAGCCTTGGACAAAAGTATGCACGAGTGAGGATTGGTCAAAAGCAGTCCTTGATTTACTCGGCGGTAAAAGCGGTATTATAGGTGAGTTTAAGTATTCAACACTCGGCATACATATATTGAGTACAATAATAACCAAAGTAAGTAATATGACAACATTGGAATTTGCCAATGAATATTTATTCAAGCCTCTTGAAATAAAAGAAAGACATCTTTATACAGTAAAAAACAAAGAGGAACATATTGGCTTTGTGACTTCAAAAGAGCCAAAAGAAAATGGTTGGTTTTGCGATAACAAAGGAATTGTATCATCAGGTTTTGGGCTCTGTTTATCGGCAGAAGATATGGCTAAAATAGGACAAATGTGCCTTGATAAAGGTATCTATGATAACAAAAGAATTGTATCAACCGAATGGATAGAAAAAATAACTACACCATATTTAACTACTGATGAAAAATTTGGATTTATGAAATATGGCTTTTTGTGGTGGATTATAGACGAAGAAGAGAAAATATATTCTGCCATTGGTGACAGTGGAAATGTAATATATGTTAATACTGAAAAGAACATTGTAATCTCTGTTACGGCAACATTCAAGCCTTTGGTATTTGATAGAGTTCAATTCATAAGAGAATATATTGAGCCATTTGTTTTAGAATAACAAATTACAGTTTATAAATTAAGATTAGCAATCATAATATGGTCGCTTTATTTAAATATACAGAAAGGAATGATAGAAAGATGTATATGTATCCAGATAATCTGAAAGGAAAGCCAACTTTATGGCTCTGGTATCTGACAGATATTGGAATCATCGGAATAGGTGCTATCTTTTCAGTAATGGCAATCACGCAAGTAAACTTTTACCTGCCTGTTGCATTGGTTGCCTGTTATGCATTTTTGACAATACGATATCAAGACACAAGTATCTTTGATTTTATCAAATATGCCTGTGCCTTTTTTATTTTCAGCCAGCAATTTTTTCATTGGTCATTATCAAATGTTGATTCAATTGATATGGAGATTGGCAAGAAGGGAGGTCACTGATGAAAAAGAAGAAAAAACAATCAACGAGAGAATTGGTGAATACGAAGACAATCACAGACTTCAGCTTACAGCAGTATGGCGGAGATGAGATTGTCTTTTTTATTATCCAGCCTCAGAACCTGTCCGTAATGAGTCATGAGAATATCGGAAGTAAGATTTTTGCTTTGACGAATGTGTTAAAAGGATTGGCAGATCTGGAAATGATCTCGTTGAACAGCAGGGATAACTTTGAGGAAAATAAGATTTTTCTAAGAAAGCGAATCGAGGAAGAAAAGAATGAGAAAGTGATTCAGTTGTTAAATAAAGATCTATTACATCTGGATAAGATCCAGATTCAGACTGCAACTGCTCGATTGTTCCTGCTTGCTGTTCGGATCAAGCCGAATGATCAGGTGGAAATCATGCAGCTGATTCATAGAATCGAGAAGCTAATCAAACTACAGAATTTAACAGTAAAACGTGCTTCTAAAGATGATCTGAAAGGAATGCTGGCTGTGTATTTTGAACAGAATGTGACAACAGATCGTTTTGAAGATATTGATGGAGAGAGGTGGTACACAGATGAAACTGTTTAAAAAGAAAAAGGTAATTCCCCCAGAAGAAGTGCATATCCAAGAATTTTTGGACATGATCTCTCCCTCTGTGATTCGGTTTTATAGTGAGTATTATATCTGTGGCAATACATATCGCTGTGTGTGGGCATTAAGAGAATACCCAACAGCCACAGAAGAACAAGCGCTTCTTCGTTATCTTGGCGAAAAAGATGGCTTAACACTTCATGTTTATGCCAGACAGGTGACTCCTGCAGAAGAAAAAAAGATTATTGGGAATGCCGCTAATAAGAACCGTATGAAGCAAGGAAACACACAGGATCTGCAGGAGTCCATCACTGCACAAAGCAATCTACAGGATGTTATGGATCTAATTGCGAATATGCATCGCTCTCGAGAACCGCTCATCCATTGTGCTGTATATTTGGAACTTACTGCAAATGATTATGAAGCATTGAAACTATTACAGACGGAAACACTTACAGAACTGGTACGAAGTAAGCTGAACGTAGACAGGCTGATATTACGACAGAAGGAAGGATTTCACGCAGTTATGCCAAGCGGTAGAGATATGTTCAAAGAACAGTTTGAGAGGGTACTGCCTGCAACAAGTGTAGCGAATCTGTTCCCTTTCAATTATTCTGGTAAGACAGATCCACATGGCATCTATCTAGGAGCCGATAAATTCGGTTCTAATATCATCGTAGATTTTAATAGACGAAGTGATGATAAGACAAATGCCAATATCCTGATTCTTGGTAACTCAGGACAGGGAAAATCATATCTTCTGAAACTCATTCTCTGTAATCTGCGTGAACAGGGGTTCACACTGATAACCTTAGATCCTGAACATGAGGTGCGACAAGAAGTCGCATAGTAAATTGCTGGTTGTCAGCTACCCTATCCATT
>NZ_QVFL01000020.1:0-92776 GCF_003434225.1 Absiella sp. AM29-15
TTCTTTTTGTACTTCAGCTTACATTCATATAATCTGCATACTTCTCTTAAGATAGCGGGAAGTGTCTTGATCAACGTGATACAAATGCTGGTCAAACAGACTATGAAGAAATGATTCACCATAAAAACCCTAAAGATAAAGTACATACGCTCTCTTCAAAGAAAACATTTCAGTAATCCTCCTACAAGTATATATACGTAAAAAAAAGTAAAAATCCTAAAAAACTTTTGGAAAAAAGTAAAATAACCTATAAATAATATAAAAATTTTTATCATGTATAAGATTTAACTACATTTTTTGAAAATATTCCATAAAGCAATTATTGATGATGTTGTTGAATTTCATGTTCAAAAGAAAAGCTTGATCGTATAAAAATTAAAATAAATGATTAGAATATATGACAGAGTGTATAGAAACTAAAAAAAGTTATAAATACCTATTGTAAACCATAAAAAAGCTGATATAATAGACATGTATCAGTAATGCATACGCAAACAAAGAAAACATGAGAAAAGGAGAAGCAGGCGCGCTTCTCCTTTTCAATTTCGTAGTTGGACTGAATCAATGAGAGTTCTTTATGTACAAAAGGAGCTCACCATTCTTCCCAAAAACTAATTACTTCTTTTTCTTCTTTTTGTACTTCAGCTTACATTCATATAATCTGCATACTTCTCTTAAGATAGCAGGAAGTGTCTTGATCAACGTGATACAAATGCTGGTCAAACAGACTATGAAGAAATGATTCACCATAAAAACCCCAAAGATAAAGTACATACGCTCTCTTCAAAGAAAACATTTCAGTAATCCTCCTACAAGTATATATACGTAAAAAAAAGTGAAAATCCTAAAAAACTTTTGGAAAAAAGTAAAATAACCTATAAATAATATAAAAAATTTATCATGTATAAGATTTAACTACATTTTTTGAAAATATTCCATAAAGCAATTATTGATGATGTTGTTGAATTTCATGTTCAAAAGAAAAGCTTGATCGTATAAAAATTAAAATAAATGATTAGAATATATGACAGAGTGTATAGAAACTAAAAAAAGTTATAAATACCTATTGTAAACCATAAAAAAGCTGATATAATAGACATGTATCAGTAATGCATACGCAAACAAAGAAAACATGAGAAAAGGAGAAGGCTCACCATTCTTCCCAAAAACTAATTACTTCTTTTTCTTTTTGTACTTCAGCTTACATTCATATAATCTGCATACTTCTCTTAAGATAGCGGGAAGTGTCTTGATCAACGTGATACAAATGCTGGTCAAACAGACTATGAAGAAATGATTCACCATAAAAACCCTAAAGATAAAGTACATACGCTCTCTTCAAAGAAAACATTTCAGTAATCCTCCTACAAGTATATATACGTAAAAAAAAGTAAAAATCCTAAAAAACTTTTGAAAAAAGCAAAATAACCTATAAATAATATTGGCTTGTGTAAGATTTAAATACATTTCTGAAAAAATGTATGGAAAAGTGAATGAAATTTTCTGCTGAAAATATCATAGGGAGTGAATATCTGTCGGGACTCTGATATCATAAAGAAAAGGAGATGTGTTTATGAATCAATTTGTATATTATGCACCGACAAAGGTGTATTTTGGAAAAGGACAGGAAAACCATGTCGCAGAATATATTAAACAGTATGGTGGAACGAAAGTGTTGCTGCATTATGGTGGACATAGTGCTGAAAGAAGTGGTCTTTTGGACCGTATCAAAAATCTATTAGAAGAAGCTGGATTAGCTTATGTATGTCTAGGTGGTGTTGTCGCAAATCCAGTATTATCTAAAGTCGAAGAAGGCATTGCTTTATGTAAAAAAGGTGGTGTTGACTTTATTCTGGCAATCGGTGGAGGAAGTGTGATTGACAGCGCAAAGGCAATTGGCTATGGTGTTGTAAATGAAGGAAATCTTTGGGATTATTATGAGAAAAAACGTACAGTTACAGGCTGTCTTCCAATCGGATGTGTGCTAACAATTGCGGCTGCTGGCAGTGAGATGAGTAACTCCAGTGTCATAACCAATGAAAATGGTCAGTTGAAGCGGGGACTGACAAATGATTATGGAAGATGTCGTTTTGCGATTATGAATCCGGAATTAACATATACGTTGCCTCCATATCAAAGTATGAGTGGTGCGGTTGATATTATGATGCATACGTTAGAGCGCTTTTTTGTCAGTGAAGAACCGATGGAAATCTATGATCATTTTGCGCTTGGTGTATTGAAGACAGTAGTTCATCATGCGCCAATTGTTTTGAAAGAGCCGATGAATTATGAAAGTCGCTCAGAGCTTATGTGGGCAAGCAGCTGTTCACACAATGGTATGAGTGGACCAAGAGAAATCGGCGATTGGGCATGTCATCAGCTGGAACATGAATTATCAGGAAAATATGGTGTTGCACATGGTGCTGGATTAAGTGCTGTGTGGGGCAGCTGGGCAAGATATGTATATGAAGCAGATGTAAAACGGTTTGCGAAACTTGCCAGAGAACTTTTCGATATGAAAGAAGAAGACGACCATGTTTGCGCATTAAAAGGAATCGAGGCAATGGAAGCATTTTTTACATCAATTCAAATGCCGATTTCTTTACATGAATTAGGGCTTGAAGTCAGTGATGAGGATATCAGAGAACTGGCGCATAAGTGCAGCTTCTTTGGAAAACGAACAATTGGATGTGTAAAGAAATTAGATGAAAAAGATATGCGAAATATATATAAAAACGCAAAATGAAAATAATTTTCAGAAAATAAATCAAAATATTTGTAAAATATCTTGAAAATGTTTGAAACGAGTGATATACTTTAATCAGATTTTGAAATAAATCTATTCTATACATTTTATAAAAGGAAGAGTTCGTGTGAACGTAGTGTTCGTTCAACCTCCTTATTTATAAACTTTCCTAATTATCTCGTTTCTTTCATAAAATGTACATTAAAATCGCCAAGTGCGATTTTTTTTGGTATAATAATGAGGGTTTTCAAATTTTGAAAAGAAAACAAGATAGAAAGGTGTTTTGTATGAAAATAAAACATGGAATATTGTTTGTCGTATTATTGATGATAGATCAGATTACAAAGTGGATCGTTGATACGAATATGCAGCTTCAGCAGTCAATGGATGTGATTCCCGGTTTTTTTAGAATTACGTATTTACAAAATACAGGTGCAGCATGGAGTATGCTGGAAGGTAAAATGTGGTTTTTCTATATCATTACCATCATTGCGCTTGCGGTTATGGTGTATTTCTATATCAAAAGTAAAAAAGGTGATATACTGTTTCAGACAGGAATCGTATGTATGATGGCAGGTACCGTCGGTAATTTAATTGATCGAGTTATGCTACAGCATGTGCGTGATTTCTTGGATTTTTTGATTTTGGGATATGATTTCCCAGTATTTAATGTTGCGGATATGGCACTGTGTTTTGGGGTATTCTTGATCATAGTGGATATACTGCTGGAAGAACGAGGTGTAAAGGCATGAAAGAAATAACCTATATTGTAAGTGAAGAAGAAGCTAAGACACGTTTAGATAAATATTTAGCAGCACAGGATGAAGCTTTATCAAGAAGCCGTATCCAATCCCTTGTCGACGAAGGGCAGGTATGTGTGAATGGGAATATACAAAAAGCAAATTATAAAGTAAAAGCCAATGATACCATTGTATTAAAAATGGAAGATGATCGAGAATTGGAAGTAGAACCGGAAAATATTCCTTTGGATATTCGTTATGAAGATGAGGATGTCATTGTGATCAATAAGCCAAAAGGTATGGTGGTGCATCCAGCGAATGGCAATCAGAATGGAACACTTGTCAATGCTTTATTGTATCATTGTAAAGATTTAAGTGGCATCAATGGCGTTTTACGTCCTGGCATTGTTCATCGTATTGATAAAGATACGACAGGATTGCTGATTGTCGCAAAAAATGATATGGCACATGCATCTTTATCCAAACAACTGCAGACAAAGAGTGTCAATCGTTTGTATTATGCACTTGTTCATGGTGTTATCCCACATGATTTTGGGACAATTGATGCACCGATTGGAAGAGATGTGAATGATCGTCAGAAGATGGCAGTAACAGCCAGTAATTCAAAGGATGCCAGAACCCATTTTAAAGTAATTGAGCGTTTTAAAGAATATACATTAGTAGAATGCCGTTTAGAAACTGGAAGAACACATCAGATACGTGTACATATGCAATATATTGGACATCCCGTCGTTGGTGATGAAAAATACAGCTATCGTAAAACCATGAAAACAGGTGGACAGCTGTTGCATGCACATCAATTGACGTTTGTACATCCAAAAACCAATGAAACCATCACAGTGGAAGCTCCTTTGCCAACGCAGTTTGAAGAGATTCTTGAAGAACTCAGGGCAAAGGAGGCGTAGCGTATGGATATTACGATTTATGATTTATATACCATGCAGCTGCTTCATTATTTGATTACGCAGTATGACTATACGATTGTAAAGGTTCAACAGCATAATGAAGATATATGGCTGATGAATGCCCGCTCTCAGGATTATCCGGTGCTTCGTATCTGTAACAAAGAAAATGCGTGTACACTTTCCGATACAGATTATATCCGAAATGTTCACCGTTTGATTTTAAATCTGATTCATCGTGAGGGTCCGGTAATGATTTTAAATGTGCATCCAGACAGTGCACCAATTGAAAATCCATTATTGACGCAGATTCGCATTACCAAAGATCAGGTGAGCAATCCATCCATTCTTAAAACGTTTCCAGGCATTGATCATATCATTCATGATGTAGAAAATGTACAAGATGAATATGCGAAATTAAGCAAAGAAATAGAAGAAGCTCAGCTGATTCAACAGAAAGAGTCTTTGGAAAAAGCCAAAAAAGCAGCCCGTCCAAAGGCAACGGTAATACTTATGGTCATTAGCGTTATCTGGATGGTGATAACCTATATCATGAGTATCTTGTGCAAAGATGCCTTAATGGGGGTGTTGGTGAGTGGAGGCTACTATAAATTGAATGTTGTCGCTGCACATGAATTCTATCGTTTATTTACAGCGGGTTTTGTTCATGGGGATGTTTTTCAGCTGATGGTCAATCTGTTTGTGCTATATAGCGTTGGCAAGGTATGTGAACGCATGTATCAAAAGAAACAATATGTATGGATCTTTTTGGTATCCATTGTCATTGGCAATATATTTGTTTATATATCAGCCGGCAACACGATCAGTTATGGCATGAGTGCTGGTATTGTCGGTCTGATTGCCGCTTATCTTACTGCCTTATTCAGTAATGGCAGCTGGCGGATTCCACTAGTTCGTTTTTCGATGATCAAGATTATTTGGTTTGGTCTGTTGATGTTAATCGTATCTGGGGTACCGATGATTGGATGTGTGGGCGGTGCTGTGTGTGGACTGTTTATGGGAATATTATTTTCTAGAGGCAGAAAATACATGTTTTTGAAAAATAACATTCGATTATCCGGGGCTTTTTTACTAGTGGCGCTAGCATTTATGATGAGCCAGGTATCTACGGTACAGCCGATTCATAAGGATGTAGATACACAATTAATTGAAGTTTATCGACATACACCGCTTGATGGGTATGCAAATTATTTACAGCGTTGTTTTGAAAAACAATATGCAAAGGAGGAGCTTTCATGAAACGTGAAGATGTATTGACTTGGGATGAGTATTTTATGGGACTGGCGCATTTAAGCGCAAAACGTAGTAAAGATCCCTCTACGCAGGTGGGGGCAGTGATCGTATCAAAAGATCATCGTGTTGTAGGAATAGGATATAATGGATTTCCAAATGGATGCAGTGATGATGAATTTCCATGGGATCGTGAAGGCGAATTCGCACAGACAAAGTATCCATTTGTTGTACATGCGGAATTAAATGCCATTTTAAACAGCAATTCTGATTTACGTGGATGCAGTATTTATGTATCTTTATTTCCATGTAACGAATGTGCGAAAGCGATTATTCAAAGCGGCATTTCCAGAATTGTCTATGAATCTGATAAATACGCAGATACAGATGGCACAAAAGCAAGTAAACGTATGTTGAAGGCAGCTGGTGTACAGCTGGAACAACTGCCATATCAAATGGAATTGTCTATTCATAAAAAAGACCAATAAAAAAGCGTAAAATTATACATACGCTTTTTTTCATCGAATTTTTAAATATTGCTTCGTAAGGTGTATCCTATTACCCCAAAGCTTTCTTAGTATTTGCAAAGTGAAGCTTTGCGACCTTATATAACTCATCTTTTCCAAAGCGTTTCACAAAATCACGGATATTTTGATCTACTTTATTACTTGCGCCTTTTAAGAAATGGAAATCATATTGTTTTTCCATCGCGTCAAAGGATAACAGAAAGGCATAGCGGGCAATGATGGATCCACTTGCGACTGCCAGATATTTGTTTTCTGCTTTTGTTTCAAAATGGATATCACGAATGACCTGTGGTTCTTCTTTCAGATAACGATAATAACTTTTTCCTTGTACGAATTGATCGATAATCACAAAATTCGGCCAGTTTTCTACTTTGTTTTTTAGATGTACAAAAGCCTGATTATGTAGCTTGCATTTAATCGCAACCATATTATCTGTATCATGAATACGGTTATATTTCGCATTGTTTAATATTAATAAACTGTGTGGCAGGCGTTCCATCAGCTTTGGCCCCAGCTCACGTATTTTGGTATCGTCCACGGCTTTAGAATCTTGAATGCCTAGTTCTCGAAGCCATGCGACATCTTCTTTGGATACATAGCTTGCGCAAACAACAACTGGTCCAAAGTAATCTCCGGTACCAACTTCATCACTTCCACATTGGGGATACAGCTGCTCACGAAAACTGCCTTTTTCTTTTGTGGTTTTTTTCTTTTCAATGATGGCATAACTGTCCGCATGATAATCGGCGCCATCTCCTTGAAAAACAACTTTTCCTGATTCATAAGCAGTAATGACACAATCACTTAATTTGATCTGATAGATTGCATAGGGAGGTGTTTTACGCTCCTGTGCCATAGGATAGCGGGCTTTTAAATCCATGATTTCTTTTTTTGATAAAACGACTGTTTTTGTACTCATAAAATACCTCCTCGTGCTTGTTATTTTATCATAAAAACAGGCATCCCGCATATATTTCGTATAGAAAATGTGGTAGAATAAGAAAGCAAAAGTAGGTGTTAGATATGAATATTGAACAAAATACATGGTTGATGATCGATCTTGTTGTGGTCATAGTTTTCGCATTATTGTTATTTAGCGGATATAAACAGGGGTTTTTGATGAAACTCATCAGTATTGTAGGATTTGTGGTTGTTGGCATTTTTTCATGGTGGATATCCGCACCGATTTCTCGTATGCTGTCTTTATATCCAAAGAGTCAGCTGCCCATAGAAAATGATTTGATCAGCTCATTTATATATGATAATATCAATCGGTTATTCATCTTTGTGGTGTTATTTGTGATTTTAAATATCGTGATTTTATTTTTAAAGCCACTAATAAAAGCCATCTCTGATATCCCCGTGGTATCCGCAATCAATAAGGTAGCAGGTTTGTGTCTGGGTGCGATACAGGCAGTTGTTTTGATGTTTGTGGCAACATTGATTTTACGACTTCCTTTCATATCCCAAGGCAATACATATGTAGAAGGCAGTCTTTTAAAATATAGTGAACCAATGATGAATACCCTGATGTTTTATGCGAAAGAACCACTGCAGCAGATATCCGCTGTATTCGATTTGATCAATGAAAAAGAAACATTAACGAAACAGGAAGTTGAAAATATTCATGACTGGCTTGTTTCACAGAATTTAAAGGAGGAACAGGTAAACGCAATCATGGCGAGCCTGAATAGTGAAAGATGATGAAAGATAAACAGGAAGCATTACAATTAGACGAGGTAAAAGAACAGTTTGTACATCACTGTTCCTTTTCCCTTGGTAAACAAAAAATAAGAGAAGCATATCCCAATTATGATTTATTGTGGATCAATCGTGAATTAAGAAGAGCGAAGGAAGCGTACGATTTAGTCGTACGTTATGGAAATATGCCTTTTGGCGGTATACATGATGTATCCTTGAGTGTAGAGGATGCGATGAAGGGAATCACGATTCGACCTCAGGAGCTGCGTCAGATAGCAGAAGGAATTCGTGCATCCGAGAGTATGCGTAAATATATGAAAAGCAGTGAAATTGAAACACCATACATACAGGAGCTGGTAGATTCTTTAAGTGATCATATGAAATGTGCAAGCAAGATTGAAGCATGTATCAATGTAAATTATGAAATCTATGATAATGCCAGCAGTGAACTAAAACATATCCGAAAAGCGATGCATACATGTACACAGGAAATATCCGTTAGTGTCCAGCAGTTTATCTCACGCAATGCAAATAAGTTAATGGATACAATTACGACCATGCGTAATGGGCGTACATGTGTGTTAGTGAAAATCAGTGAAAAAAACAGTGTAGAGGGTATGCTGCATGGGGAAAGTGCCAGTGGACAGACCGCATATATTGAACCACGTTCTTTGGTAAATCTGAATAATAAACTACAGAGTCTGATCAGTAAAGAAAAAGAAGAGATTGAAAAGATTTTGGCAATGTTAAGCGCTGAAGTGGCATTGATTGGTCATGAATTGTTAGGCAATCTAGATACATATGGTCTGTTAGACAGTATCTTTGCGAAGGGACAGTGGTGTAAACAGTTTGATGGATGTATCGCAAGTATTGAAGAAAAAACAGAGCGATTATATCTTAAATCTGCACGTCATCCCTTGATTGATCCACATCATGTTGTTGCGAATACATATGAAATCACACCACCTTATCACAGTCTGTTGATTACTGGAAGTAATACGGGTGGGAAAACGGTAACTTTAAAAACGATCGGTTTGTTTGCGGCCATGAGTATGGCAGGTTTTCCAGTCGCTGCCCAGGAAGCGATATTTCCAATGTTTGATGGTATCTTTGTGGATATTGGAGATGATCAATCTATTCAAGAATCTTTATCCACGTTCTCTTCCCATATTTCTAAAATGGCATATATCGTTGATCATGCAGGACCAAAATCACTTGTATTATTAGATGAATTAGGCAGTGGGACAGATCCAAAAGAGGGAGAACCACTGGCAGTTGCGATATTAGATGATTTACGTCAGAAACATGCGATGGTCATTGCGACAACACATTATTCCGCACTTAAAACATATGGCGCAGATCATGAGGATGTATTATTGTCCAGTGTGGAATTTGATATGGAGCATCTTCGTCCAACGTATCATTACATTCAGGGAATCTCTGGAACATCCAATGCTTTTGAAATCGCAAAACGTTATGGCTTAAAAGATGCCATCCTGCAAGAAGCACGCAAACGCAAGGAAGCGTCTAAGACTAGAGGGGAAGAAGCGATGGAACAGCTGGAAGCTTCTTTGATGGAAAATCACGAATTAAAACAGCAGCTGGAAGAAAAACTGGAAGATGTACGAAAGCTTCAAAAACAGCTGCAGGATGAAAAAACAAAACTGCAGAATGAAAAACAGAAAATTTTAGATGAAATCAAGGAAAAGGCAGAAAGCCGTCTTGAAGAACGTTTAAAAGAAGCAGATGATATCATTGATCTGTTGAAGGAAATGAAAACAGACGCAAAACCACATGAAATCAATGAATTAAAAGGCGCATTACGTTCACTTGATGAAGAGGAAGAAGAAGTCATTGAAAAGAAGGAAGAAACATTCGCAATCGGTGATTATGTGAAAATTGATAAACTGAATTACTATGGAGATATCATCTCCATCAATAAAGAAAAAGTATGTGTCATGACCAATGGAATGAAAATGAATACGACCATACATGATATATCCAAGGCAGTAAAACAGGTAGAGAAGAAAAAGAAAAGTAAAGGCTACAGTAAAAGTGGTGTGAAATCTTTTTCCATGGAAGTCAATGTTATCGGTATGCGTGTTGCGGAAGCAATTCCCATTATTGATAAATATTTGGATAATGCATGCCTTGCGAAAGTTTATCGTGTACGTATCATTCATGGCATGGGGACTGGGAAACTACGTGCCGGCGTACATGATTATCTAAAACATAATGCAAGAGTGGAAAGCTTTGTCATGGGTGGACAAGGTGAAGGCGGCCTTGGCGCAACCGTTGTGACCTTAAAGCAGAAGAAGTAGGTGATCACATATGGCCAATATGGCAAAAATACAGGATAAACTGGCAATTCTGCCAGCACTTCCCGGCTGTTATCTGATGAAAAATAAAGATGGAGATATCATCTATGTCGGAAAAGCCAAAAAACTAAAGAATCGTGTGCGTCAGTATTTTGTGGGCGCACATGATTTTAAGACAACTCGTCTGGTTTCTAATATTGATGATTTTGAATATATCGTTACAGGCAGTGAAAAAGAAGCGCTTTTATTGGAAATCAATCTGATTAAAAAGCATACACCTCCCTATAACATCATGTTTATGGATGATAAGACCTATCCCTATCTGAAGCTCACAAAAGAAAAAGCACCGGTGCTTAAGGTGGTACGCAATACCAAAGATAAAAAGGCAGAATACTTTGGACCATTTCCTGATTCTGGGGCAGCTTGGGAAACAGTAAAGCTGTTAAACCAGCTGTATCCTTTACGCAAATGCAAACGTCTGCCAAAAAAAGAATGTCTGTATTTTCATATGGGACAATGCCTTGCGCCCTGTGTAAATGAGATTGATCCCAAAACATATCAGGATATGGCCGCAAATATTCGTAAGTTTTTAAAAGGTGATGTAAGGGATATTTTAGATACGTTACAGAAAGAAATGGAGGAAGCAAGCGAAAACCTGTTGTTTGAGAAAGCACAGGAGAAACTTGATTTGATCCATGCGATTCATCATGTCACAGCCAAACAACAGATTGACTTTAAAGATCGTAAGGACAGGGATGTATTTGGCTATTATGTAGACAAGGGCTATATCTCGATTCAAGGCTTCTTTGTACGTGGTGGAAAGCTGTTAGAGCGTACCTTGTCCATTGAACCATTATATGAACGGGAAGAGGATGCTTTTGTGTCCTTTGTTGCCCAGTATTATAGCGCAAATCCATTGCCACAGGAGATTTTAATACCAAAAGAATATGATATTACCCAGCTGGAGGAAATCCTGGATACTAAGATTTTACAGCCGGTACGCGGGGATAAATTAAAACTGGTAGAAATGGTACTAGCCAATGCGAAAAATGCCCATGAACAAAAATTTGAACTGGTAGAACGTAAAGAAAGTCGTAAAGAAGAAGCGATGGCACAATTATCCAACCTTCTACAAAAAGAAATCCACCGTATCGAAATCTTCGATAACTCTCACATATCCGGTTCTTTTAATGTCAGCGGCATGGTTGTATTTGTGGATGGGGAAGCCAGCAAGAAAGATTATCGATTATATAAACTAGGAGAATATGTATCCGATCTGGATTCCATGAAAGAAGTCGTTTACCGACGGTATTTCCGCTTATTGAAGGAACGTGGAAGATTTCCTGATTTATTGATTGTGGATGGTGGCTATTTACAGATTGAAGCCGCAAAAGAAATTCTGGATGCATTAGATATCCCATTGACCTTGTGTGGCTTGGTAAAGGATGATAACCATCGTACAAGCAATCTAATGGATCGCAATGGAAAAATCATTCCAGTGCCACGAGATTCCTCTTTATTTTTCTTGTTGACACAGATGCAGGATGAAGTGCACCGTTTTGCGATCAGTTATCATCGTCGTGTCCGTAATAAAGCCATGACCAAGTCCATTTTAGATGAAGTGGAGGGAATTGGAGAAGTACGCAAAAAAGAGATCTGGAAACATTTCAAATCTTTAAAACGTCTGAAAGAGGCCAGTGTTGAGGAAATCGCCCAGGTGATTCCTGAAAAGACAGCCATAACCTTATATAATGTTCTACATAACACAGACCAAAATGGAAATGAAGCATAACATAAAGATAGGTAGGATATTGTATAGGGGGTAAATACTACGCAGAAAATATTGACGAAACGCGAGAAAGAAGTCTTCGATCTTCTGATTGACAATTATAGTACCGCCGAAATCGCAGAGAAAATGCATATCTCTGATAAAACGGTGCGAAACCATATATCCAACGTGATGTTAAAGCTTGGAGTTAAGGGCAGAGCACAGGCAGTCGTGGAATTGATCAAGCTCGATGAACTGAAATTATAGACAAAAAAGCTTCTGAAAGAAATTTTCAGAAGTTTTTTTAGGATTTTTGTACCTTTTTTACGTATATAAATAAGTAGGAGGTAATTGTCTATGAAAAAGAACTTAGAAGTGACGTATGTATTAAAAACGACACCGGCGCAGTTTCGTTATCTGAAAACCGAAATGAACAAAACCATGCAGATGTATGAAACCATTTGTAAAGAACAATGCCGATGTCAAAAGCAGTATGAATTATCACAGCGCATCAAAGGCTACGCAAAGGCGTATCTGCCAAAGATGAGTCCACAGGAAATGAAGCATATGGAAGATTGTATCAGGACTCATTCTGCCTATGGATTAAAACATGTGATCGGTTCTGGCTTTATCTGGAGAGGCATCCATTTGTTTCAGATGCTGATGATACCACATACATGGATGAAAGAACCCATCATATTTCATGCGCCGATATTAAACAGCCATTTATATGAAAAAAATGATCAGCTGTACCTGCATATCTGTTTTGGACGTATACATACATGAAAGAGCCTGCTCTTTCTATTATAGATTCTTACGAATTTTGTACTATTGACTTTTTATTCCTACTTTATGGTATAATGACTAATGCGAGGTGTTTATGATGAAAATCAAACGAATGTTGTTTATCATAGTTTTGATTGCTTTATTTGGTGGTTGTTTTTATGCGATGAACCAGCACTATGATGAACTAGCAAGATACCCTTATGAACTTACACAAAAACAACGTGACATCGTCTTAGAGCATCTGGATACAGAACAAATCAATTATCTAGTTGCTCAAAAGATAGAACCGGATGAGTTTCTTCCTTTTATTGAAGAAGAAGGGTTTACATTAGAAAATACACTATGGTATACCAAAGCTATGAGTACCAGAAAAGAAGAAAAGTCATATATCGTAAACTTCATCAATAAGTATAAAGAACATATGGAATATGGCGAATTACAAAACCTTTTGACATATTATTCTTATAATGTTTTAACACGTTTTTATGATGAAGGATATACCTATGGAGAACATGCAAAGCTTATCGCAAATCCAAGTAGTATGTATACGATTTTAAATACATCCAAAACGATATATACATATGAACCAAAAAACTTAGTGACAATTACCACCCTGCCACATGATTCTATCGTGGATAATGCTAATGATATCATGATTCAAAAAGAAGTCGTCAAACCTTTGGAAGAATTGATGAAGGCAGCAAAAGAAATCAATCGTAAAAACTATGGAGATATGGTCATTACAACCGGCTATTTATCTTATGAAGATCAAATATCACTGTATGAGAGCAAACAAAAAGAATTTCCAAAAGATTTTACGATGTATTGGGATCATCCTGGACAAAGCGAATACCAGCTTGGCTATACGATTACCCTGAAACCTAATGATAACAAAGGTGACAGTGAAGAAAAGAAAAAAGAAGAAGATCGTGAACAGGCCGTCTGGTTGAAAGAAAACGCATATAAATATGGTTTTGTGATACGATATCCAAAACATAAAGAAGATGTGACGAAAAAAGCGTATCAGCCATATACCCTTCGCTATGTTGGAAAACAGGCAGCAAAGCTTATGCATGATGAAGATAAAGCGATGGAAGAAATAGATTTCAGTGTATTTGAAAAATAGAATTACGTGCATTCGCAAAGGGTGCACGTTCTTTTTATGTATCAGCCTTCATAAACTTAAGACAGAGGTGAAGGTATGCAGCGCTTTAAAAAACAATTTGCATTCTTATTCGGGATGATTGCCATTGCGGCATATGCATCCATCCGTTTCTTTCCAACAGAAGAGGCAACAACACCTGTCATTCAAAGTGAAACAACAGGTAATCACATGCAGATTTATATGATGGATCATGATAAAACCCTGATTCCTATCAGTATTCCTGTGGATGAGGAAATGAGTGAAGAGGATCAGGTCAATATCATGCTTGGCTATATGAGTGGGAAACAAAGCCTGAAAGGTTTTTCTCCATTATTCACGAAAGAAGTGCATATGGACAGCTTTCAAATCAATAATGGGATCATCGCAGTAGACTTTGATGACAGTTTAAAAAATTATACAAAAGAAAATGAATTACGTATATTAGAATCCTTGACATGGGGATTAACGCAGTTTCATGATGTAGAACGTGTCAAGTTAATGATGAATGGGGAAACATTAACAGCAATGCCAAATGGCTCTACACCGATTCCAGAGATATTAAATCGCAGCATTGGCATCAATCATTTTGAAACATCCACGTCTGCTTTGCATACAAGTGATGAAATGACAGTCTATTATACCAAGAAGGTACAGGGAAATACCTATATGGTACCAAAAAGCAAACGTTATCCATCCACACGCTCTTCTTTAGAATCCAAAGTCAATGAAATCATAGAAGATGTATCAGTATCCAGTACCCTGACACAGCCAATGGTAAAAGACAGTATCAAAATGGAGTCCATGAGCTTTGAGAAAGGAACATTAAAGGTATCTTTGGATGAACATATCTTAGGCGCAGATAAAACCGTAAAGCAGGATGTTTACGACTCACTCACCTTATCTTTATTAAGCCTTCCAAGTGTAGAACATGTACAGGTGCTGGTTGATGATGTGGTCGTTTCTTTACAAGATGAAGCAAAAACAGTTTCCCTGCAAGATATTTCATATAATGAAGTAATGTTTTGAAATAATTATTTATTCTTTCATGGATTTTTGGTATACTTACTACAGTAGGTGATCAAAATGAAAATTATACTTGTTAGTGACAGTCATGGAAAAGATGAAGCGTTAGATAAGGTATTAGAAACATATCCAGATGCGGATGCATTCGTTCATTGCGGGGATATAGAAACATATCCAGAATGCTATCCACAATTTATCACAGTACGTGGAAATAATGATATCTATTACGATTATCCAGAGGAACAAACATTGCATATCGCAGGACATGGAATCTATATCACCCATTCTCATCATTTTATGTATACACACAGATTGGAACAGATGGCAGAAAAAGCAAAAAGCTTAGATTGTGATATCGTGTTTTACGGGCATACACATATTGCCGCAGATGATGAGGTAAATGGTGTACGACTCATCAATCCGGGTTCATTATGGAGAAGTCGTGATGGCCGTGGACCATCTTATGCTATTGTGGATTTAGATTCCTATCATGTGGATGTGGAATTTGTATTTATGCCAAAACCGAAAAGCCGTTTTGGATTTTTCTGAAAAATGTAAAAAAGTCATGTTTGTTTCATGACTTTTTTCTTTTCTTTTTCCATAAATTACGCTATAATAAGTCTGCGTGTAAACGTTTTATTTAAGAAAGGTGTTTGAAAAACATGGAAAGAAAAGTTGGAACAATTTCTCGTGGGGTACGCTGCCCGATCATTCGAGAAGGTGATGATTTAGCTTCTATCGTCGTTGACAGTGTATTGGAAGCCGCTGAATCAGAAGGATTTGAAATGCGTGATAAAGATGTAGTTGCGATTACAGAATCTATCGTTGCCCGTAGCCAGGGAAATTATGCCAGTGTGGATGCAATCGCAGAAGATGTGAAAGCTAAGCTGGGTGGAGAAACCATTGGTGTGATTTTTCCAATCTTGAGTAGAAACCGTTTTGCAATTTGTTTAAGAGGAATTGCTAAGGGAGCAAAGAAAATTGTATTGATGTTGAGCTATCCTAGTGATGAGGTAGGAAATCATCTAATCAGTGTAGATGCATTAGATGAAGCAGGTGTCAATCCATATAGTGATGTATTATCACTTGAAAAATATCGTGAACTGTTTGGAGAAAACAAACATGAATTCACTGGTGTCGATTACGTGGAATATTATCAGAATCTGATCAAAGAAGAAGGCTGTGATGTAGAGGTAATCTTTGCGAACAGCGCAAAAACGATCTTAAATTATACAAAGAACGTATTGACTTGTGATATTCATACAAGAGCTAGAACAAAACGTATCCTAAAAGAAAATGGTGCAGAAAGAGTATGTGGTCTGGATGATATCCTGACAACTTCTATCAATGGCAATGGCTATAACAGTGCATATGGTCTGTTAGGTTCTAATAAATCTACAGAAGATACTGTAAAACTGTTCCCAAGAGAATGCCGTGATTTAGTATTTGATATCCAGAAAAAATTAAAAGAACGTTGTGGCAAAGATGTAGAAGTCATGGTGTATGGTGATGGTGCGTTTAAAGATCCTGTTGGAAAGATCTGGGAACTTGCTGATCCATGCGTATCACCTGCTTATACAGATGGTTTAGAAGGAACACCAAATGAATTGAAACTGAAATATCTTGCAGACAATGATTTCAAAGATTTAAGTGGTGAAGAACTACAGAATGCCATTGAAGCAAAAATCAAAGAAAAAGATGGCAATCTGAAAGGGGATATGGCATCTCAGGGTACAACACCAAGAAGATTGACTGACCTGATTGGTTCTTTATGTGACTTAACAAGTGGTTCAGGTGATAAAGGTACACCAATCGTACTTGTTCAGGGTTACTTTGACAATTTCACAAACTAAGAACTGGAAGAAGGACAAATCGTCCTTCTTTTTTAATGGAAAGAAGAATAAGTATTGAGGTGTTAAACTGCTTCTCATGTTTCAAATGATGGATTATTTTAGGCTTTTCAATCATAAAGGTTCTTGGATAATATGATAAAAATCGGTATAATAGGTATTGAATAAATACTGTATAATATTTACAAGGAAAAAAGGGGAATTTTACACATATGGAAAAGATTAAAGAGTATATCACAAAGAACAAGAGAATTGTTATACCTGTAGTAATCATCATTATTTTATTATTGATTGGCGGTATCTATTTTGCTTTGCAATCAATTAATGGCAACAGTGATCCAAAAATAGAATCAACTAAACAAGAAACGAATAAAAGCAAGGAAAAAGAAACTACAAAAGACCTAGACACTTACGTAAAAGGTATAACAGACTGGACAATCGAAGTGGGTGCCAAGAACGTAGACTTCCTTAAGGATTTCACATTTGACAAGAAGGTCATAAAAGACGTTACTGTTGATGCCAGTAAGGTTGACCTCACAAAAGAGGGAAAATATGATCTTATATACAATATCATTCCTATTGACACCACAATCGACAAAAAGACTGTAACAAAGACAGTCGAAGTAATTTCTAAAGAAAAAGCCCAGAAAGAAGCAGATAAAGGAAATCAAGTCATTACTTCTAATAATGAAATTAAGAAGAACTCCAAAGAAGATGGTACCGACTCAAAGAAGGAAGTATCTTCTAATCAGAATAATTCCAATACTGCAAATACTTCCGACTCACATAATACTGATAAAAATAGTACTAGTAATAACAACAATGGAGGTTCTAAGCCGAATACGGATAACAATTCTGGAAACTCCAGCTCTAATAATAGTAAACCTGTCAAACCGACTAAGCCTGCACCAGAACCTCCTGTTCATCAGCATAACTTCAGCATCTTCGTACCAGAAAAAAGTCATATCGAATATGGCGAAGAAACATATGAGGAACAAGTTCCAAAATATATTAAAATTTATTGGTACGAATGCAATGTCTGCCATGAACATTTTGATGATGAAACAAAAGTTGCAACACATTGCGAAGATGTTTGTGGTTGTGGCTACGCATTTAAGAAAGACACCGTTCAAGACGGTTACGACACTGTTACAAAAACACGTCCGACATCTACCAAAGTCGTTGACGACCCAGCTCACTACGAATGCAGTTGTGGCGCACGTAAGTAAATACCATATTGTTGTTCATACACATTATAACGAATTTACTATTTTAAAAGAGTTTTACCTATGAATGTATAAACTAGATGATAAAGAAAAAGGTATTAAGAAAAGGGGAATTTTGCACATATGGAAAAGATTAAAGAGTATATTACAAAGAACAAGAAAATTGTTATACCTGTAGTAATCATCATTATTTTATTATTGATTGGTGGTATCTATTTTGCTGTGCAATCAAATAGTGACCACAATGATCCAAAAATAGAATCAACTAAACAAGAAGCGAATAAAAGCAAGGGAAAAGAAACTACAAAAGATCTAGACACTTACGTAAAAGGTATCAAAGATTGGACAATCGAAGTGGGTGCCAAGAATATAAACTTCCTTAAGGATTTCACATTTGACAAGAAGGTCATAAAAGACGTTACTGTTGATGCCAGTAAGGTTGACCTCACAAAAGAGGGGAAATATGATCTTACATATAATATCATTCCTATTGACACCACAATCGACAAAAAGACTGTAATAAAGACAGTCGAAGTAATTTCTAAAGAAAAAGCACAGAAAGAAGCAGATAAAGGAAATCAGGTCATTACTTCTGGTGATGAGATTAAGAAAAAATCTAAAGATAACGATGCCGACTCAAAGAAAGAAGTTGCTTCTAATAAGAACAATTCCAATACTTCCAACTCACAGAACACTAATGGAAATAGCGATAACAACAATAACAATGGAGGTTCTAAGCCGAATACGGATAACAATTCTGGAAACTCCAGCTCTAATAACAGTAAACCTAGCGAATCTACTAAACCTACAGAACCAGTAAAACCAGTTCATCAACATGATTTCAGCATTTATGTACCAGAAAAAAGTCATACAGAATATGTGACTGAAACATGTGAGGAACAAGTACCAATTTATGAGTATGTAGAATGGTTTGAATGTAACAATTGTCATGAACACTTTGATAATGCAACTGATGTAGCATATCATTGTTTAACCGTATGTGGTTGTAATTACACTCTGAAAGGTGATAACATCCTAACAGGTTACTCAACTGAAACCAAAACTCGCCAGAAAGCTATAAAAGTTGTTGACGACCCAGCTCATTATGAATGCAGTTGTGGCGCACGTAAATAACACCTTTGAGTACAGAAAAAGGTTTTATATGAGCATTAATAAAAAACTCCGCAATGAAGTTTTTTTGCGGCTACCAACTGCAAAAATTCTATCACGGAGGAATGACAAATGAATAAACAATATTCAGATGTCTTATATAGTTTGCCATACATGTTATGGGGTTGTAAATATAGGGCTTATGCACAACTTGCCATTGTGAAAAGCAGTTTTCGGTAAAATGATAGAATATCGTGAAAAAGATTATAAAAAAATTTTTTTTGAAAGCGGTTATATTATGGAAAATGGTGTATAATAGAAGAAGATATAAGGGGTCGAGGTCATGAAAGAGAAGAAAGTAATGTATCCTTACTTTATCGTGGCATTGCTTACGGTATTTATCATTGGAACAATGGCTTATTTTTATATGGACTATTTGAATGCACAAATTGGTGAAGAAACCATGATCAGTATGAATGAAGTTAGTCAGAAGAATGCTGCCACTATAGAAAATCGTATCAAAGATAATCTGCAAATGGTAGATTCTTTATCTGAAGTTGTCATTTATGAAGATCTTAATAAGCCACAAGAAATTGTTGAAAAGATGAAATACCTGGCTGAAAAAAATCATTTAAAGCGTATTGGTATTGCGGATGTAACGGGTGATTGCTATACCACGGATGATGAACATTTAAATATTTCCCAACGTGAATATTTTCAGAAAGCTTTAAAAGGTGAAAGCAATGTTTCGGAAGTAATTACAGATAAAATAGGTGCTGGAGATAAAATCAATGCATATGCAACACCAGTGATGCGTAATGGAGAAGTCAAGGCAGTTTTTTTCTATGTTAAAACAGTGGAAGATTTTTCACAGGATATTCTGATTACCAGCTTTGGTGGAGAAGGGCATTCTATTTTAAGTGATACAACAGGTAAAATTATTTTACGATGTGATGATTATGATGGTTTTGATGGAATTGATACAATGAAAGATTTGTGTTATTCAGGTAAAACGAAATATTTTGACGATGATAATGACAGTGGATTTATTAAGTTTATCGATGCGAAGGGAGAAGATTGTTACTTATCTTTTGAAGGTATTGATTATAATGGCTGGTTTGTATTGACAGTTGTACCGGCTTCTGTTGTGACCGCAAGAATTACTTCTTTTTCAAAAATTGCCTTCCTCACATGGTTTATCATCATTCTGGTTGCGGTAATATTCTTTGTGGTGTTCTATCATTTCCGTCGTCGTTCTCAGCGTCAGATGGAGGCAGCACTTTATAATGATCCATTGACTGGTCATGAGAATTTTAATAAATTTAAAACAGATGTATCGTTATTGTTGGAAACATCACCAAAACGTGATATCTTCAGTATCGTGGAATTTGATATATGTGAATTCAAGATGTTTAATAAAATCTATGGCTATGCTTTTGGGGATGATTTGTTAATTACAATCATGTATGCGGTCAATCTGCATTTACGCTTCGGAGAGCATGCGGCACGTATCAGTGAAGATCGATTTGTCGCATTGCTACAGGAACATGAGGAAGAAGAAATCACCAAGCGAATATCTAAGATTTATGCGGAAATACAAAATGACTATACAAGGCATCATCCTGGCAGCAAATTTGCCATGCAGTTTGGTGTTTATCAGATGCATATGTATGATTATGATTTGATGAAATGTCTGGATAAAGCCATTTATGCGAAAAACAATAAGAAAAATGACCCTAAAGCATTTATTTCATTCTATAGTGAAGAAATGTATCAGGATATCGTAAGAAAAAAACAAATCGAAAGTCGTATGCAAAGTGCGATGGATCATGGAGAATTCGTTGTATATTTCCAGCCAAAGGTAGATATTGAAACAAATAAAGTGGTTGCTGCGGAAGCTCTTGTGCGCTGGAAAGATCCTCAAAATGGATTGATTTCTCCGGGAGAATTTATACCGATTTTTGAAAAGAACGGATTTTTGGAAATTCTGGATATGTATGTCATTGATACGGTATTGACCTATATGTCCTCATGGCGAGGAAAATATGCGCCAATCAGTGTATCTGTCAATCTTTCTAAAACATATATTTTCCAGGAAGGATTTGCCCAGCGAATATATGACATGACACAAAAACATGGCATTGAAGCGAAATATCTGGAATTAGAGATTACAGAAAGTACGATGTTAGATAACAGTGAACGTCTGATAGCGTTAATTAAGGAATTAAAATCCTTTGGCTTTTTGATATCCATGGATGACTTTGGCAGTGGCTATTCTTCTTTGAATATGTTGAAGGAAATGCCAATCGATATCATCAAATTGGATCAGGTATTCTTACGCAGTAATGAACAGACAAGAGAAAAGAGTAAACTGATTGTTGAAGGTATTATGGATATGATCAATCTGTTAGGTATTGACAGTGTGGCAGAAGGTGTAGAAACAAAGGATCAGCTACAGCTGTTATATGATGTACATTGTCGTATTGCACAGGGATTTTATTTCTATAAACCAATGCCAATATCAGAATTTGAAAAATTATTGTAAAGGGAAACGCAAATGTTTCCTTTTTTTCGACAACTTGCCATCCTGCTATCGCTTATAATGCAATAGGAAAGGATGAAGGGTATGGAAGGATATATAGAAGTCAGTTTTCTTTTTTGTTTTCTTACCATCTATTTATCGGTGAAGCTTGCTTGCTTCAGCTGTATGAAGATGATCAATAAAAAACAGATACTGTTCTATAGTGCCATCACAGCAATCCATGGATGTCTGTTTTTTGATAACGCATGGATATGTTTGATTATATGGGAGTGGTTGTGCTTTCTTCAGATATTTAAAAGTCGCAGAAAGGTTTATTTTATGGCATATGCTATTCGCGTTCTTCTGTTTTTCAGCGTATTTGCATGGTATCATGGAAGCTTTCATAATGGCATGTATTATCTACCAATTGATGAACATATGTGGATGGTGTGGCTGCTTTATGCATTCCTCTTTTTTATGCTGAAAAGAAAATGGCATACCTTGCTGGCACAGGGCAATTATGTATATCCTGCGACATTATCCTTCGCCGAAAAGAAACTGTATATCAAAGGGTATCTGGACAGTGGCAACTTGCTTCGTCATAAAGATTTGCCGGTTGTTTTTCTGGATGCGAAATATGCGTCATATTTTGATGAAAAAAACATAGAATTGGTAGTAATGGATACCATACAGAAAACAGGCATGATGCAGTGTATGAAAGCACAGCTTTACATGGAAGGAGCTGGTACACAGCCAGTATATGTCAGCTTTGCGAAAACATTGCATTTACCTTTTGATTGTGAGGTACTCTTAAACATGAACGTGATGACGTTGGGGTGATGAACATGAAAAGACTATGGAAGTTATGGAAACTGCTGTTTGGAAAAGAAACAGCAATGGATGTATTTTACATCCAGGGAAGTGATGTATTACCCAAGCCTTTAAGCAAGGAAGAAGAAACAGCCGCATTGATTGCATTGGAAGATGGAGATGAGGAAGCAAGAAACACATTGATTGAGCATAATCTAAGACTTGTTGTTTACATAGCAAAACGCTATGAAACCAATCCGATTTTTATGGAAGATCTGATCAGTATTGGTTCGATTGGACTAATCAAGGCAGTCAACACTTTTAAACGAGATAAAAACATTAAACTGGTCACATATGCCTCCCGATGTATTGAAAATGAGATCTTGATGTTTTTACGTAAAAAAAGCAGAAGGAAAGTGGAAGTTAGTTTTGATGAACCTTTGAATGTGGATTATGATGGCAATGAACTATTGTTGAGTGATATTCTGGGTACCGATGATGATCTAGTCACAAAGGAATTTGAAAAGAATGAAAATAAGCGGGAACTGATTGCCGCCATGAGCACCTTAAAGGAGCGAGAACGTATGATTCTACAAATGCGTTATGGTATTGAGCATGAAGAACTGACGCAAAAAGATATCGCTCAAAGACTTGGCATATCACAATCATATATCTCCCGTTTAGAAAAACGTATCTTAAAGAAATTGAAGGTACAGATGAAGCAAAATCAAAGATAAACAAATAAAAAAATTAAAAAATGTATTGACAGCAACCGCTTACAGTGATAAACTGAGAATGTAAAAATTGAACGGAACGTGTGTTACTGGTAAAGCAGGCATTAACGATTAAAGCATGATACAAAGGATATTTGTATATGTGGAGAAGTTAGTGCCTTTTTTGTTGGATTGCGCGCGTTCAACAGGGCACCCGTCAGTTTTACTTGATAAAATAAAAGGAGAAAAAAGTTATGAAAGATAAAATTTTCGGTGTTCTGCAACGTGTAGGTAGAAGCTTCATGCTTCCAATCGCAATTCTTCCAGTTGCTGGTTTATTCTTGGGAATCGGTGGTTCCTTTACAAATGCAACTATGATTTCTGCGTATCATTTAGAATCCATCTTAGGTCCTGGTACCTTCTTATATGCAATTTTGACAGTTATGAGTAAAGCCGGAGATATCGTATTTGCGAATCTTCCAATCATCTTCGCAATGGGTGTTGCCATCGGTATGGCAAAGAAAGAAAAAGAAGTAGCAGCACTTGCTGGTGCAATCGGCTTCTTCATTATGCATACAGCCATTGGTGCTATGTTAGATATCACTGGTGCTGCCGCAACAATGCCTAATGGTTCTGTTACACAGGTTGTAGGTATTACATCCTTACAGATGGGTGTCTTTGGTGGTATCATCGTTGGTCTGGGTGTTGCTGCATTACACAATAAATTCTATAAAATCAAACTGCCTCAGGTATTAAGCTTCTTTGGCGGTACACGTTTTGTGCCAATCATCACAGCAGTTGTATATTTGTTTGTAGGTATCGCCATGTTCTATATCTGGCCATTCATTCAGGAAGGCATTTATGCAATCGGTGATGTTGTACGAGGTTCAGGTTACTTTGGAACCTTCATCTATGGTGTTATGGAACGTGCATTGATTCCATTTGGTTTGCATCATGTATTCTATCTTCCATTCTGGCAGACAGGTGTTGGTGGTACAATGATGGTTGCTGGCAAAACAATCGAAGGTGCACAAAATATCTTCTTTGCTCAATTAGCTGATCCTAATACAGTTAAATTCTCAGTAGAAGCTACTCGCTTCATGTCTGGTAAATTCCCATTAATGATCTTTGGACTTCCAGGTGCTGCTCTTGCAATGTATCGTTGTGCAAAACCTGAAAAAAGAAATGTGGTTGGTGGTTTATTGATTTCCGCTGCCTTAACAAGTATGTTGACAGGTATTACAGAGCCATTAGAATTCACCTTCTTATTCGTCGCACCACTTCTGTATATCATGCACTGTGTATTAGCAGGACTTGCCTATATGTTAATGCATATTTTCCAGGTAGGTGTTGGTATGACATTTTCTGGTGGCTTGATCGATATGTTCTTATTTGGTATCCTGCAGGGTAATGATAAGACAAACTGGATCTGGATCGTAATCGTTGGTATTGTTTACTTTATCGTATATTACTTCCTGTTCACTTTCGTTATCAAAAAGATGAATTTAAAAACACCTGGCAGAGAAGATGACAATGAAGAAACAAAACTATATACTCGTGCAGATGTAAATGCGAGAAAAGAAACATCTACTACATCAGGAAAAGCAGATGAAAACAGTGTTTCTGCTATGATCTGTGATGGCTTGGGTGGAAAAGACAACATCTCTGATGTAGATTGCTGTGCTACCCGTTTACGTACAACTGTAAAAAATCCTGACCTTGTAAAAGAAGATGTCTTAAAAGCAAGCGGTGCTGCCGGTGTCATTAAAAAAGGCAATGGTATCCAGGTCATTTATGGGCCAAGAGTTACTGTGATTAAATCAGACTTAGAAGATTATTTATCAAAATTATAGGAGGAATCACGTATGAAGCTATATTTGAAACGCATGTGCGCTTATGCAGTAGATTTATTGATCACTGCGGTTGTATTAAACATCTTTCTGTTTTCCTATCAGGTATTTCAACTAGATCCACAAATGGCAGTCAAAGGTAATTATATGCTGTTGTGTGCAGTTTTAAGTATATTGTTTCTATTCATTTATATCCCAACCAAACAAAATGGGCAAACGATTGGGAAAATGCTGTTTCATTTACGTGTCGTAAATACAAACGGACAAAAACGTACATGGTTTCAAAGCTTCCTGCGTGAATGTGTATTAAAGTTTTCATTCATTGTATTCTTGATTCCTATGGATATCGTGTATACAATCATGGAAAGCATTCGTCAAAGAAAATTTATAATCTGTATCGGGCATGATGCATTATTGAATACTGAAGTATTAGGAGGATAAAGATATGGGATTATTTAACAGAGGTAAAAAAACAATTGAACTACAGGCAATCTGTCAAGGTGAAGTAAAAGATATTATCGAAGCCAGTGATGCGGTGTTTTCTCAAAAGATGATGGGAGATGGTGTGATGGTTATTCCAGAAAGCGGGGATATCTATGCGCCATGTGATGCCACTATCGCTATGGTATTTCCAACCAAACATGCTATGGGTTTAAAATTAAAAGATGGTAGCGAGCTGTTATTGCACTTTGGTATCGATACAGTAAACTTGAATGGAGAAGGTTTTACAGTGTGTGTAAAAGAAGGCGATCAAATCAAAGCTGGTGATGCATTATGGCATGCGGATTTAGCCTATATCAAGGAGCATGCGCCTAGTGAAGCGATGATGATCGTAGTAACTTCACTTGCGGATGGAAAAACGATAGAAAAAGTACTTGGCAACAAAAAAACAGGCGAAAAGTTTTTGGAAATTCGTTAAACCGTGTTACAATAAATACGTAAGGTAGGGAAGGAAGTGTCATATGTATCAGATACAAAGAGTTCTAAATAATAATAGTGTACTGGTATGTGATGAGCATCAGGAACAGATCATCTTTGTGGGTAAAGGGATTGGTTTTCATCGCAAACCGAATGAATCCTTTCAATATGAAGACTGGATGGATGTCTTTCGCTTTTCAAAGAAAACAGAAAAGGGCGATGCCATGGAAATTATTGAAAGTGTGGATCCTGTGTTCATTGAAGCAGCTGCCGCTATCATTCATGAGGCACAAAAGGTGTTTGAAAAGGTGGATACCAATATATTGTTGCCATTAGCTGATCATATTGCCTTTTCCTATGAACGTATCAAATCAAACATGGTGATTTCAAATCCATTCGCAAATGAAATCCGCTTACTGTTCAATGATGAATATGAGGTTGCTTTAAAAGGCAAAGATATCATTAAGCAAAAGTGCGGTTTTGAGATCAATGAAGATGAAATCGGCTATATTACATTGCATGTTCATTCAGCAGCGTGTTCAGAAAAAGTGCCAGAATCCATGCAGGCTGCCATCATCATCAAAGAAAGCATTGAACAGGTAGAAAAAGATTTCCATATCCGTATTGATGTAAATTCTATGTCTTATATCCGATTGATGAATCATATGAAATTTCTGTTATGGCGCTTACAGACAGGTGAAAAGCTACAGGTAGATTTAAGTGATTTTGTGGCTGAAAAATTTCCGTATGCGTATCAGACCGCAGAAAAAATTTGTAAAGATTTATCAAAAGCATTAAAAAAGGAATTAAGTGAAGTAGAAATTGGTTATCTTGCGATTCATATCGAACGAATTAAATCAAGTGAATTAGAAAAAATAAAGTAAAAAGTCAGTTATACAGAAGGAATGGTTTCTGTATAACTGTTTTTTTTAATGGAATTCTTTATCTATTTCAAAATCAAAACACCTGTGAATAAGATATCCTTCTTTTACATTTACAGGATAAATGCAAGAGGGTGAAATATCCACCGTTTGTACTGTAAATAATTATAAAAAGCTTTTGGTTTTCTGCTATTCATTATTAGAAAAATATGATAAACTAATACTGATGTTTTTAAAGGAGTTGGACCTATGTTAGGATTATTTACCCCCAATTATTATATACATCGATTCAATGCATTACGTCCTGCATATCTAAAGGAACATGGTATTGAGCTTTTGGTGTGTGATATAGACAATACCCTTGTGGCGCATGATATTGCAGTACCTGATCAGGATGTATTGGATTTTCTTACAGCGATAAAAGAAGCAGGCATACAAATTGTATTTATTTCCAATAATGTAGAAGAGCGTGTCGCAACATTTGCGAAAGGATTAGATATTCCCTATTATCCTTTTGCGTTAAAACCACTTCCTAAAACTTATTGGAAGATGCTGAAGGATTATAAAATAAATAAAAAACATGTCGCAGTTCTTGGCGATCAGCTGATGACAGATATTTTGGGTGCTAACTTTGTAGGCTTGCATACCATCTTGACTGCACCAGTTGTGGAACGTGATCTGGCATGTACAAAAATCAATCGTAAGTTTGAAAATATGGTATTTAAATTATTGAAGAAAACAAAGCGATTGACGAAAGGAGTCTATCATGAGTAAAAAATGTAAGGGCTGTGGTGTTACATTACAGACAACAGATAAAAACAGTATTGGATATACACCGAAAGCAGATGCGGATTATTGTCAGCGTTGTTTTCGTATCCGTCATTATGATGATGTGACCATCAGTATGAAGCAGGGCGTTGATGGTGATCAGGTGCTGGCACAAATTGCGCAAAAAGATGCTTTGATTGTTTGGGTTGTGGATCTGTTTGATTTTGAGGCAAATTTGATATCTGGATTAAATCGTCACTTGTTAGGGAAAGATATTATCATGGTGGCGACAAAACGCGACTTGCTGCCAGAAACTGTTGGTAATGAAAAATTAGGGCAGTTTATCTTATCCCGATTGAAAGAAAACGGCATTATTGTACAGGGAATTGTTATTTGTGGTGATTTAGCAAAGCATGCAAAACGTGAAGATAACGCTTCTGTAGAAGAAGTAGAATATGCAATCGATCAATATCGTCATGGCAGAGATGTTGTGGTTATGGGAATGGCAAATGCCGGCAAGAGTACATTATTAAATGCAATCTGCGATAATCAGGAGTTAACAACTTCTCGTCATCCTGGTACCACACTTGATTTTAATGAAATTGAAATGGATGGATATACTTTGTATGATACACCGGGTATTACACGTATGGATAGTATTTTAACCCATGTGGATGATGACTTGTTGAAAACAGTGATTCCGTTAAAACCATTAAAGGCAAGAAATTATCAGTTGTATGAAGATCAGACATTATCCATTGGTGGACTGGTTCGTTTAGATTTGATAGGTTGTGAACAGGTAAGCTGTGTTTGTTACTTTTCTGAACGATTAAAGATTCATCGTAGTAAACAGGCTAAAGCAAATCAGTTATGGAGTGAGCATATCGGGGAATTATTATCTCCGGCGATGTGTGACAACTATACAGAAATGAAAACTTTTGAATTACATGACATTCATGAAAAAACGGATGTAGTAATTCATGGACTTGGATGGTTTTGTATCAGTGGACATGTAGAACATATAAAAGTATTTGTACCTGCGCAAAGCAGTGTAACATTTAGAAAGGCGATGATTTAATGTTAACAGGAAAACAAAAAAGCGAATTAAGAGGAATTGCACAGACAAAAAAAGCATTGTTTCAGATTGGTAAAGATGCAATATCAGAAAATATGGTAAAAACCATTGGTGATTCATTAGAAGCACACGAATTAGTAAAAATCAATTTATTAAAAACCTGTGCGTTAAGTGCAAATGAGGCAGCTATCGAATTAAGTGCTGCAACACATAGTGAAGTAGTACAGGTAATTGGCCGTACATTCACTTTATATCGTAGAAGTAAGAAAAATAAACTGGGGATGTAGTCTTATGAGAATTGCGGTGTTAGGCGGAAGCTTTGATCCCATTCATAAAGGACATATTCAGATTGCGAAAATGGCGTTGAAAAAAATGCGAATTGATCAAGTTTGGTTCATGCCGGCAAAAGACGCCCCATTAAAGGATCATCAAAGTGTATCTTTTTATGATCGCTGTCAGATGGTCAGATGTGCCATACGACCATATCGTCATATGAAGCTTTGTACCTTGGAAGGCGAGCGAAGTGAAAAATCTTATACGATTGATACAGTAAAAGAATTAAAACGACGTTATCCTAACGATGAATTCTGCTGGCTGATTGGAGATGATCAGGCAAAACAGTTTTCTGCATGGAAGGATCATGAACAATTATTGAAAGAAATCGACTTTTATGTATTCTCAAGAGAAAAAGATATGGAATTAGATGAACGTTTTCATCGGGTGACGATGCCTTTAATCGATGTATCCTCTTCACAGATACGTGAAGGAAAAAAACTATATCAGCTTTGTAAGAGTGCACGTATATACATGGCAAAGCATGGGTTGTATTTTGACTTGATTACAGCAGCACACATGAGTGAAAAGCGATATCGGCACTCTTTATCTGTCGCAGATTTATGCGTGGAATTGGCAAGGGCACATGGATTAGATGAAAAGAAAGCCTATATGGCTGGCTTGATTCATGATGTGTGTAAACAAATGCCAGTTGATCAACAGCGTATTTGGATGAAGTATCATTTGCCACAGTTTTTAGATGAAGCAAGTGCTATCTGGCATGGATATATTGGCGCATATTATGCAAAACACACATTGTATGTAACGGATAAAGATGTAATTCACAGTATTTATCATCATGTCAAAGGAAGAAATATCAACGATTATGAAAGGATTTTGTTTATTGCGGATAAATTGGATCCTTCTCGTGGATATGATTCTTCAAAAGAAATCAAAATTAGTAAACAGAATTTAAAAAAAGGCTATGAAGTTGTGAAACAACAACAGCAGGAATATCTGAAGAAAGAAGGGAGTATTGCCTAAATGAGCGAAATGTTAGAAGTATTAAGAAAAGCAATCGATGAAAAAAAAGGAGAACGTACCATCATTTATGAATTCAGTTCTTTGAATCCATTTATTGATCATGTCATTATTACCGAAGCAAGCAATCTGCGTCAGGTCTATGCCATCGCAAGTAATATTGTGGATCGTATGAAAGAACATAATTTCCCTGTAAGAAGCATGGAAGGGGATAAGGACAGCCGCTGGGTCTTAGTAGATTTACATAGTGTGATCGTACATGTGTTCTTAGATGAAGAACGTGATCATTTCCAATTGGAAAAATTATATGCGGATTTACCTTGTGAGGACTTTTCTTTATGATGTATCAGGTACTTGCCAAGTATTATGATGCATTGGTCAAGGACGATGAAGCAACAGCTGCATGGGTGGATCTAATCAAAGCACATATGCCAAAAGGCGATATTATGGAGCTGGCATGTGGAAGTGGTGAAATCACAATTGCACTTTCTAAAGAAGGCTATCATGTATCTGCTAGTGATTTGAGTCAGGATATGATCAATGCCGCAAAGTCAAAACCGGGAAGTGAAGCAATCAGCTGGTCTGTAATGGACATGAGTGAATTTGAAGATGAACATACCTATGATGGTATTCTTTGCTTGTGTGACAGCTTTAATTATCTGTTAAGTGATGAACAGGTAGATCATATGTTTACAAAGGTCTATGAACATCTGCGTGAGCATGGTGTTTTCATTATGGATATGCACTCCATGGATCGTTTAGATGAATTTGAAGAAGAATACAATGAAGCAGGCAAAATCATGTCACATGAATATCAGTGGACAATTTATGCAGTAGAAGATCGAATCTATCAAAATTTTGCTTTTTACGATGAAGAAGGCAGAGTTACATTGGAACAGCATATCCAAAGAGTATATGATCCATTGGATATCAAGACACGTTTAGAGAAAACAGGCTTTCAGGTAGAAATTTATACGGATTTTACAGAAGAAGGAATCTGTGAAGGTGAGAAACAGTTTTTTATCTGTAGGAAGGAGTCATTATGATTGCAGTCATTGCGGCTATGGATTCAGAAGTTTCCGCAATCGTATCAAAAATGAATGCAGAAGCTAAAAAAATACAAGGCATTGAATTTTATGAAGGAACATTAGAAAATAAAGATGTTGTGGTCATGAAAAGCGGTGTTGGAAAAGGCAATGCAGCGATGTCCACAACGATTTTACTGGAGCATTACCCAGTAGAGCAGATTGTTAATATCGGGACTGCTGGTGGCTTAAAAGAAAATGAAAACATTTTAGATGCAGTTTTAAGTGAACGTGTTGTTCAACATGATTTTGATACCAGTCCCATTGATGGAGAAGCAGGAATTGGTCTATACTATGATGCTGATCCAAAACTTTTAGCAATTTGTGAAGCAGCGTTAAGAGGCTTAGCTGTGACAGTACACAAAGGCCTTGTGGCAAGTGGAGATCAATTTATAGCGGGGGAAGCGACAAAGAATTTATGCGATAAATTTCCAGATGCTATGTGTGCAGAAATGGAAGCTGGCGCTATTGCGCAGGTTAGCGCACATTATCAGGTACCATTTGTAATCTTAAGATCATTATCAGATGTCGCATGTAAACCTGATTCTCATATGGATTTTCAAGAATATGTAAAACATGCAAGTGAGCGAAGTGCAATGTTTACACAAGAACTAATGCGAAGATTATAATTCGCATTTTTTTATATCCTGAATTGCGGTGGATATAAAGACAAAAAGCGAAAAATTGTGTATAATAATACCATATGTGAAAGGAGTTCTTTTCATGAAATTTAATGGAAAATCAATAGCATTTACCACTTTGCTGGTAATCATATTACTGGCAGTGATTTTTATAGAAATCGCATTATTTATTACTGGTCCATCTGCCAAATATGATGCGAAAGTTGAAAAACAAATACAAAATATACAAAAAAACTATGAGAAAATTGAAAATATACAGCGTCATGTATTCCACTATATCATTTATATTGGAGAAGATGAGGATAATATCGTTTGGTTTAACGAAGAAGGTAAGCCAATCGTTACCAAAGAAAAAGCTACTTTACAAAAAGATAAGGCTGCGCAAGAAGCACAAAAACTATATGGCTGGAAAGATGTAAAAGTAACGCTTGGATATGGTTATGATCAGCCAGTATATGTAATAGAAGCAAATAACTGTGAAGTTTTATTAGATTATGATACCTTAAAGGTGGTATATTATCTGGATAAGGATGTGAAGTCATGAATACAAAGTGGTATAAAGAAAAATTTATCAACCGGAGAAACTGGATATTGGATCATTTAGATGAATTAAGTGTAAGTGCAGAAGAAACCCTCGTATTGTTGCTGATTGATTTTATGAATGAATATCAAATTAGTGTATCGCATCAGGTATTAGCAAAAAAACTGAAAAAAAGTGATGATGAAATTGATGATATTTTATCAAGACTTAGCGCAAAAGGTTTTTTGAATCTGGAACTAAGAGATGGAAGAATCATTTTTGAAATCGATGGGATTTTTGAAGGTGAACAAGAAAAGCCAATCGCTATGGATACTTCCTTGTTTGATCAATATGAAACAGAATTTGGCAGACCATTATCCCAAATGGAAATGCAGCGACTGGCAGAATGGACAAATACATATCATCAGAAAATGATTATTTATGCATTACGTGAAGCGCTTACCTATGATAAGAAAAGCTTTGATTATATCGAGCGTATTTTGATTGAGTGGAAGAAGCGAGGCTTAACACCAGAAGAATACGAGGAAGGGAAACGATAATGACAACGGATGAAATTTTAGATATTTTAGAAGAAATGTTTCCAAATGCAGAATGCGAATTGATTCATAAAAATGCTTTTGAATTATTGATTGCGGTGGTATTGTCTGCACAGACTACCGATGCATCCGTAAACAAAATAACTCCGGGTTTATTTGAAGCATTTCCTACACCGCAGGCATTAGCAGATGCAGATATTAAAGATGTAGAAAATAAGATTAGAAGAATTGGATTGTATCGTAATAAAGCACATTCTATCAAAGAATTAAGCAGAGCGCTGGTAGAGAACTTTGATGGTGTGGTACCAGAAACGATGAAAGAACTGACAAGTCTTGCAGGTGTTGGTCGTAAGACAGCCAATGTTGTACGCAGTGTCTGCTTTGATATCCCTAGCATTGCCGTGGATACCCATGTAGAGCGGATTAGCAAACGTTTAGGACTTGCCAAGCCACAAGACAGTGTAGAAAAAGTTGAAGAAAAGTTAAAACGAAAAATCAAAAGAGAACGCTGGAATCGTGCACATCATTTATTTATCTTTTTTGGAAGATATCATTGTACTGCCAGAAATCCTAAATGTGAGAGCTGTCCTTTTCAATCATTCTGTAAGAAAGACAAGCTAGAAGCATATAAGAGTAAATTAAAGGTAAAATCTTGATTTACTCTTTTTTTTCACAAAGAAAAAGGGAAGCGCGAAATTGCGTTTCCCAAATTTTTTAATCCTTACGGAGCAGGTGTTTCACCTTGATTGTCTGCAGGTGGTGTTGGTGCTTCCGGTGTATTTTTTACCAATCCATTTACTGCATTCTGCAGGTTGTTTAATGCCTGATCAACTTCTGCTTGAGTAGCACTTGTGTTATCCATGACAATTTTTGCAGCCTGTCTTGCGGAATCAAGTGCCAGCCAGCTTTCTGGAGTATATTCTGTATTATTCAGGGCAGATGCACTTTGATATAATGAATTTAATGAATCTTTGCTAACGGCAGCAGTTGCTGAGATTTCTACACACTTCTCATTTGATTTTGCTTTCGCATCATCAGAATTCTTGTACTGATAGAAGCCACAAACTTTTCCAGTTTTTCCTTCAGGAATAGCACCAGATATTCTACCAGTTGTCGATGTGTAAGTTTCCTGTTTTGTTACACTGCCATCAACTGTAATCACAACTTTATAAACAATGTCACCATACATCTTAATCATATCACTGTTCTTATCACCAGGATAAGCACCGAATGTGAAGTCGATATCTGTTCCTGCAGCATTTGCTTTTGTAACAACAAAGTTCACAAGATTAGATGGTGGAGTAATGGTAGCATTTTCTAAATTCTTCGCATATTCAGATTTGATCAATCCAGAGATTGCATCTTTTGCACCTTTTGGCGCAAGCTTGTAAGGATACATACCTTTCATAACAGTGATATCGGATAAGCCACTTGGTCTTTGTATTGGACCAGCGCCTCTTGATACAGTTTTTAACATCGTACTACAAATCTTTCCAGGTGTTCTTGTTGCTAATAAATCTTCATAGCTAATATAAGTGGTTCCTGTTTCAGCACCTCCATCAAAGCCTGTCCATGTCGCACATACATAATTGCTTGTATAGCCAATCATCCAGTTATCTTTGATAGCCATAGGTTCTATACCATAACTGTTTTCACCCCAGTTTGTTGTACCTGTTTTACCATATGCAGTATAAGAAGAATCTAACAGATCTCGAAGGAATGCACCCTGTACACTGTATTTTCCACTTACCGCTTTATTTAACAGATCACTCATCATATAAGCTGCCTGTGGTGACATGATAGAAGTCTTTTCATATTTAGGATCAAGGATTTTACTGCCATCTTTGAATTCTACTTTTGTGACCATATGTGGCTCTATATAATATCCACCATTCGCAAATGAGGCATAAGCCGCAGCCATTTGCGTAGGGGAAGCTTCCATTTCTGAACTACCTATACCAAATTGTGTATTAAAATTTTCTGTGGTTATATTGTTAAATCCAGCTTTATTCATATATTCTACAACACCATCTACACCAATTTTTCCGATGATTGCTTGTAAAGATTTAATTGCTGGTGGGTTAAATGATTCTGTGATTGCCTGTTCCATAGAAACTTCTCCATGGTATTTACCATCAGCATTTACTAGATTATAACCACCCATATCCACTGCTTCATCTTTTAATGTGTGAGCTGTAGACCAGCCTAATTTATCAAATGTCAATGCATAATCTAATACCGGCTTGATACTGGAACCAGGCTGTCTTGGTTCAATAGACATATCTTTCCAGTTGCCGCTTGCATAATCTACATTTAAACCAGGTCCGATTGCAACGATTTCACCTGTCTGGTTGTTCATCATTGTGAAACCAAACTGATAATACTTGTTGTCTAATAAGGTTAATCCTTCACCAGAACAAAGCTTTGTTGCCTGTTCCTGTGCATCTAAATCAATAGAAGTATAAATCTTCATCGGTGTGGTATAAGGATCTTGTCCAGTTAATTTCTGTACTTCTTTTGCGACTTGATTGGTAATGGCGTTGAAAGAAGAATCATCAGATGATGAGCTGCCACCTGCTAACTGGAATGCCAGTTTCGTGGACTTAGCTAAAGCTGCTTCTTCTTTTGTGATATAGCCATGATTGACCATCATATCCAATGTTTCATTACGTCTGTTGGTTGCGGCTTTATAATAATTGACATTACCCACAACACCGTTATAAGGGTTAAAGGCATTTGGCGCATTGATGACACCGGCTAAGAATGCACTTTCACTTAGATTTAACTCTTCTACATTTTTGCCAAAGTAATATTGAGCTCCCTTTTGAATACCACGTGCATGCTGACCAAAGTTGATCTGATTTAGATAAGCAGTGATGATATACTCTTTACTTACATCATTATCTAATGCCATACTCAGATAGATTTCTTTGATCTTACTGACGATTTTATCCAGACTGCTGTAAGTTACACCATTCTTCTTATCTTCTTCCTCTTTTGGCTTGATAATATAGTTATCAATTGTCTGCATCGTTAATGTAGAACCACCCTGAGATAAATCTTTATTTTTCAGGTTGTTCATGGCACTACTGATGAAACGTGGAAGGTCAAAACCATTGTGTGAATAGAAACGGCTGTCCTCAATCGCCAAAAAAGCATCGATTGTGACCTGTGGAATCTGTTCATAGGTAATAACTTCACGACTTTCTCCACCAATTTCATTCATTAATACTTGTTTGCCATTTCTTACCCCATATATTTCTGATGGTTCCTTGCTTACAATTTTTGATGGAAGATCTTTGGTTTCTACTTCAGATACAATTTTAGCAAATACACCAAATACACTTACACCGCCAATTAATACCAGCGCCAGAAAAACAATGATCACACGATCAAGTATGCTTCTTCTGGGTTTTTTCTTTTTAACAGTTTTCTGTTTGTTATCAGGATTCTTTTCCATATGATTCCTCCTCTTTGAAGTATATTGCATCAACATTGTCCAGATAGCGAAGTCTTGGTGTTAGACTTTCTTTGATTAAAGAGCCACATTGCTGAACATCTTGATAAGTGATTGATTTTTTCCCTTCATCCCACATTCTGATGATGATTCCCGCATCAATCAGGAATGTTTGCCCATAAGATGTGAAACGGATAATAAAAAATCCAATTCCCTTATGATAGAGAACCTTGCGCAGATGCTCTATCTGATGCTTATGTATACTTTTAAATGGGAAAGACGTTTTTGACTTTGTTTCTTTTGCCTCAAAATCGATCGGTTTCCCGCGATAGATGCCATTGTAATCTGTTGTACTTGGCGTTTTATAATACGCTTCACAGATCCTGGCGGCACTTCGTGCAGGATACTCCACTTTTACCACCTGAATCGGTGTCGGCTTTTTATGAATCAGGGCACGATCAACATGTTCATAGTACGTATTGGAATCATTGAGATCTTTTTCAAGATTCATCCCACGTCCCATATGATTATCGCTTTTTTGTACCGGCTGTTCCATTTGTTTTCTATTTGGATATCCTATCAATACTATCACCATTTCTTATTATATACAATTTCACTTTTAATTTCCATAGTTAAACGAAATTCATGTGATTTTAAGAATCCTGTAAGAATTGGGAAAAACCACTTGGCAAAGATGAAAAGAAATGCAGAAATCTAAAATTTCACTTGCAATTTGTCATCTTTTTTGAGAAACTATTTAAGTGGAAGGTGAGACAGATGGAAAAAAGATTTAATTTGACTGTACAGGAAGTACTTGATAAACAGTTCAATGTGGACTTTAAGGGATACTCTTCTGTAGAAGTTGATGAATTTCTGGATCTGGTCATTGCAGATTATCAGGAATATGATGAAATGATCTCTACTTTAGGGGATAAACTTCAGGAGTATGAGAAACAGATCAATACATTAAAAGCTAAAATTATTGAATTAGAAGGAAAACAGGATCTGGCGGAGGATGCTTCAGCAATTGCCGGCAGCAATGTGGATATTCTAAAACGTCTGACTCGCTTGGAAAACGCAGTGTTTAAAAAGCAGTAAAGTAAAAACAGTTCATGACGACAGTCGCTGGCCATTATGGCTAGAGGAAAGTCCATGCTCGCACGATCTGCGATGATCGTAGTGTTTGTGCTGGATGAAAAAATAAATCCAGGCAGTGTTAAACTGACGGCTGAAGGATGCCTAAGGCTTCATGCTATGGCATAACTTCTTTAAAAGTGCCACAGAGACGAGCTTTAAGAGAAATCTTAAAGATGGAACGGGTAAACCCCGCAAGCGAGAAACCCAAATTTGGTAGGGGAATCCTTCTTTGGTGAAATGAAACCATTGGGGAACATGAGCAATCATGTAGATAAATGACTGTCACCTTGAAAAAGGCTACAGAACATGGCTTATGAAATGAACTGGTAAAAGCTGTCAGAAGACAGCTTTTTTTCTTACGAAAATTAATGGAAATTTAAGGATATAAGATTTACATATCAAAAAATGAATGCTACAATAATAGAGATTAGCAAATCAGGTCATAGTAATACAGAATAAGAGGTGCTCTATGGAAAACATCGGTAAATTATTGAAAGAAAAAAGATTAGAGCTGGGGTTGACCATTGAAGAAATCAGTGAGAAAACCAGATTAACTACAAAGCATATTAAAGCGCTGGAAGAAGGAGATATTTCATTTTTTAAGAATGATCTTTCATACCTTCGCTTTTTTGTGAAATCCTATTGTGAAGCAGTAGGAATTGATTTTGAAGATGTAAAAGATGATCTTCGTGAATGTGTAGATGACTATACAATGGCATTTACCAATACCATGACGATGGAACATGAGGAAATGGAAAAACGCATTTCTAAAACAGAATTAAGCAAAGTTTCAAAAACTGAAGAAGATGGAAAAAAAGTATTGCATCATGCGCATACAGTGAGAAAGAAAAATAAGAAAAAAATGAAAAAACCTGATTTTTCTTTAGTATCTTTGATTGCTGTAGCAGCAGTTGTTGCAATCATTCTGATGGCGGCATTTGTCATTTATCTAAATTCTAGTAAGAAAGATGATTCTCCGGATGTAAAACCGCCAGTGGCAGATGTACCAAGTGAAGGTGCAACGAATACATATCCAAAAGAAGATGAAAAGCCAAAAGAAGAAGAGAAAAAAGAACTGACGATTACTAAAAATGACGCAACCCACTATACCATCACAGATTATAAAGAAGGCGATGAAATAACGATCGGCACTTTATTTATCGGATGTGATACAGCTTATAGTGTAACGGTTGTAGAAGATGGTAAATCAAATGTTTTAAGTGATCCTGCAGGAATTATTTATTATTCAAAAGATCATGCTGAAAAACCAGTTGATGCGAAAGTGACTGCCAAGAAGGGTACAAAAGTACAACTATACTTTGGACACATTTACAATATTGGTGTAAAAGTGAATGATAAGTCATTAAAAATTGATGAATCTGTGATGTATTCTGGAGGTTCTTATACTCTGGAAATCACGTTTGGGTAATGCGTATGAATCTGCCTAATAAATTATCTATGTTTCGTATCATACTGGTACCGGTAATCGCTGTTTTATATCTGCTGCCTTATGATATGGGCACGCTGGTTTGGGAGTTTCAGGGAGTAAGTGTCAGTGTGGCACCTATGGATCTTGTGGTCTTAGTATTATTTGCCATTGCTTCATTCACAGATTTTCTGGATGGAAATATTGCCAGAAAGAATAATCTTGTGACATCTTTTGGAAAATTCATTGACCCAATTGCGGATAAATTGCTGGTAAACACGATGTTTGTGCTATTTGCAGTGCAGGGTGTTGTCAGTGTGATTCCCGTTATTGTCATGATCTGGAGAGATACAATTGTAGATGGACTTCGTATGAACGCCAGCAAGTCAGGTGTTGTTGTGGCTGCTGGATGGCCGGGTAAAGTAAAAACCGTTTTACAGATGTTTGCGATTATTTTCCTGTTACTACATAATATCCCATTTGCGTTCTTTGAACTGCCTGTTGCGGATATTCTGGTATGGGGAGCAATGATTGCTTCTGTGATTAGTGGAATCAAGTATTTCATGGAATTAAAAGATATCATAATGGAGACGATGTAAATGCAGGAACTGATTGCATTATTGAAAGCAAAAAATTTAACAATAGGAAGCTGTGAAAGCTTTACGGCAGGCTTGTTTTGCGCAAGCCTTGCTTCTGTTTCTGGGGCAAGTGCGGTTTTGAAGGGTGGCGTAGTGACTTATGCAACCTGTATAAAAACGGATGTTGTACATGTAGATAAAAATATCGTTGATACCTATGGGGTCATCAGTAAAGAATGTGCAATAGAAATGGCAAAAAAAGCCCAGCAGCTATTAGATGTGGATATATGTGTTTCTTTTACTGGTAATGCTGGTCCATCAGCAATGGAGGGCAAGCCGGCAGGAGAAGTATATTGTGCAATTGCTTATCATGATGATGTAATTGCTTATCAGCTTCAAATTCAGGAAGAACGAAATAAAGTTCGTGAAGAAGCGGTGCGTTTCATGTGCCAAAAGCTTTGCGAACGCTTATCATAATAAACACTTTAGAAAGGATGACAACGGTAGAACTTATGGATGAAAAAAAGAAAAGTGCAAGTGCAGAAAAAGCAGCACAGAAAAATGATGCGGCACTAAGTGAAGCTATCAAAACAATTGAAAAAGCATATGGAAAAGGTAGCATTATGCGCTTGGGGGATCGAGCAGCAGTAGAAGTGGATGCCATTAGCAGTGGCTCATTGAAAATTGATGAGGCACTTGGAATCGGCGGATATCCAAAAGGCAGAATCATTGAAATTTATGGTCCTGAATCAAGTGGTAAAACAACCCTTGCTTTACATGCCATTGCGGAGGTACAGAAAAAGGGTGGACGTGCTGCATTTATTGATGCAGAAAATGCAATTGATCCTATTTACGCAAAAAATTTAGGTGTAGATATTGATGATTTGATTCTTTCTCAGCCAGATAGTGGAGAACAGGCACTAGATATCACAGAAATGTTGATTAAAAGTGGTGCGATTGATTTAGTTGTTGTAGACTCTGTAGCAGCGCTTGTACCACAGGCAGAATTAGATGGGGAAATGGGAGATTCACAGGTAGGTTTACAGGCTCGTTTAATGTCAAAGGCAATGCGTAAATTAAGCGGCGTCATGAATCGTAGTGAATGTACTGCAATCTTCATCAATCAGTTGCGTGAAAAAGTAGGTATCATGTTTGGTAATCCAGAAACAACGCCTGGAGGAAGAGCATTAAAATTCTATTCTTCTGTACGTTTGGATATCAGAAGAAGTGAAGCAATTAAAAATGGTACAGAAATCATTGGTAATAAAGTAAATGTAAAAGTTGTAAAGAATAAAGTGGCGCCACCTTTTAAGACAGCCGCCATTGAAATTATGTATGGAGAAGGAATTTCTTATGTGGCAGAGCTGCTAGATTACTGTGTAGATTATGATATCATCGCTAAAAGCGGTGCTTGGTTCTCTTATAATGGAGAAAAAATCGGACAGGGTAAGGAAGCTGCGAAAAACTATTTAAAAGAACATCCTGATTTTATGAAGGAAGTAGAAGGCATCTTGAAAGAAAAGATGAATCCTAAACCTGCGGAAGAAGAAACAGCAAAGAAAAAAACAGAGAAAAAAGAAGAAAAGAAAGAAGAAGCACAAGGGTAAATCCCAGCTTCTTCTTTTCCTTTTGCGATAAAAATTATGGAAACGCTTTAGCTTTTAGCATTTTGTTTGGGAAATGTTACACTTTTCTGTTGTGAAATTTCTATTTTTTAGGTACAATAGAATACAGGAAGAAACTTACTTCCTAAAATAAACACAAGATGAATGGAGGAGATATGCTATGAATAATGGCGTAATCATCTTTTTATCTGGGTTGACAGGTCTTGCTTTAGGAATTATTGTAATGATCGTAATTTCAAAAGCGGGTTTAAATAAAGATCAGCAAAAGGCTAATCTAATGCTTAAGGAAGCAGAATCAAAAGCTGATTCTATGGTAAAACAAGCAGTATTAGATGGTCGTACACAAGCACATGAATTAAAGATTGCAGCAGAAAAAGAAATCAAAGAGAGAAAACAGGAAGTAACAGATATGGAAAACAAACTGTTACGCAGAGAAGATAACCTGAATTTCCGTGATGAAACATTAACAAGTAAAGAAAAACAAATTGATGTGAAAAATGCGCAATTAGCTGATAAAATGGCAATGCTAGATAAAAAAGATAAAGAATTACAGGCAAAGATTGATGTACAGGTACAGGAGTTAGAACGTGTAGCAGCGATGACCACTGCAGAAGCGAAAGAAGAATTATTCGCAATCACTGAAAAACGCATGGAAAAAGAATTAGTATCTTACATTAAAGAAAAAGAAGAAGAAGCAAAGGCGACAGCAGATGAAAAAGCTAGAAATATTGTGGCATTAAGCATTCAACGCTTAAGCAACGATGAAGCAATTGAACGAACTGTTTCTGTTGTTGCACTACCAAGTGAAGAAATGAAAGGTAGAATTATCGGACGTGAAGGACGTAATATCAAGGCAATTGAACAGGCGACTGGTGTTGACTTGATTATTGATGATACACCGGAAACAATTACCGTCAGCTGTTTTGATCCAATCCGTCGTGAAGTTGCAAGACTTGCATTAGAGCATTTGATTAAAGATGGAAGAATTCAACCAGGACGTATTGAAGAAGTTGTCAATAAGATCAAACGTGAAATGGATACTAATATTATGAAAACTGGTGAAGATACAGTATTCAAACTTGGTATTGGTAAAATTGATCGTGAAATCGTGAAGATGATCGGACGTTTAAAATATCGTTATTCTTATGGACAAAATGCATTACAGCACAGTATGGAAGTTGCACACTTAAGTGGTATGATGGCCGCAGAACTTGGCTTAAACCAACAATTGGCAAAGCGTGCAGGTCTGTTACATGATATCGGTAAAGCAATGGATTTTGAAGTTGAGGGAAGTCATATTGAACTTGGCTATAAATTCTGTAAGAAGCATGGTGAAAAAGAAGTTGTATTAAATGCAATCCAGTCACACCATGGGGAAGTGGAACCAGAATTCTTAATCAGTAATCTGGTTATTGCAGCGGATACATTAAGTGCAGCCCGTCCAGGTGCACGTTATGAATCTTTACAGAACTACATCAACCGTCTGGAAGAACTGGAAAAGATCACAAAATCATTTGATGGTGTGGAATCCAGTTATGCAATTCAGGCTGGTAGAGAAGTACGTGTCATGGCAATTCCAGAAAAAATGGATGATATTGCCTGCCACAAATTAGCTCGTGATATCAAAGACAAGATCGAAGCTGAATTGACATACCCTGGTCAAATCAAGGTTACTGTCATTCGTGAAACTAGATCATGTGAATTAGCAAAATAGTATGAATGTTTTATTTATTGGAGATATTGTTGGTGCCAGTGGCAGAGAGGTTGTAAAAAATCTGCTGCCCGAATTAAAGGAACGCTTTCAAGTGGACCTGGTGGTTGCCAATGGTGAAAACTCCGCACATGGAAAGGGCATTACCCGTAAGATTTATCATCAGCTGTTAAGTTATGGCGTAGATGTCATCACAATGGGAAATCATACATTTTCCAAGAATGATATCTATACTTTTATTGAAGATGCTGATCGAATGGTACGTCCAGCCAATATGGAGCCATGTGATTACGGAGAAAGTACTATTGTCGTGAATGTTTTAAATAAAAAAGTTGCGATTACAAATCTATGCGGAGAGATATGGATGAACGATGTTGTAGATTCTCCTTTCTATTGTATGGAAGATGTATTGCAGGATATTGATGCGGATATTTATCTTGTGGATCTGCATGCGGAGGCAACTAGTGAAAAAATTGCTTTTGCGTATAACTTTGCCGGACGTATCGGGGCAGTTGTAGGGACACATACACATGTACAGACAGCCGATGAGCGTATCATAGGTGGAACTGCTGCTATTACCGACTTGGGAATGTGTGGCGCATATACCAGCGTGTTAGGTAGAGATGTGGATGAGATATTGACACGCTTCATGACAAATGAGAAAACACGATTTACAATAGCGCAAGGTCCAGCAATATTTTGTGGGGCACTTGTTAGCTTTGATGATAAAACAAATCAGGCAATTGCGATAGAACGAATTCAAATTCGACCAGATGAGAATTAAGGGAACCTTGTGTTCCCTTTCTTTTTTACAATGTAAGCATATCAATGTTGCGAAATAACATAAAAATGTTGCGTTATGAGCGTTTTTCCGCTATAATAGAAACGGTTGTAAAGGAGGAATAAAGAATGCCAGTTAATGTAAATGAAGATGCTTGCATCGGTTGCGGTGCTTGTGTAGGGGTTTGTCCAGTTGGCGCTTTATCAATGAATGGTGACGGCAAATCTGTATGCGATGAAGGAACTTGTATTGACTGCGGTTCATGTGTAAGCGCATGCCCAGTTGAAGCAATCTCTCAGTAAACCAAGCAAACGCTTGGTTTTTTTAAGGTATTCTTTAAAAATATACATCATAGAAAAAAAGGAGTTGTAATCATTATGAAAAAACAGCCAGGTTGGGCACTTCCAGATTTAAAGGAAGCACAAAAAAGAACAAATGCAGAAGCACACATAGAAAAAAATCTGTTTCAGATTCCTGAACAAATCAAAATGCTTGGACAGGGTAAAAAATATTATTTGCGTACCTATGGATGTCAGGCGAATGAACGTGATTCTGAAACATTGGCAGGCATTCTGGAAGAAATGGCATTTACACCATGTGATAATCCAGAGGATGCTGATTTTATCCTGTTAAATACCTGTGCGATAAGAAAAAACGCTGAAGATAAAGTGCTGGGGGAATTAGGCTCTTTAAAACGTTTAAAAAGAGAAAAACCAGATATTGTATTTGGATTATGCGGCTGTATGGCGCAGGAAGAAGAAATCGTAGAGACACTATTGGAAAAATATCGTCATGTTGATTTGATTTTTGGAACACATAATATCCATCGTCTGCCTGAATTATTATATCAGGTCATGATGAATGGAAAACGTAGTGTGGAAGTGTTAAGCAAGGAAGGCGATGTTATTGAAAATCTTCCTGTCAGACGCTTTGGCAAACATAAAGCATGGGTAAATATCATGTATGGATGTGATAAATTCTGTACCTATTGTATTGTGCCATATACCAGAGGAAAAGAACGTTCCCGTACTATGGAGGATGTATTGGATGAAATCCGCACATTAAAACAAGAAGGATTCAAAGAAGTAACATTGCTTGGTCAAAATGTAAATTCATATGGAAAAGATCTACATATTGAAGGCGGATTTGCGAAACTGTTGGAAGAAACTGCGAAAATTGGTATAGAACGTATTCGTTTTACAACAAGTCATCCATGGGATTTCAGTGATGAAATGGTCGATGTCATTGCTCAATATGACAATATCATGCCATTTATCCATCTGCCAGTGCAAAGCGGTGACAGTGATGTATTAAAGCTAATGGGCAGACGTTACTCTATCGAACAATATAAAACGCTGTTTCATAAGATTGAAGAAAAGATTCCTGGATGTGCAATATCTACAGATATCATCGTTGGTTTCCCAAATGAAACAAAAGAACAGTTCCAGCATACGTTGGATTTAGTTGATGAATGTAAATTTGATAATGCATTTACATTTATTTATTCTCCAAGAGAAGGAACACCTGCGGCACGAATGGAAGATAATATTCCTTTAGAAGAAAAACAAGAACGTTTACAGCAGTTAAACGAACGTTGGAATAAGTATGCATTAGAAAAAAATCTGGCATATATCGGTAAAACAGTAAAGGTGCTGGTAGATGGCCCAAGTAAGAAAAATAAAGACATTTACAGTGGATATACAGACACCAATAAACTTGTAAACTTTGTAAGAAAAGATGCAGAGCCAGGAGATATTGTAGAAGTCAAAATTACGGATGCGAAAACCTTCTCTCTGGATGGAGAACAGCTATAAAGAAGTGAGTAATCACTTTTTTTCTTGGAAAAAATTTTTGAAAAATAAGCAATAATCGCCTAAGAGATGTAAAAACGTGGTATAATATAACCAGTTTATCGTGCTTTTGAAGAATTATAATCAGCAAAACATAATAACAACTATAAATTGGAGGTAAAACTATTATGGATAAAGTACGCATTTTTGCGCTTGGCGGACTTGATGAAGACGGAAAAAATATGTACGTTGTAGAAGTCAATGAAGCTATATTTATTATTGAAGCCGGTTTAAAATATCCGGACACAGACCAGTTAGGAGTGGAATTTATCATTCCGGACTTTACGTATTTAATTGAAAATAAAGATCGAATTCAGGGTATCTTTATTACACATGCACATGACGATGCCGTTGCGGCGTTGCCATATCTTTTAAAACAAATCAACATCCCTGTCTATACAGGACCATTAACTGCGAACATCATTCATGAAACACTGAAAAAAGAAGGTGTGAAGAATGCGAAGATTCACCGCATGAAACGTGCCAGCAAACAGGTAATTGGTGGTGTCAAGGTAAGAACATTCCCAATGACACATGCATTTCCTGATAATTTTGGTCTGGCTATTCAAACAGATCAGGGATATATCGTGTATACAGGTGAATTCATCGTTGATTACGATATGCTGCAGGAAGAATTCCTGTGTGATCTAAATGAATTAAGTGATATTGGAAAGAAAGGTGTATTATGTCTTTTATGTGAATCCCAGTATGCAGATAAGAGTGGACATACAGCACCAAAACATCGTGTAACTTCTTTGATTGAACCAATCTTTGAAGAAAGCAGAGGAAGAATATTGATTTCCAGTTATTCACAGAGTTTATTCCGTATTATTGAGATCATTGAGCTAGCTAAAAAATTCAATCGTAAGATTTTCTTCCATGATAAAGATATGCGCGATATGTTAAAGATTTTAGAAGAAATGAAATACTATCGTGTACCAAAAGAAATGCAGGTTACAGAAAAGAATTTCGATGATGAAATGGAAGATATCGTGATTCTGTTGACAGGAAGTGGTAAAAACTTATTCCGTACGATGTCAAATATTGCCAATCATGAAGATAAATTTGTATCCTTTAGAACAAGTGATACCATTATTGTCGCAAGTCCTATTGTCAGTGGTACTGAAAATGATGCCAATGTCATGGAAAATGAAATCTATAAAGAAGGCGGAAAAATCTTTACACTGGATGGAAAAACGGTTTTATCCATGCATCCAAGCAGTGAGGATTTAAAGATGATGCTGTATTTATTCCGTCCAAAATACTATATTCCGGTAAAAGGTGAATATCGTCATTTATATGTTAATGCGAACCTTGCGACCAAGATGGGATATGGACCAGATAAGATTTTAATTCTAGACAATGGACAGGTTGCACAGTTTGAAAACAAAGTGTTGACCAGTGTTGGCGAACGTCTGGAATTGGAAGATACACTGATTGATGGTAAAGAAAACTGGGACGTTACCGGTGTTGTATTAAAAGATCGTGAAGTGTTATCTACGGATGGTGTCATGGTAGTTGGCGTAGGTGTCAGCTTTAAGACAAAAGAAGTCATCAATGGACCAGATGTACAAACAAGAGGTTTGATCTATTTAAAAGATGCAGAATATATTATCAAAGAAGTTGGTAATATTATGGAACGCTGTATTGAAGCTGCTGTCAAAGAAAAACGTTATGACAATTTGCAGGTTCGTGCAGAAGCAAGAGATAAAATCAGTAAATATCTGATGAAGGAAACAGGAAAACGTCCAATGGTGTTGCCTGTGATTCTAGAAATTAATATTTAAAATTTTATGTAGGAAGGGGCGAGGTTTGCGTTGGCAAAGGCTAAGACTAGAAAATCAACGAAACAGAAGCAGAAACTGGAGAATGAAATTCTGGTATACATTTATGCCCTGGTGCTGATTACGTTATCCATTATCGGTGGATTACAAATCGGATTCATTGGAGAAACAACGACTGGAATTATTCGCTATGTATTTGGAAATTTATATGGAGTTGTTTATGCCCTCGTCATCATTGGCAGTATTGCCATGATGTTGAAAAAAAGCATGAAGGATATTCCTGTAAAATACCTTTTAGGTATCGGAGTGTTGCTTTTGGCATGGATCATTGCGGCCAGTGTACCAGAAGATACGACATTAAAAGGTATGGATATTTTCAGTAAGTTTTTAAAAGACAGCATGCTTGTATTAAAAGGTGAAATAGCCGCAAAAGGTGGCTTGATTGGTGCTTTCTTGGTATCTTTAAGTACCTTTCTGTTTGATTATAAAGGAACATGGATCGTTGTTGGCGCACTTGTTATCTTAGGTTTGATTTTACTGCTTTGCGGGGCGCCGTTTGCTTCTATAAAGGAAATGGGTGCCAATATGGTGAAACCCTTTCAAACATGGAAAAGCAATGGTGGACAAAGAAAACAAAAGCGAAATGATAAACAAGAACAGCGTCGCAGAGAAAAAGAAGCCAGAGAACAGGAAGCAAGAGAGCGTACCCAGCAAAAACATGAAACCATGCTTGGAAAAATCAGTCTGGATGATCGAGTAAAACCTGGTCAGGTATCTTTTCTGGATATCGATGATGATTTTGATATCGAAAGCAGTAAGGAGCATATACCAGTAGAACCAGAACCGGAAGAAGAACCTTACATACCAAACAGCGATGTTGTGGTTGGATTCCATGAACATAAAAAACAGGATGATAAACGAATCATCGAAGAAACAATTGGTAAAGAAGATACCTTTGTATCGGAGTTTACTCAGGATTTTAGTAAGTATAAACTGCCGCGTTTAACCTTATTAAAAGATCCTGGCAAAAAGAATAAAAACATGAATAACATTGCGGCTGCCAATGACAGTGGCCGCAAGCTGATTGAAATACTGGATGAATTTGGTGTCAAAGCCACCCTTGTGGCGACGCATATTGGTCCAAGTGTCACAAAATTCGAAGTAAAACCAGATCTTGGCGTACGTGTAAATAAAATCAGTAATCTTCAAAACGATATCAAAATGGCGTTGGCAGCCAAAGATATTCGTATAGAAGCACCGATTCCTGGAAAATCCAGTGTGGGTATTGAAATTCCAAATGTAGAAAAAACTACGGTAAGCATGAAGGAATTGATGAAGAATGTACCCGAAAAATATGCGGACAGTAAATGCCTGTTTGCACTTGGAAAAGATTTGATGGGAAACTGTGTTTATGGGGAATTAAACAAGATGCCGCATTTATTGATTGCGGGTGCGACAGGTAGTGGGAAGTCCGTATGTGTGAATTCCATTATTACATCTATCCTGATGCGTGCAAAACCAGATGAAGTCAAGCTGCTTCTGGTCGATCCCAAAAAAGTAGAATTTACACCATATCAAAAGGTACCACACTTGCTTGGTCCAGTCATTACAGATGGAGAAGAAGCAAATCGTGCATTAAAAGTCATTGTGACAATGATGGACAACCGCTATGAGTTATTTTCGATGGCAGGTGTTAGAAATATACAGGGATATAATGCATATCTAGATGCTCATCCTGAAGAACAGTTACAGCGTTTGCCTTGGATTGTTGTCATTATTGATGAGTTAGCTGATTTAATGCTTGTGGCCGCAAAAGAGGTAGAAGGCAGTATCCAGCGTATCACGCAGCTGGCACGTGCTGCGGGTATTCATTTGATTGTCGCAACACAGCGTCCTAGTGTGGATGTCATCACTGGTGTAATCAAAGCAAATATTCCAAGTAGAATTGCATTTGCTGTTTCCAGTGCTGTTGACTCAAGAACAATTCTTGATCAAATGGGCGCAGAAAAACTGTTAGGTTATGGAGATATGCTGTATGTACCTGTTGGAGAAACTGTCGCAACACGTGTACAGGGAGTATTTGTATCAGATGATGAAGTTCAGGCAATCTGTGATTTTGTGTCAAAACAGGCAAAACCTAAATATGAAGACGCATTCCTTCGATTAGAAGCGTTAGATAACAGTATGGGCTCCTCTGGCGATGATGTTAGTGACCCTCTTTATGAAGAAGTAAAAGAATTCATTATACAGACCAGAAAAGCAAGTACATCACTGATTCAGCGTAAATTCAGTATTGGATATGCGAGGGCAGCACGTTTAATCGATACCATGGAAGAAAAGGGAATCGTTGGACCAAGCCGTGGCAGTAAGCCAAGAGAAGTGTACGCAAAGAGTGAACAAGAAGAAATGGAATAACTCCTGACATTCAGGAGTTGTTTTTTTGAAACAGACAGTGTTTAAAGATACTGTTTGTGTTAAAATAGTAATACATGTTTATACTAAGGATATGGAGGTTTTAGAATGGACATAACAACAGGAGTCAGACTGCATAAAATACAGACAAAGAAATTTAAAGATATTGGAATCAGTATACGTTTTCAAAATACCTTGGAACGAAAAACAGCATGCGCAAGAAGTCTTTTGGCATTGATGCTGTGTGATCGCAGTAAACACTATGATACAAAGAAAAAAATGAGTGATGAACAGGATGCCTTATATGGAGCTACCCTGAATGCACAGACGGCAGGATATGGTTCAAGTCAGATCATTGAAATCAGAAGTAAAATCATACATCCCTGTTTTGTGGATGAAAAGGAAGATATCCTTACAGAATGGCTGAGCTTTTTAAAAGAAATCTTGTTTTCTCCTTTATTAAGTGAGGAAGCATTTGAAGAATCAAAACATATTTTATTATCAAAAATTAAACGAATGTTAGATGATCCAGCGCAATATGTCATTAATGAGTGTTTAAAGCTGGCAGGTAAGAATACTTCTCTGGGTATTTCTGCACTAGGTGAAAAACAGAATGTAGAAGCCTTATGTTTAGATGATGTCAAAAAGGTCTATGAAGATATGATCCAACATGATCAAATTGATATTATGATTTGTGGTGATATCCAAGAAGATATGATGGAAACCATCGCTTCCCAGTTGAACTTTACACCAAGAAAGACTGCTTTTGAAAGCTATTATGTAGCTCAAAATGATTTACATGCGGAAGTGGCACAACAGTATAAAAATATTTCTCAAAGTTATATCATGATGACATGGTTCACCAATACAAGTGCAGTTGATAAAGATTATTACGCCTTGCGTGTTGCGAATGCAATGTTTGGTCAATATTCTACAAGTCTTTTGTTTCAGGAAGTACGTGAGAAAAACAGTTTATGTTATTCTATCTTCAGTAATCTTATCAGTTATGATGCTGCACTGGGTGTAACAACAGGTATAGAAAAAGAAAATATCGAAAAGACCAGAACACTGATTATGGAACAGTTTGAACGATTAAAAAATGGCGATTTTAAAGATGAATTAATGGAAGTAAGTAAAACGATGATCATCAATTCCCTTCGAGCAAGTGATGATTCTATGAATTCATTGATTGCTCTTGCATATCAAAACACACTTTTACAACGCAATTATACAAGTGAAGATATCATTTCACTTATACAAAAAGTCACAAGAGAAGATGTGCTTCGCGTGATTTCCCGTTGTGAATTGAAACAAACGCTGATTGTCACAAAGGAGGATGATGCTCATGATCAAGAAGGAGAATAAACGTTATCAGGAAAGTTATGTGGAAGAAACCTTGGATAATGGACTACATGTTGTTTTATGGCAGAAACCAGATTATGCGAAAAGTCTGTTTATGATGGCAACGCCATTAGGGGCGTTAGACATGAAACAAAAGGATGAAGATGGGAAAGAATATGATTTTCCTGCAGGTATCGCACATTTTTTAGAACATAAAATGTTTGAAATGGAAGATGGAGATGTTATGGATTTATTTTCCAATATGGGTGCCAATGTGAATGCATTTACCTCTTATACAGAAACGGTATATTATTTTTCTACCACAGCAGATGTCATTCAGCCTTTACATTTATTATTAGATTTTGTACAAGATTTATCCATTACGAAGGAAAGCGTAGAAAAAGAAAAGGGAATTATCATACAGGAGCTGAATATGTATAAACAGATGAGTGATCAGCGCCTGCTGATGGAAACATTTTCATCTTTGTATAAACACCATCCACTACGCTATGATATCGGTGGCGATGCAGAAAGTGTCACATCTATCACTTTGGAACAGTTAAAACAGTGTTATGATATTAATTATCATCCAGGTAAGATGATTTTGGTGGGTGTCAGTGCACAAGATCCTGAAGTTTTATTGAAAGAAATCAAGAAAAACCAACAGGCCAAAACTTTTCCAGCAGGTAAAAAGGTTATAAGAATGATGCAGGAAGAACCTTATGAACCAGCCAGAAAAGATTTTGAATTTCAAATGGATGTCAGTATGCCAAAGCTTTCCATTGCGTATAAGATGCGTGGTGTAGAAGATATTTATGAACGTATCAAAAAGGAGTGGGCGATCCGTATGGTATTGGATGCGACCTTCTCATCATTAAATCCAGACTTCCAGAAATGGTTAGATGAAGGTATTATCAATGATTTTGTGGGCAGTGATGTCGATCTGGGTAAAGATTATGGTATGATGATGTTTTATAGTGAAACAAATAAAAAAGAAGCATTCTTAGCGATTGTAAAGGATATTGTTCAAAAGATTAAGCAGGAAGGTATTTCTGAAAGTTTACTTGAACAGTTGAAAAAGCGCTATTATGGACAATCTTTACGAAGCTTAAACAGTTTTGATGATATTGCGATTACCATGGTACGTAATTATTTTGATCAAAGCGATTTCTTTGCTTCTATGGATGTATTATATGATATTACACTACAGGATGTAAAAGATGCCTGTCAGATGATAGATGTCGACAATTTCTGTGTGATTGATCTTTTACCAGAAAATAAATAAAAAAAGTCCGTATTTGCAGATTCATCAAATAAATTTACATTTTTATAACTGAAATCAGGAAAAAATGTAAAAAAAGATGATTTTTATGCAAATACGGATTTTTGCATTCCTTTTGAATATCCATCATAATAGATAAAAAGAAAGGAATGATGAAAATGAACGTAGTAGCATTTGTAGGAAAAGTAAAAGAGATGCCGGTATTAAAAGAATCCAATGCAGGCAATAAGTTTGCGACCATGATCATGGAGGTTAACCGTAACTTTCAAAACAGTGATGGAACCCTTGATACAGATAAGATATCTGTGACGTTATGGAAGGGGATTGCAGAAACAACGATCAATACCTGCCGCCCGGGTGACTGGATTTCTGTAAAAGGCAGATTACAGGCACATGAATATGAAGGCAGAGATGGCATGATGCGCAGTGCATATGATATCATTGCAGAACATGTATCTATATTACAATAAAAAAACAACCAAATCGGTTGTTTTTTTTTAAGACTATCTGTTGTAGAATTCTACTACAAGCAGTTCGTTGAATTCCTGGTTTAATTCAGAACGTTCTGGAAGACGAAGGTAAGTACCTTTCTTAGCGTCTTTGTCAACGTCAACGAATGCTACAGTATTTAAGCTTGCTTCTAAAGCTTCTGTGATAGCTTTCATGTTTTTAGATTTTTCTTTAACTTCGATTGTCATACCAGGTTTACATACGAAACTTGGGATATCAACTTTTTTACCATTTACTAAAATGTGTCCGTGGTTAACCAGCTGACGAGCTGCTCGACGAGTTCTAGCAAATCCTAAACGGTAAACGATGTTATCTAATCTTGATTCAAGTAATGCTAAGAAGTTGTCGCCCTTAACACCTTTCATTTTACTAGCTTTCTGGAAAGTGTTATAGAACTGACGTTCATTTAAGCCATACATGAAACGAATTTTCTGTTTTTCACGTAACTGCATACCATAGTTGGTAAGTTTTACACGTTTTGTAGGTCCGTGCTGACCAGGTGCATAAGCACGTTTCTGTAATTCTTCTCCAGTTTCTAAAATTGAGAAACCAAGACGGCGGGATGTTTTCCAAACCGGTCCATTAATTCTTGACATTTTATGTCCTCCTTATTGTTTTATAAGCTATAAAACAATAACAGTACGATACAAATCATCATTACACTGTGTTTCTGCTCACGATATCTTCGCCTGGCAGCCAGGTTACACAATATCCCGTATAACACGTCAGAAACGCTGAACTATGCAAGACTTTGTATGCTGCTATCAATTTTACGCCACTTTACTATAACAAATCTAACTTTTGTTGTCAATCAATTTTCAGGATTATTTTCTTATATTTCCTATTTAAATTACGTTTTATAACGGAGAAAAATATGATACAATATAGGCAATGAGAAATAAAGAGGTGTCGGCATGGAAAACTTTATCAACAATATCAAAAACGTCGTTTCAATTGATATACTGATTTACATTATTATCGCATTGATCGCATTGATTATTTTGACGATTGTCATTATGGCGTTAAGAAAAAAGAAAGCACGTAAAATGCTGGAAGATATGGAACTTCGATATAACACATTGAAAGGTGTGCCACTGGCATTTAAACTGAATAAAGCAGTTGCTTTATCCCGTGTAAATGAAATGATAGCGGAAGCAGTGGACAGCTGTAAGAGTGCTTTTGATATCGTACAGGAAAAACTAAAGGATTGTAGTGTACAGTTAGCGGAAATTGATGATTTGATTTATGTACACAAAAGCAAAAAAGCTAGAAATAAAATGCAGGAGTTGGAGGAAGATCTGAAAGTATGTGAAGAAAACGTAAATAAGATCAATGAAACACTGGATGGAATTCTGGAGCAGGAAAATGAACAACGTGTGCATATCAATCGTTTAAAAGAAAAATTCCGTTCATTGAAGAAAAAAATCGCAGATAATAAAACTTCTTATAATCAAAGCAATGAATATCTAGATAAAGAAATCGTACGTATAGAAAAGATGTTCTCATCTTTTGAAGAATGGATGTTTGCGTCTGAATTTAATAAAGCCGCAGATCAGCAAAAAGAAATCGGTGATGCCATCAAGGCATTAGAAGAATTAACAGATGTATTGCCTTCTATGTATGAACGTGCGAAAGGTGTTTTGCCAAGAGCAATCGATGAAGTGGGATACAATTATGCACAAGCAAGAAATAAAGGCATTTATTTAGAACATTTAGAAGTAAAACGTAATTTGGAAGTTATCAGCGATATGCTGAAGAATGATTTAAATAAATTGAGAAATGGAGATCCACAGGGTGTTCATGAAGATTTGAATGATTGTGAAAAACGTATTGTTCAGCTGCAAGAACAGATTTCCAAGGAAGAAAAAGCATTTGAAGAGGTCAGCAGTAATATTGATATCCTTTATGATAGTATTCGTACCATCAATCAGGATGTAGAAGACATCGAAAAGCTGTATGGAAAAGTTTATGAACGTTTTGGCTTTGAAAACTGGACATTACGTTTGAAAGAAACAAGTGAAAAGCTGGCAGCATTAAATGATATGAAACGCAGTGTTGATAGAATTATGAGTGAACATAGTGTACCATATTCTACCTTGCTTATCAGTTATCGTGAACTTGAACAAAGTACTGCAGTGTTTGCTGGTGAAGTTGTGGAGATGAAAACTAAGCTGAACAACGCATGTAGTGATGAAGAACGTGCGAAAAAACAGCTTGTAAAATTACAGTTGATTGTAAATGAGATTCAGGTGAAAATGCGTAAACACAGACTTCCTAGTGTATCACAGAAATACGAAGAAGATCTGCATAAAGCAGAGCGCATGATCAAAGATATCAAAGTGATTTTAGACAACTCTCCATTGGATGTGAAAGAGCTGAATAAAGAATTGAAAGTTGCAATTGATTATATTTATACCTTATACAATAGTGTGAATAATCTGGTTGGTATGGCAATTATGGTTGAAAATACGATTGTATTTGGTAACCGTTACCGCAGTACGTATCCTGAAATAGATTCAGAATTAACACGTGCAGAACTGTGTTTCCGTAACGGACAATATACAAAGGCTTTAAAGATTGGTATCCAGTGTATTGAAAAAATGCATCCGGGAGCATATGAAAAACTAATCAATAAAGACGACACAAGTTTATTACGACAGGAGGCATAAAAGATGATTTATTTAGATTATGCTTCAACAACGCCAATACGTAAGGAAGTATTAGATACATATACAATGTTATTATCAAAATATTATGGGAATAGTGATTCTTTACATGATATCGGACGTGAAAGTGCCAGATTGATGGAACAAAGCCGTGCAAATATTGCACAGCTTTTCCATGTTCAGAAAGATGAGATATTTTTCACTTCCTGTGCAAGTGAATCTAACAATTATGCGACAAAAGCATATGCATGGGCAAATCAAAGAAAAGGCAAACATTTGATTACGACCTGTGTGGAGCACAGTTCTATTACCAATGCAATGAAACAGTTAGAGGAAAGCTTTGGCTTTGAAGTAACGTATTTACCAGTCAATGAGAAAGGCGTTGTTTCTTTAGAAGATTTAAAGAAAGCATTGCGTAAAGATACCATATTAGTATCTATGATGATGGTAAACAATGAAACAGGGGCAATCAATCCAATCAAGGAATGTGCTGATTATGTTCATCAAAATTCACGGGCAGCTTTTCATATGGATGGGGTACAGGCATTAGGGAAAATTCCGGTAGATTTAAAAGATGTAGATATGGCTACTTTTTCTGCGCATAAAATCTATGGTCTAAAGGGCAGTGCCTTATTTTATAAGAAGAAAAACATACAGGTTTTGCCTTTGATCAGTGGTGGTCAGCAAGAAGAAGGACTTCGTGCAGGCACTAGCAATGCGCCAGCGGATATCGTATTGGCAAAGACATTGCGTTTAGCACTGGAAAGTCTGAATGACAATTATACCTATGTAAAAAAATTAAATACATGGCTTCGGGAAGCATTATCAACATGTGAAGATATTGTGATCAACTCACCAGAAGTGACATCTCCTTATATATTAAATATATCTGTGTTGTGTATTGGCAGTGAGGTTATGTTGAATGCTTTAAATGATAAAGGGTTTGCGGTATCTGCGCAAAGCACCTGTTCATCAAAGAGTAAAGCAATATCCCATGTATTATTGGAAATGGGACTTGGGGAATTAAGGGCAACACATGCCATACGTATTTCCATGTCACATATGACCACAATGGAGGAATTAGAATTATTCGTGAAAGCAATCAAGGAGGTTATTCATGACTATCGAACAAAATAAACTACAATACGACCATATATTGGTGCGTTTTGGAGAATTAAGTACAAAAGGAAAGAACAAAAAAGATTTTATCAAGCGTCTATTAACCAATGTGAAAAATGCATTGCGTGATTATGACAAATTAACTTATGAGCGTACCCATGATCGTATGTATATCATGCTGCATGGGGAAGATCCACATGAAGTAAGTGAACATTTACAGAAAGTATTTGGTATTTCTTCATTTTCATTTGCGATAAAAGTTGCGACCGATATTGAAGAAATGAAGAAAACAGCATTGATCATTGCCCAGCAAAGCGATGCAGAAACATTCAAAATCATTGCACGCAGAAGCTATAAGCGTTTCCCAATGATATCTGATGAAATTAATCGTGAATTAGCGGGAGAAATCCTGCGCAACACATCTTTACGCGTGAATGTGAAAGAACCACAGCTTCGTATTCAGGTGGAGGTACATGAATTTGATACCTATATCATGACCGGCAAAATTGCTGGTGCAGGTGGATACCCTGTTGGTGTAGGTGGAAAAGGAATGGTCATGCTTTCTGGAGGAATTGATTCACCAGTCGCAAGCTATCTGACCATGAAGCGTGGTGTTGCAATTGAATGCATTCATTATGCATCACCACCATATACCAGCAAAGCAGCTCAGGAAAAAGTTTTACAGTTAGCCACAAAACTTGCGCCATACCAGGGGCATATCCGTGTACATATCGTACCATTTACGGATTTACAGCTTGCCATTTACCAAAATTGTGATGAGTCTTATGCAATTACCATTATGCGACGTATGATGTATCGTATTGCCCAGCGTTTAGCTGAGAAACAAAACTGTCTAGCAATTGTGAACGGTGAAAGTATTGGACAGGTTGCCAGTCAAACATTAGAAAGCATGCAGACAATCAACTGCGTAACCAATATGCCAGTGATTCGTCCAGTGGCATGTCTTGATAAATTAGAAATCATCGACATTGCGAAGAAGATTGATACATATGATATCTCTATTCAGCCTTTTGAAGACTGCTGTACGATCTTTACTCCAAAAAATCCAGTGACAAAGCCTACAATACACAAGGCGGAGCATCTGGAATCCAGATTTGACTGGGATAAATTAATTGATGAATGCATAGAAAAAACAGAGAGCATCAATTTATATCCAACCAGCAAGATTGGTGAAGAAGATAACGAAAATATTTTTTAGTATAAATCTCAAAATCATCTCCATACTATTATCGAGGTGATAAAAATGGAAAGAAGAAATCAGCATAACGAACAAGTTCAACAGGACTTATATCAGTACGAAATGGGTATTGAATTAGGCGCAGATGTAGAATCTGAAAAGAGAAACCATCAGCGTGAATATGATGTTGAAAATTGCGGAAAAGACTTCAAAAACGAAGCCAACAACAAAATGAACAACAATCAGAGAAACAATAACCAGAACAACAACAAGTTCAACCAGAACCAGGATCGTTAATAAAGGAGAAGGATTTTTCAATTCAGAAGAATCCTTCTTTTTTTGTCGTCTGAGGTATGGTAAAATAAGAAAGAATGGAGAGAAGAAAATGTTAGAATGTCCAAAATGTAAAAGTGAATTAATAAAAACGAAACACTGTTATCAATGTGTGAACCATCACAGCTTTGATATAGCCAAACGCGGGTATGTTAATCTTTTGTTAGGCAATCATAAAGCAACTGGGGATGATAAGGAAATGGTGAAAGCGAGAACGATTTTTTTAAGCCATGGATATTATACCCACTTAAAAAATCGTTTGATTGAACTATTAAAAGATAAACAAATAAAGACACTGGCAGATGCAGGATGTGGTCAGGGCTTTTATACCAATGCCATACATGACGCATTACAATGTGATACCTATGGCTTTGACTTATCCAAATATGCAGTGGATGAAGCTTGTAAAGCACACAATGGGGTCTTTTATGGTGTGTGCAATATTTTTCATATGCCATTATCAGATGAAAGCTGTGATGGCGTACTATCTGTATTTGCGCCAGTGGATATGAAAGAAAATGCCAGGGTGTTAAAATCAGGTGGATACTTTATCAAAGTAGGACCTGGTCCTAAACATCTGTTGGAAATGAAACAGGAGCTATATAAAGAGGTATATGAAAATACTGTAGAAACTGGTTATGCAGGATTTACATTATGTCATGAAGAACTGTTGGAATACACCATTGATTTACAAAATGCACATGATATCAAAGCATTATTTCAAATGACACCTTACTATTGGCGTACACCAAAGGAAAGCGTGGAACATCTGCTTTCTTTATCTGTGTTGACCACAAGGGTATCATTTCATATTACGATATATCGAAAGGAAGAGGCATGATGGATAGGAAAACAATGATACAATCGTACTTTGAAAGCTGGCTGATACAAGATCGTACGATCTGGCCGGAAATATTTTCAAATGATATTACATATTATGAATGTTATGGACCGTATTATCAAGGATTGGAGCAAATACTCAAATGGTTTGATGAATGGATGCGTTTTGGGAAAGTGATCGTATGGGATATTCATGATTATATGGAATGCGGCAATAAAAGTATCGTGACATGGTATTTTCAAACATTATATGATGGAGATGAAGATGCTTTTGAGGGTGTATCTTTGATCACTTTTGATGAATTTGGCCGGATATGTGAAGTGAGAGAATATCAATCCACACTGCCACATGTAGAAATTACCATGAAATAGCTTTTATAAACAATTTTGCTATGATATAATAAACAAGAATGTAATGAGAAAGGCGGAATTTAATAATGGCATTTGAATCATTAAGTGATCGTTTACAGAAAACGTTTAAAAATATAACAGGAAAAGGTAAGTTAACAGAAAAAAATATGAATGACATGCTGCGTGAAGTACGTATGTCTTTATTGGAAGCGGATGTCAACTATGGTGTCGTTAAAGATTTTATTGCCCGTGTAAAAGAAAAAGCAATGGGCACGGAAGTTATGACATCATTAAATCCTGGACAGATGGTCGTAAAAATCGTTCATGATGAAATCGTTGATTTACTTGGAACGCAGGATGCGCCATTAAATTATAAGGCAATGGGTCTAACAACCATCATGATGGTTGGTTTACAGGGTACTGGTAAAACCACAGCCAGTGCAAAAATTGCGAATGTAATCAAAAAGAAACAAAGCCGTAATCCATTATTGGTTGCATGTGATGTAATTCGTCCAGCTGCAATCGAACAGTTAAAAACATTGGGAGAAACCATCGGTGTTGAGGTTTTCTCTTTAGGTGTAGAAACAAAAGCATTGGAAACTGCTCAGAAAGCAATGGCGTATGCACAGGAAAAAGGTTATGATACGGTGATTTTTGATACCGCCGGCCGTTTGCATATCGATGAAGAACTAATGCAGGAATTACAGGATATTAAAGCATATGTACATCCAGATGATATCTTATTGACAGTAGATGCAATGACTGGTCAGGATATCGTCAATGTGGCAAACAGTTTCCATGAACAATTGGATGTAACAGGTCTTGTTTTAACAAAGCTTGATGGTGATTCTCGTGGCGGTGGAATTTTATCTGTACGTGCAATTACCAATGTACCTGTTAAATTCGTTGGTTTAGGTGAAAAAATTGAAGATTTGGATGTATTCCATCCAGATCGTATGGCAGATCGTATTCTGGGTATGGGAGATATCTTATCACTTGTGGAACAGGCACAGGAAAAGATGGATATGGAAGCAAGTGCCAAGAGTGTAAATCGTATGATGAATGGTCAATTTACTTTGACTGATATGCTGGTACAATATGAACAAATTGAAAAAATGGGTTCATTAGGCGGCATGATGAAGCTGATTCCTGGCTTCTCACAGATGGCAGGGCAGATTGATGAAGATAAAGCAGACAGTAAATTAAAGAAAAGTAAAGCCATCATTTTGAGTATGACACCAGAGGAACGTGAAAATCCTAGTATCTTAAGAGCAAGCCGTAAAAATCGTATTGCCAAAGGTAGTGGAACAAGCGTTGCGGATGTTAATCGCTGTATCAATGAATTTGAAAAAATGAAGACTGTTATGAAGCAGATGTCCAGTATGGCAAAAGGTGGTAAAATGCCTGGTATGGGTGGCATGGGTGCTCTTGGTGGCATGAAACAAATGCGTGCCATGAATAAAGCCATGAAGAAAAATAAGAAAAGAAGATAGAAAGTAAGGAGGAATCCTTGCTTTTTCTATGGAATACGAAAAAAATGCAAGGTGTAAAGTAAAAATACTTGACACCCTTAAAATCTATGGTATACTAAGACAGGTAAAAAGATAAATAGGAGGAATTAACATGGCTGTTAAATTAAGATTAAAAAGAATGGGTTCTAAAGGAAAACCTTTCTACAGAATAGTAGCTGCTGACTCACGTTCACCTAGAGATGGACGTATTATCGAAGCAATCGGTACTTACAATCCAACAACAAACCCTGCAAACGTTACATTAAATGAAGAACTTGCAATGAAATGGTTGAACGATGGTGCTCAGCCTACAGATACAGTTCGTAACATCCTGTCAAAACAGGGTATCATGAAACGTTTCCACGAAGAAAAAAACGCTAAATAATCATGATCGATTACGAAAAAGTTTTATTGGATCTTGTAAAACCGATGGTAGAAGACAAGACGAACGTTTCCGTTAAACAGATGGATTCTTTAGACGACAACGAAATTTTACTGTATGTATACGCGAACAGTGAAGATGTTGCACGTTTAATTGGACGTCGTGGTATGATGGCAAGCAGTATTCGTCAAATGATGTCTGTGGCATCACGTAAAGAAGATAAACGTGTAACCATCAAGTTTGAATCTTATTAGGATGCACAATGCATCCTTTTTTTGGAGGAATAATATGAAACAGATAAAAATCGGTGTTTTAGTGAATACACATGGATTAAAAGGGGAAGTAAAAGTAAAACCAATGACAGACTTTCCTGATATCCGTTTTCAGAAGGGCAATACAATCAATATCCAATATCAGGATAAATTGATTCCGGTTGCGATTAAACATGTTAGAGAACAGAAGGATTTGCTGCTATTGACATTTGAAGGATATGATGACATCAATCAGGTGGAATCTTTTAAGGGCAGCGTATTAAGTATAGATGAATCACAGTTACATGAACTGGAAGAAGATGAAGCTTATTATTTTGAACTTCAGGATTGTGAAGTATATGATGAAACAGATCATTTGATCGGTACTGTTTGTGAAGTAATTGAAACAGGTGCGAATGCAGTTCTTCGTGTAAGGGGAGAAAGAGAATATCTGATTCCATATGTGAAAGCATTTGTCACAGACTTTGATGCGCAAACAAAACGTATCACAGTAAAGATGGTGGAGGGTTTATGAAAATAACCATATTGACCCTGTTTCCAGAATTTTTCGACAGCTTTCAAGCAACATCAATTATCAAACGGGCATTAGATCGTCAGCTCGTTGAATTTGAAACTGTTGATTTTCGCCAATATACCTTAGATAAACATAATCACGTGGATGATACACCATGTGGTGGTGGGCAGGGTATGCTGCTATCCTGTCAACCAATCGTGGATTGTATCAAAGCCGTAAAAACAGAAGGCTCTTTGGTTGTTATGATGTCACCACAGGGTAAAACATTCACGCAGAAAGTGGCACATGAATTCGCAAATGTAAACCATTTGATTTTATTGTGTGGACACTATGAAGGTTTTGATGAACGTATTCGAGATTATGTCGATATGGAAATCAGCTTGGGCGATTTTGTACTGACAGGTGGAGAAGGAGCAGCTATGGTAATATCCGATGCAGTAATCCGTCTGTTGAATGGTGTGATTCTGGAAGAAAGCCATGCAGATGATTCTTTTGAAAATGGATTGTTAGAGTATCCTCAATATACAAGACCTGTAGAATACGATGGAAAGCGTGTGCCAGATGTATTGTTAAGTGGACATCATGCCAATATACGTAAATGGCGGTTAAAACAATCATTGATCAGAACGATGGAAAAACGCCCGGATTTATTAGAAAATCGTGTATTTACAAAAGAAGAAGAGAAATTAATGCAGGAAATCAAGGCAGAACGTGCCTTAGAGAAAGAAAAGTAAAATAAACAGGTAATAAAATCAATAATATAAATTATGTAAAATCACTTTTCAATTACTATTGAAAATGGTATGATTAATACATGAAAGTACCCGTAAACTTTCTTAATAACGACGACAAAAAACAGATGTAAAAAAATGAAAAAAACAATTGCAAAGACGATGATCCTATGATATTATTATAAAGCCTATTGGCACGCGGTTCCGCTGAACATATTCTGATTTATGAACCTCAACGTAATATATGATAGAAAAGGAGCGCCGTGAATTATGAACATGCAATTAGTTAACGAAGTAACAAAATCACAATTGAAGAAAGATGTACCTTTCTTTAAGCCAGGTAGCACTGTACGTGTACACGTTAAGATCAAGGAAGGTGACAAGTCACGTATCCAGATCTTCGAAGGATTGGTAATCTCTAAACAGGGTGGAGGAATCGCTGAAAACTTCACAGTTCGTAAGATTTCTAACCAGATTGGTGTAGAAAGAACTTTCCCTATCCATTCTCCAATTGTTGAGAAAATTGAAGTTGTACGTAACGGTAAAGTTAGAAGAAATAAATTATTCTACTTACGTGGACGTTCAGGAAAAGCTTCTCGTATCAAAGAAATTCGTTAGTAAAGGAAAAGTCGGGTGTCTACTCGACTTTTTCATTAGCTTTTTCGCCTACTGGAGGAATGAAAGATGGCTCGCGAAAACAACAGACATAAAGGAGATTCCAAAGAAACCTTAGGAAAAGTGATCGCTTCAAATTTGTTTTCTTTATTGAAAATCTTTTTGTTGTGTCTTGTCGCAGTCTATGGAACATTTAATTATCTTGTGAAACCAACATGGATCTATGGGGTAAGTATGTATCCAACATTAAAAGATGGTGCTTTTGTGGTAAGCAATGCCTTTGTGGGACATTTTATGGATGTTCACCGGCAGGATATTGTCATTGCCTATGATTCAAAATTTGCGCCAGTCGTGATTGTAAAACGTGTCATTGGCCTTCCAGGAGATACCATTTATGCGAAAAACGATATTGTATATGTTAATGGAAAGCCATTAGATGAGCCATATCTGGAAAGTGACTATGCCAGAACGTTTCGAGAACTGCAAGGCAGCTTTACAAGTGACTTTGGTCCGGTCACATTAGGGGAGGACGAATATTTTCTGATGGGGGATAATCGTGTGAAATCAGAAGATTCCCGTGTGCGGGGACCAATCAAACGTGACGCAATCAAGGCATGTGGTACCTTTGTCATACTGAAGGGAAAATAATAGGAGTAGTTTATGAAAAATCGAAAAGAAAAAAAACAAAGGGATCGCTTGGATATCCTTTTGACGATTTGTGATTATGCAAGGGTTTTTGTGATTGCGATATTGATTTCCCTGCTGGTATTCACCTTTGGTGTTAGAAAAAAAGTAGTATCCGGAAACAGTATGTATCCTATACTGCAGGATAAAGAAGATGTATTGATCAATGTGGCCGCTAGCTATCTGACAAGTATTGACCGTTTTGATGTGGTAGTGGTAAAAAATGAAAATGAAGAACATGATCTATGGGTAAAACGTGTCATTGGCCTTCCAGGTGAAACCATCGCCTACAAAGATGGAAAACTGTACGTTAATCATCAGGTGGTAGAAGAAACATTTTTAGATACAACATATATGGAAAAGGCGATGAAAGAGAAATCCCTTTCTGTATTTACACAGGATATGGAGGAAATAACACTTCAAAAGGATGAATACTTTCTGGCTGGAGATAATCGTGTAAATTCATTAGACAGCCGTACACCAAGTGTTGGTCCTTTTCATAGAAATCAAATCATTGCGAAAGGTGTACTGGTGTATTCACCTTTGTCGAAAGTGAGGTATATATCAGATGGAAATTAAAGAAAGTAAAATACGTATTCAATGGTTTCCCGGTCATATGACCAAAGCAAAACGGGAAATGCAGGAAAAGATGAAGATGGTAGACATGGTCATTGAATTAAGAGATGCCCGTATACCGAATGCCAGCAAGAATCCGATGATTGAAGAATTATGTGGACAAAAGCCACATCTGATCATCTTATCTAAAAAAGATAAAGCGCAGGATGTGATCACCAAAAAATGGATAGATGCATTAAGTAATGAAACTACCAAAGTTATTGCCTTAGATATCATCAAAGAAAATATCACACCCAAAGTAGTCGCAGCCAGTAAGGAGCTGATGAAAGCGAAGATTGATCGTATGATCAAGCGTGGCATACGCCCGCGCGCAATCCGTGCGATGGTGGTCGGTGTACCTAATGTTGGAAAGAGCACCTTCATTAATCGTATTGCGAAAAAGAAAGTTGCAGTGACAGGTGATCGCCCTGGGGTAACAAGGTCACTTCAATGGTCAAAGGTCAACCAGGATTTAGAATTATTAGATACTCCGGGTGTATTATGGCCAAAATTTGAAGATGAAACCGTAGGTGTACTATTGGCGATTACAGGAGCCATACGTGATGAAATTCTTCCATTGGAAGAAATTGCGGCATGGGCAATGCGTTATCTGATTGCCCATCATCCAGACGCACTTGTCAAGCGTTATGGCGTAGAAATCTGTGATAATCCATATGAGATGTTAGAACGAGTTGCCAGAAAACGGGGCTTTATGCGTAATCAAGAAATGGATGAAAAACGTACCATTGAAACATTCTTAAGAGAGATTAGAGATGACAAGCTGGGCGCAATCAGCTGGGAGGTACCAAATGAAATGTGAAAATGAATATGAAATCGCATGGTGGAACCAGGGAAAAAAGAAAATCATAGGAATTGATGAAGCAGGACGAGGACCAATTGCTGGTCCTCTTGTTGTAGCTGCAGTTAGTTTTCCTGTTGGTTTTTCCCATGAAGAAATTTATGATTCAAAAAAAGTAAGTGAAAAGAAGCGAAAACGTTTATTTAAAGAAATCATTACGCTGGCAAGTGAATATCATATCGCCATCATTGAGCCACCAATCATTGATGAACTGAATATTTATCGTGCAACCCAAACGACTATGCAAAAGTTAAGTGAAATGTTTGTAGACGGTGATGGGGTGTTGACAGATGCGATGCCTCTTCCTGAAAATAAGCTGGATGTCATATCCTTGGTAAAAGGCGATCAAAAAAGTGTTAGTATAGCGGCAGCCAGTATTTTAGCCAAAGTCACGCGTGATGGCATCATGCAGGCATATGATAAACAATATCCCCAATATGGTTTTGGCAAACATAAAGGATATCCAACAAAAGGTCATATAGAAGCTTTGCATACTTATGGTGTGATAGAAAAACTATACCGGAAAAGCTATGGACCTGTTGCAGAAATGAATCAATTGACACTGGATATTTAGAAATAAAATAAGAAAAATAAGAAATATAAAAATATGATTGCAAAAAAATAAGAAAGAGAATATAATGAAGATAAGAAAGGTGGTGGCAGTATGTTAGAATGGGTGAAAGGCAATGTGTACACGCTGGTATTGACATTATATCCCAACAACATAACGCTGAACAGCAGCGCTGCTTCTTACTTCAAGGATGTAAGATGGTCGATGATTGGACTGGATAAGGAAACACATCTGCTGGCAATTAAGCCGGTAACAAAAAGAGAGGTGGATCTGCAATTAGTACCTTTGGATCAATTGCATAAGGTATCTGTTGGAAAAGGTTATGCAAGGATTTCAAATAAGACGATCATCGAAGAAATATCGTATATGATTGATGCAGATATTGATGGGCTAAAAGTAAATGCTACATTTGATGAGAAGGAAAATATGCTGATTGCAGATTTATCGCTTCTCGTAAAAGACAAGGGGTGAAATTATGATAACTTTCATTTGGATTGCCATTAGTGTTGGTGCTGTGGTACTAGAGCTGATCACACCAACGGCCTTAGTGAGTATATGGTTTGCTGTAGGTGGCATCATTGCAGTTATCTTGGCTGCATTAAACATGCCATTATGGCTTCAGATTGCAGCATTCGTCATTGTATCTTTTGTCAGCATGCTGGTGGTAAGACCAGTCGCTTCCCGTTATCTTCGTGGAAATACCGTTGCGACAAACGCTGATCGCTGTATTGGTGAAATTGGAATCGTAACAAGAAAAATCAGTGAAGATGCATGGGGAGAAGTGAAGGTAAATGGTGCATTATGGAGTGCTGTTTCCGTAGAACATGATACAATCGAAGAACATGAAGAAGTAAAAGTAGTCGCTATTGAAGGTGCTAAACTGCTTGTTAGAAAAGTGGTTTAACATAGATAAAAAAGGAAAGACAGGTGAGTTATATGAGTTTATTTTGGATTATTGTATTAGTAATTTTAGCATTGATTGTCATTGGATTATTTGCATATCTTGTACGTATCGTACCACAGGCAAAAGCGTACGTTATTGAACGTTTGGGTGCCTATCATACAACTTGGAATACCGGGGTGCATTTTTTAGTACCATTTATTGATCGTGTATCTAATAAGGTGACCTTAAAAGAAGTTGTAAAAGATTTCGCACCACAGCCAGTTATCACAAAAGATAATGTTACGATGCAAATCGATACCGTTGTTTATTTTGCGATTACCGATCCTAAACTTTATACGTATGGTGTCGTAGGACCAATCACAGCAATTGAAAATCTTACAGCAACAACTTTGCGTAATATCATTGGTGAACTGGAGTTGGATGAAACATTGACATCTCGTGATATCATCAATACAAAGATGCGTGCGATTTTGGATGAGGCAACAGATCCTTGGGGCATCAAGGTAAATCGTGTAGAAGTAAAAAACATCATTCCACCACGTGATATTCAAGAAGCCATGGAAAAACAGATGCGTGCAGAACGTGAACGTCGTGAATCTATCCTTCGTGCGGAAGGGGATAAACGTAGTGCTGTTTTAACTGCTGAAGGTGAAAAAGAAGCTATGGTACTGCGTGCAACTGCAAAGAAAGAAGCAATGATTGCGGAAGCTGAAGGTCAGGCACAGGCAATGGAAAGAATCTATCAGGCACAGGCCCGTGGTATTGAAATGATTAAAAATGCCAACCCTACAAAAGAATATTTAAGCTTAAAGAGTCTGGAAACTTATGAAAAGATGGCAGATGGCAAAGCTACAAAGATCATTGTGCCAAGTGAACTTCAAAACATGGCCAGTGTATTAACCAGTGCTAGAGAAATCCTGATTGATGATGCTGAAAAAGAAGTTGAAACATTGGTCAAAGGTAAAAAATAAGGAAGAAAAAGCAGGTATTTGAAAAAATATCTGTTTTTTTAAAACTTTTTTAGGATTTTCACACCTTTTTTACGTATATAGATAGTAGGAGGTGTTTTTTTTATGAGAGAAAAGCTTTTGTATTATGCGGTAAAGTATGATGGTGATTATCAAAAGATCAAAAAAGCCATAGAGAAGGATGAACCATGGGAGAAGATTACCTATGATGGTTGTTACCTGACCATAGTGGATGCGATGTATCCAAAGAAACTCAAACGGCTGCAATATGCGCCATGGGTATTGTTTTATGAAGGGGATCTTTCTTTGATGGAGCGTAATGCGTGTGGGATTGTAGGCAGTCGAAATGTATCTGCATATGGAGCACAAATGTGTCATATCATCACAAATATTTTGAAAGAGAAATATACCATTGTATCCGGTCTTGCCAAAGGGGTAGATGCTTTATCTCATCGATATGCATTAGATACCCATACCATCGCCGTCATCGGCTGTGGCTTAGATGTAATATATCCCAAAGAAAATGCATGGCTGTATGATAAAATACGCAAACAGCATTTACTATTGAGTGAGTACCCCAAAGGCAGTAAGCCTTTTGCTTATCATTTTCCATGGCGAAATCGTATTCTGGTTGGTTTAAGTGATCAATTGGTTGTGGTAGAAGCCCGTAAACGAAGTGGAACCATGATCAGTGTAAACGAAGCGCTCGCAATTGATATACCAGTATATTGTGTGCCACATGACTTTTTGAAAAAGGAAGGAGAGGGGTGCAATCTACTCATATCTCAGGGGGCGAATATCCTAGTGGATGAAGAAGATATTCGCAACATTTGAAATAAAATGTTTGACAAAATCAAAATATACGCTAATAATAGGATACGTATATTTTATCAAGTAGGAGGCTATAATGAAAAATTTAGTAATTGTGGAATCACCTTCCAAATCTAAAACAATAGAAAAATATTTGGGGGAAGACTTTCATGTCGTTTCTTCCAAAGGACATATTCGTGACCTTGCGACAACAGGGAAAGGCGGCTTGGGGATTGATGTTGATCATGACTTTGAGCCAACCTATAAAATCAGTACAGACAAAAAAGCAGTCGTTAAAGAATTAAAAGAATTGGCAAAGAAAAGTGAACAAGTGTATCTAGCAAGTGACCCCGACCGTGAAGGAGAGGCAATTGCATGGCATTTGGCAAATGTATTAGAACTGGATATGGATCAGGATAATCGTATCATTTTTCATGAAATCACGAAAAATGCAGTGACAGATGCTTTTCAGCATCCAAGGAAAATCGATCAGAATCTTGTGAAATCACAAGAAGCAAGACGTATGCTGGATCGTATCATCGGATTTAAATTAAGCAAGCTGTTACAAAGTAAAATCAAAAGCAAGAGCGCTGGTCGTGTTCAATCTGTTGCATTGCGTTTGATAGTAGAACGTGAAAATGAAATCCGTGCATTTAAGAGTGAAGAATACTGGACACTTGCGGCAAATATCACAAAAGATGGTAAGATGTTTGCGGCTTCTTTAAATAAGGTAGATGGAAAAAAAGCTGAACTGAAAAATCAAGAACAGGTAGATGCCATCATCAATCGCTGTCAGGATGATTTTACAGTAGCCAAGATTGAGAAAAAGGTTCGTAAAAAAGAAGCAAAAATGCCTTTTATCACTTCTACATTACAGCAGGAAGCAAGTACAAAGCTTGGCTTTGGCGCAAAAAAGACCATGCAGATCGCTCAAAAGCTGTATGAAGGTATTGCATTAAAAGGCGGCTCACCGGAAGGTTTGATTTCCTATATGCGTACCGATTCTACACGTTTAAGTGATGTCTTTGTAAAAGATGCAGAAGATTACATCGAACAAACATATGGAAAAGAATATAAAGGAAAAGCCAAACAAAAAAACAGTGAAAACGCACAGGATGCCCATGAAGCTATTCGTCCAACTAATATTTTAAATACACCAGAATCTGTGAAAGAATATTTGACGAATGATCAATATAAGTTATACAAACTGATCTATGCACGTACACTTGCATCCTTAATGGCACCAAGTAAATCTGATGTTGTTAATGCGCAGATCGTATGTAATGGCTGTGAATTTAGTGCAAATGGATCAATCTTGACATTTGATGGTTATTTAAAAATATATAGTGCTTATGAAAGTGTAAAAGATGAAATGCTGCCTGCCTTAAATGAAGCAGAAATATTAAAAGAAGTCGAGCTAGAAGGCAAACAGCACTTTACAGAACCACCACTTCGTTATAGTGAAGCACGTTTGATCAAAGATCTAGAAGAAAAAGGTATTGGACGTCCTAGTACGTATGCCATTATCATTGATACCTTACAGGCAAGAGGCTATGTTTCATTAGAACGTGCCAGTGAAGGCAGTAAGACAAAGGTGTTCTTCCCAACAGAACAGGGAGAATTAACTGATACTAAACTACAGGAGTTTTTCAGTGGAATCATCAACGTTTCTTATACAGCGGATATGGAGCATCATTTAGATGAAATCGCAGCTGGTAAACGTGACAATATTGAAGAAGTACGTACCTTCTATCATGAATTTGAACCATTGTTGGAAAATGCATATGAAAATATGGAAAAGAAGGAATTAGAACGTACAGGAGAAATGTGTCCAGAATGTGGCAGTGAATTGGTCTATCGTGTGGGACGCTATGGTAAATTCATCTCTTGTATCAACTTTCCTACCTGCCGTTATACCAAGGGAGAAGAGGATGATGAAAATCCTACAGATGAAGTGTGTCCAAAATGTGGTGGAAAATTAGTGACCAAAAAAGGACGTTTCGGTTCATTTTTAGCGTGTGCAAATTATCCTGAGTGTAAATATATCAAAAGCAACAAGCCAAAAGAAGAACCTGTACCTACAGGAGAAATGTGTCCGGAATGCGGGCATGAATTGGTACAGCGTAAATCACGCTTTGGCACAACTTTCATTGGATGCAGCAATTATCCAAAATGCCGTTATATCAAAAAAGAACCTAAGAAAACAAAAGAAAAAGACGAAACAGAAGAAAAAAAGACAACAGCCAAGAAAACCACAAAGGCAAAAACAACAAAAGCGAAGACGACAAAGAAAACCACAACCAAAAAAGTGGTAAAGAAAAAATCTGAAGCAGAAAAGGAAGCGTAAAATATGCAGAAAGTAACTATTATCGGCGCAGGACTTGCGGGAAGTGAAGCTTGTTATCAGCTGATCAAACGAGGCATACCCGTACGTTTGATTGAAATGCGCCCTGTTCATACATCGCCTGCGCATCAAAGTGATCGTTTTGCGGAGCTGGTATGCAGTAACTCTCTGCGCTCTGATTCTTTAAATAATGCAGTAGGTATTTTAAAAGAAGAAATGCGTCATTTAGATTCTTTGATCATGAAATGTGCAGATGAACACCGCGTTCCTGCAGGCAGTGCCCTGGCAGTCGATCGTGTTGGCTTTGCGCAGGCAGTGACTGATTATCTAAGTCAGCATCCCTTAGTAGAAGTCGTACATGAAGAAGTTGATCAGATACCCGAAGGACCGCTGATCATTGCCAGTGGACCATTAACCAGTGATGCATTAGCAAAAGCAATTCAGGAATATACCCATGAAGATTATTTTCATTTCTATGATGCCGCAGCACCAATTATTGAAAAAGACAGCATTGATTTTTCCAAGGCTTATATCAAATCACGTTATGATAAAGGTGAGGCAGCATATATCAACTGTCCTATGACAAAGGAAGAATTTGATGCATTTTATCAGGCGTTGATTCATGCGGAAACTGCAGAATTACATGATATTGATCATCAAACATATTTTGAAGGCTGTATGCCATTTGAAGAAATGGCAAGACGGGGAGAAAAAACATTGTTATTTGGGCCAATGAAGCCGGTAGGCTTGGAAAAGCCAGATGGTACTTTGCCCTATGCTGTTGTTCAACTGCGTCAGGATAACGCCGTGGCAACTTTATATAATGTGGTAGGATTTCAGACGCATTTAAAATGGGGAGAACAAAAACGTATTTTATCTATGATCCCGGGACTGGAAAATGTATCTATCGTACGTTATGGCGTCATGCATCGAAACTCCTATTTATGCGCACCTAAGGTATTAAGAGAAACGTATCAGCATGTGTGTCGGGATGATTTGTTTTTTGCTGGTCAGCTAACTGGTGTAGAAGGCTATGTAGAAAGTGCTGCCAGTGGATTGCTGGCTGGCTTAAATATGGCAAATCTAATCAAAGGCAAACCTGCAGTTGCACTACCGGATACCTGTGTGATTGGTTCTATGGCACATTACATCACACATGCATCTGCGAAATACTTCCAGCCAATGAATGCCAATTTCGGTATCATGACATTGAAAGAAAAAGTCAAAAAGAAAGATCGAAAAGAAGCATTTGGTAAACAGGCATTAGCCGTTATTGATGAATATAAGGAGCAATTTACAGACTAATGTACCCCTCTGTATTTGAAAATTTTCTTGACCGGTTTTTAGACTATAATCAAGCCATGAATACCGGCAGTATTCATACCTTGGATGCATATCGTCGTGATATCTGTGAATATTTTGACTTTTTGATGGCAGAAGGTATAGAAAGCTTGGAGGATGTGGATCGTAAAATCGTTATGAACTTTATTTCTTCTTTACGTATGAAAGATGGTCAATATGGTACGTTGAAGAATTCTACCATCGCAAGAAAACTATCTTCTCTTCGCTCTTTCTATCGCTATCTGAATGAGTATATCGGTATAAAAACCAATCCATTTCTTTATATGAAATCGCCCAAGCAGGGAAGAAGGATTCCAGAATTTCTTTTTCTAGATGAAATGGAGCTATTTTTGAATTCATTCGATGAACATGATGATGCAGCCATTCGTGATCGCGCAATGTTTGAGATTATGTATGCCTGTGGTCTGCGTGTAAGTGAAGTGGTCAATTTGCGCTTTGATGATATTGATTTTAATGATCAAATATTGCGAATCCTTGGTAAAGGAGATAAAGAGCGTATCGTACCTTTCTATAAACAGGCAGGTGATCAGATCCAGTACTATGTTGGACATGTACGTAGTAAATGGGTCATAAAGGAACATGGCTTTGTATTCGTCAATCAGCGTGGAGCAAAAATGACAACACGCGGGGTACAGTATCGGATGCAACAGCAGGCAAACCAATGCGATTTACATATCCATATTCATCCACACATGTTTCGTCACAGCTTTGCGACACATCTGTTAGATAATGGGGCTGATTTGCGCCTGGTTCAGGAATTATTAGGGCATGCCTCTTTGTCTACCACACAGATTTATGTGCATGTAAGCAAGGAAAGATTAAAAAACGCTTACTTTGCGGCACATCCTCGAGCAAAAAAGTAGGAAAAATTAAGAAAAGTATTTGAAACAATAGAAAAATATGGTATAATCAACAATGGCGTTTAGAAATACGTCAATACACACATCATGGATTCGCATGGCCCGTGCTTTAGCTGAATGAATCAGCAATGATAAGTTGCCATGGTTTGAAATGATGGAGGTTAAACGGAAAGTGAGGAAATTTAAATGTCAGTAGTAACAATGAGAAAATTATTGGAATCTGGTGTACACTTTGGACATCAGACACGTAGATGGAACCCTAAAATGAAACCAAACATCTACGCAAGCAGAAATGGTGTGTATATCATCAACCTTGAAAAATCAATGGAACAGATCGATACTGCATACGCTGCAATGAGAGATATCGCTGAAAAAGGCGGTAAAGTATTATTCGTAGGAACTAAAAAACAGGCACAGGCTGTGGTTGTGGAAGAAGCTTTACGTTCAGGAAGTTTCTTTGTTAACCAGAGATGGCTTGGTGGATTGCTTACAAACTTCCGTACAATTCAGAAACGTGTAAAACGTTTGGTTGAAATTGAAGAAATGGAAGCTAGTGGCGTATTAGATGTATACCCTAAGAAAGAAGTTGCTCAGATCAAGAAAGAAAAAGCAAAACTGGAAAACTTCTTAGGTGGTATCAAAGAAATGAAAAAACTGCCAAACGCATTGTTTGTTATCGATCCAAAAGAAGAACACAATGCTGTAGCAGAAGCTAAAAAATTAGGTATCCCTGTATTTGCTATGGTAGATACAAACTGTGATCCTGAAATGGTAGATTACCCAATCGCTTCTAATGATGATGCTATCCGTTCAGTAAAACTGATCACTACTTTGATGGCTGATGCAATCGTTGAAGCTAAAGGTGGATTATTAAGTGTAGCTCACAATGTAGATGAAAACGAAGAAGATGTAACAATGAAAGATGTTATCATCAACGTTGAAGAACAGATCGCTGAAAACGAAAGACGTCGTCGTCAGAGAAATGAAGAAAGAAGAAACCGTCGTCCTTATGATCGTAACCGTAACGGACGTGGTGGAAAAGCTCCTTACCAGAAACGTGAAAACGTTAAACCTGCTGAAACTACAAATGAAGAAGCAAAACCAGCTGAAACTCCAGCTGCTGAATAATTAGGAAACTATAGGAGGTAAGATCATGATTACTGCACAGATGGTAAAAGAACTGCGTGAAAAAACAGGCGCAGGTATGATGGACTGTAAAAAAGCTTTAACTGAATGTGATGGAGATATGGCTAAATCAATCGACTGGCTGCGTGAAAAAGGTATCGCAAAAGCAGCTAAGAAGAGTGATCGTATCGCTGCTGAAGGTTTAACACGTGTTGCTGTTGAAGGCAATACAGGTATTGTATTTGAAGTTAACTCAGAAACTGACTTCGTTGCGAAAAACGAACAGTTCCTTGCTTTATTAGATACAGTAAGAGATGTATTATTAACTGAAAAACCAGCTGATTTAGATGCTGCTTTAGCATGCACAGTAAATGGTGAAACAGTTGCTGATATTATCACAACTGCAACAGCTACAATCGGAGAAAAAATTACACTTCGTCGTTTCGCTGTTGTTGAAAAAGCTGATGATGAATTCTTCGGTGCTTACATGCACATGGGTGGAAAAATTTCTGCACTTGTTGTATTAAAAGGTAAAGAAGATGCAAAAGTTGCTAAGGATATTGCTATGCAGGTAGCAAGTATGAATCCTCAGTACGTGTCACGTAATGACATGCCAGCTGAAGTTGTTGAACACGAAAGAAAAGTTCAGACTGAAATCGTTAAGAACGATGAAAAACTAGCTAGCAAACCTGAAAAGGTATTGGCTGGTATCATCGAAGGTAAAGTTAGCAAGAACCTGAAAGATTCTTGTTTAGTTGAACAGGAATTCTTCTTGAATCCTGATCAGAAAGTTGGACAGTACCTGAAAGAATCAGGCGTTGAAGTACCTAGCTTTGTACGTTACGCTGTAGGTGAAGGTATTGAAAAACGTGAAGATAACTTTGCTGAAGAAGTAATGAGTCAGGCATTTGGTAAATAGGACACACATCGTGTCCTTTTTTTGAGGAAAAGATGTAACTTTCTCTTTTCTTTTGTAAGCTTTTTCTTTATAATAAAGAATAGAGGATAAAATCCGGAAGGTTAATAAAAAAGGTGGATGAATATGTACAAAAGAGTGTTATTGAAATTGAGTGGAGAAGCACTTTCTTCTCCTGGAAATTCTTTCGATCCCCAGATTTTAAAATCACTGGCACAGGAATTGAAAGAAGTTCACGAATTAGGGGTTGACCTTGCTATCGTAGTAGGCGGCGGTAACTTCATTCGTGGCAAAATGGCAGAAACTATGGGCATTGAACGTGTACAGGCAGATTATATGGGTATGCTTGCTACTGTTATCAATGCGCTGGCTGTTCAGAGTGCTTTGGAGCAGGAAGGTGTTCCTACGCGTGTTCAGACTGCAATTGAAATGCAGAAAGTTGCTGAACCATTTATCGTTCGTAGAGCAATTCGTCATTTAGAGAAAAATCGTGTGGTTATTTTTGGCGCAGGTACAGGTAACCCATATTTCTCAACAGATACAACAGCAGCACTTCGCGCAAGTGAAATCAAGGCTGATGTAATCCTGATGGCGAAAAACGGAGTAGATGGTGTTTACAATGCGGACCCTAAGACGAATCCGGATGCAGTAAAATACGATTCACTTACATATATGGATCTGATTCAGGAAGGTCTTGCAGTTATGGATACAACTGCAACAAGTATGTGTATGGATAACGATATTGACCTTGTTGTATTCAATATGAATGAACATGGCAATATCTTAAAAGCAGTAAAAGGTGATATCACTGGTACTGTGATTTCTAAAGAAAGGAACTAAATTTATGGAAAATGTAATCGAAGTAATGAATCATAAAATGGAAAAAGCTGTTTCTGCATTAGAAGAAAACCTAAAGACCCTTCGTACAGGTGTTGCAAACGCATCTTTGTTAGATCATGTACATTTTGACTATTATGGAAGTCCTACACCAATCAATCAGGTTGCTAGTATCAAGGTTGTAGAAGGTAGACAATTGATGATCAAACCTTATGATAAATCATCATTAAAAGACATCGAACGTGCAATTTCAACAAGTGATGTTGGTCTTGTACCACAAAACGATGGAGATGTTATCCGTTTGAATGTACCTTCTTTAACAGAAGAAAGACGTAAAGAACTGGCAAAACATGCTGGAAAATATGGCGAAGAAGCAAAAATTGCTATTCGTAATGTACGTCGTGAAGGTATGGAAGCAATTAAGAAAGATAAAGAATTAACAGAAGATGATAAGAAGGAAATGGAAAAGGATATCCAGAAAGTTACAGATAAGTTTGTAAAAACTGTGGATGCTGCTGTTTCTGCAAAAGAAGCAGAAATCATGAAAGTATAATTACTTTTTCATTCTGATATTTGTAAAATTATATGGGAAAAGGACATTTGATTGACAAATGTCCTTTTTTATACGTTTTCGCATGGTTTTGCGTATAGAAATAGATTGTTTTATGGTATAATACAAGGGAATATTTATGTATATAGGAAAGTTTAGGAGGAGCGCTGTTATGGAAGAAAGAATTATCCCGCAGCATATCGCCATCATCATGGATGGAAATGGAAGATGGGCAAAGAAAAGAGGACTGCCAAGAACTGCAGGTCATAAGCAGGGGGCAGAAACAATACGTAAGATTGCGATTGCTTGTAACGATTTAGGTGTAAAGGCACTTACATGTTATGCATTTTCTACTGAGAACTGGAAACGTCCAGAGGATGAAGTAGATTATCTATGTAAATTACCAAAGATGTTTTTTAATCGTTATATTAAAGATTTAAAAGCCAAAAATATTCGTGTAACATTTATAGGCGAACTGGAGCGTTTTCCAAAAGAAACACAGAAAGTTATTCTGGATGCGGTGGAACAAACAAGTATGAATACAGGATTAAATCTGTGTATCGCTATTAACTATGGTTCACGTCGTGAAATTACATTAGCAGCAAGAAAATTTGCACAAGATGTAATCGATGGCAAAGCTGACATTCATATCGATGAAGAAGCGTTTGGCACGTATATGATGAGTGAAGGCATGCCAGAGCTAGATTTAATGATTCGTACAAGTGGGGAACTTAGAATCAGTAACTTCTTATTATGGCAGCTTGCTTATGCAGAATTGATTTTTACACCCGTTGCATGGCCTGATTTTGATGAAGGGGAACTGAATAAGGCAATTGATGAATTTAATCATCGACAAAGAAGATTTGGAGGGCTGTAGTATGAAAACCAGAATATTGACAGCACTGCTGATTCTGGCATGTGTCATTCCTCCTTTGCTGTTAGGTGGTATCTGGATCAATTTATTGATTGCATTTATTATCATCGCTGGTGGTTTGGAATTATTAAATTTGACCGAACATGAAGGCAGCTGGCCTTTTATCATCAAACCATTTGCTATGCTGTGTGTGTTTGTATTATCATATGGCAATCAAAAATTATCGGTTGCATTGTTGGGAATCTTTGTATTGGTATTTTTATCGATTCCAGTGTTTACTGATACATTTCATGCAAAAGATGGTTTTCTTTGTATCAGCTATATCACGTTCTTTTATATGATTGCCAAATCATTCATGCATATTTATGACATGAATCGTATGTATGTATGGCTGATTATTGTCGCAACTTATGTTTGTGATACAGGGGCTTATTTCTGTGGAAGATTCTTAGGAAAACATAAACTGAATGAACGTATTTCCCCTAAGAAAACATGGGAAGGAGCTATTGGCGGATGGATTTTTGGAGCAGCCTTATCCTTTGCATTTGCCTATTTTCTGATTCCGGATATGAGCATGAATCACATACTGCTTGCCAGTGTTGTGATGCCAATTACCGGACAAATCGGAGATCTGGCTTTCAGTGCAATCAAACGCTGTTTTAAAATCAAAGATTTCAGTGATTTATTGCCAGGTCATGGCGGTGTACTTGACCGTGTAGATTCTCTTGTCTTTAATTTTATATGTTTTGACTTTATATTGGTGGTGTTATCATTATGAAAAAAATAGTATTACTAGGAGCAACCGGCTCCATTGGAACACAGACAATTGATGTTGTGAACCATCATAGAAACGAATTTTCTATCATAGGATTAAGTGCTGGGCATAATATGAAAAAGCTGTCTGAGTTATTAGACGTATGCCCTGATGTTAAATATGTATGTGTTGCCCGCAAGGCAGATATGGAAGAAATGCAGAAAATGTATCCATCCCTTACGTTCTTCTGTGAAGATAAAGGGCTGGAGGAATTAGCAAGTCTTTCTGATTATGATATCTTTGTAAATGCGATTGTCGGATTTCGTGGTTTATTGCCAACACTTTCTGCGATAAAAAATCAAAAAGTGATTGCTCTTGCGAATAAAGAGTCCTTAGTGGCAGGCGGACCACTTGTAAAAGCGGCATTAAAAAAATACAATGTACCATTATATCCAATTGACAGTGAACATTCTGCGATTTTCCAGTGTTTACAGGGAAGCCATGCAGATGAAGTAGATAAACTGATCATTACCGCAAGCGGTGGCAGTTTCCGTGATAAAACAAGAGAAGAATTAAAGGATGTTACTGTGGCACAGGCGTTGAAACATCCTAACTGGAATATGGGTGGCAGAATCACAATCGATAGTGCAACTATGATGAATAAAGGCTTTGAAGTGATAGAAGCACATTATTTATTTGATGTTCCATACGATGATATTGATGTGCTTGTGCATCGTGAAAGTGTTATCCATTCCATGGTACAGTTTCATGACCATGCGATCATTGCACAATTAGGAACAGCGGATATGCGCTTGCCAATACAGTATGCATTATCATATCCAGATCGTTTAGAAATGCATAATGCAGAAAAATTTGATTTTATGAAATATCCTGCTTTGCATTTTGAGGCAGCCAATACCAAACGTTACCCATTACTTGGATTAGCATTTGAAGTTGGTAGAAAAGGGGGAAATCTTGGCGCAGTCATGAATGGCGCAGATGAAGAAGCTGTCGCATTGTTCTTACAGGAAAAGATTTCATTCCTTGACATTGAAACATATGTTATTCGTGCAGTAGAAGCTGCTGTATATATTGAACATCCTACATTACAGGATCTGATTGATGCGGATCACTTCGGACGTGCATTCGTAAAAGACACATGGAAAGGAGTGGTCGAATGAGTATAATGACAGTTATTTATTTTGTATTAATTCTAAGTGTCATCATCATTATTCATGAGCTTGGACATTTAATTGCCGCAAAACATTTTGGCGTATACTGTAAAGAGTTTAGTATTGGCATGGGGCCAATGATTTATCAAAAACAGGTTGGAGAAACAGCATGGTCTGTTCGTGCATTACCAATTGGCGGTTATGTAGCGATGGCTGGTGAAACTTTAGAAGATGATGGAGAAGACGAGGAAGATATTCCATTTGAAAGAACGATCAATGGCATCAAGCCATGGAAACAGATTATTGTTATGGCTGCCGGAGCGATTATGAATATTCTTTTGGCATGGGTAATTTTTGTGGGAATCACAGCTTATCAGGGACAGATTGCAATTCCAGGAAGCCCTGTTATCACTAGCTTTTCAGAAAACAGTCCTGCAGAAAAAGCCGGATTTAAAGTGAATGATGAAATCATCAAAGTGCAAAACGGTACACATAGTGAAAAAGTAGACGAATTTGATGATGTTGTGGAATTTATTAATTACTTTCAGGGAGAAACTACATTTACTGTACTACGTGATGGTAAAGAAGTAGAAGTCAAGATGACACCAGTGTTAGATGAAGAAGAAAACATCTATAAGATGGGCGTATATCATGATAATTATGATGTAAAAAAGATCAATCTTTTAGAAGCGATTCCTTATGGTACACAAAAAATGGTAGATAGTGTTTCTACAATTCTTAATTCATTAGGAAAACTTATTCAGGGCATTGGATTAAAAAATCTAAGTGGTCCTGTGGGTATCTTTAAGATGACAGATCAGATTACACAAACAGGCTTTTTAACAACCATGGCATTTGTTGGCTTATTATCGGTCAACGTAGGTATCTTTAACTTATTACCAATTCCTATTTTGGATGGTGGCAGAATCTTTATCACATTGATTGAAATGCTGATTGGAAGAAAACTAAGTGAACGTGTACAAAATGTGATCATGACAATTGGATTGGTAGCCATTGTTGCGTTGATGTTATATGCCACATGGAATGATATTACTAGATTATTTTAAAAAAAGACGATGAGAATTCGTCTTTTTTAATATAATTCATATAGTCTGCTTTGTGTTTCTTCAGATTGATAGTTGTGATATTGATCGATATGAATACCGTTTTCATCTGCCAGATTGAAAATCTTGTTATCACGCTTTAATTTATCATCAATATCTTTACATACATCATTTGTACTGCACTGGAAGAATATTGCCGGCTTCTCTTTTTTCTTTTCTTTTTCCAACAACGCTTTGATTTTTGATTCATCATAATTTGTAAAATAAGCATTCTGTTGATAGAAATAAGAATCTTCCACAGCTGTTGTTTCTTCATATTTTTCTTTAGGCTGATACAGCTGCAACATCTGTTCAGAATTCATTGTCATAAAATTATAACGCCAGCGCTGATCAATTTCTTCATCACTAATATCCCCATTGGTCGCATCTAAGTAATAGTAATGATCATTTAATTTTATCATATTCCATGCATGCTCCTCATCAGCATAAGTTGTTTTACCCCATAAATACGTACAGGGGATACCAGCTTTATTTAAAAGATACTGCATGCTTTTCGCATAACCTGCGCAAACACTGGAACAATAAAGAAATACACTTAAGATTGTTTGATTATGTACGCTGTTTTCATTATAAGAGGTTTCATCAATTAAATAATCATATATATACCGTACTTTTTCAAAGTCGTTAGAAAATTTTGCGACATGATCCATAATTGGCTGTGTGATCTCATCTAACTGTTTCTCATATGCTCGGATTTCCTCATTTGTGAATGTCTTACTGGCATAGATTTCAAAGGTCTGTGCACTTTCTGTATAGGTGACTTCACTGCCATCCTCCCAAAAAAGCTCCGGATGATCGCTTAACACATAATTGTATATTTTAAATAGCGTGTCTTTGTCTTTAGCTTCTATACCATAAGATTCATCACGCTTGCTTATATGATAATAAATCAAATCATATATTTTTGTATCACTATCATTTAACTGATCACGATAATATGTAAATCCCTGGTATTGACTGGAATAGTTGCTTGCTTCTTCCACATGCCCCTTGGTAGCGGCACTACAGGAGCATAGAAGGAATAGACATAACGCCAGGTTAAGTATTTTCTTCATAACATCCCTCAATTTCTATGTTTAGTATAACAGAAACATGCAAAAAATAACACTGTTAAATGATAATCTAAAAAAAAGAAGACCAGTTTTATCCTGATCTGAAAGTGAATAAATAAAAAATCGATCTATTGATCGATCATTTATGCAGCAATTTCGTTGATTGCTTTAGCCAGACGTGATTTCTGTCTTGTTGCGTAGTTCTTGTGGTGAATACCTTTCGCAACAGCTTTATCTAATTTACTGCTTGCTACACTGTAAGCAGCTTTTGCAGCTTCAACATCTTTTGCTTCGATAGCAGCTAATACGTTTTTGATTGCTGTTCTTAAAGCAGATTTCTGAGAACTTACAGCCAAGTTTCTTTTGTTATTAGTTAATACACGTTTTTTCTGTGATTGGATCTGTGGCATGATTGCACCTCCTAATTTCAATTGCCAGTAAATTATAACAAAAACATTCAGAAAAAGCAATATAAAGGCGAAAAAAAGACATACTATACGCATGAGGTGAATAATATGATAGAAAAATATACATTAAGAAGTGATTTTGCTGACGAAATCATCACATTGAATACCAAACAAGATGCCTATGAGCATGTTGAAAAACAAAATGAACATATCCGCAGCAATTATATAAAAGTTTTAAAAGAGGATAATGAATTACACAAAGCCATAGGGGAATATGTATCGATAGAGTTTCATGATTTAGATGATCATATCGTAAGAGAAAATGCGATTGAAGCAATCGTGGATAATCTGAAAATCATGGAGCAGCATCTTAAAAGAAAACCAGAAAAAATTCTGATTGTAGGCTTGGGCAATCGTATGATCACAAGTGATGCACTGGGGCCTATGGCCGCAAATGAAGTGCTGGTAACGGCACATTTATACGCAAATGAGAAAAAAGCATATTTAAAAGGAACCCGTAATACTGCAATATTGACACCTGGTGTAATGGGACAGACCGGTTTGGAATCCATGCAGATTGTAAAAAGTGTTGCACAAAGTTATCAACCAGATTTAATTATCGCCATTGATGCTCTTGCGACCAGAAATATAGCACGAATTAATCGGGTAGTACAAATCAATAATACTGGCATACAGCCGGGAAGTGGCGTAGGAAATCATCGAATGGCATTAAATAAGGCGTCTTTGCATGTTCCCGTCATCGCCATTGGAGTTGCGACGGTTACCAGTGTTGGTGCAATTTTAAAGGAAGCACTTGATGAGGCAGAAATTGACAAAGAACGTGTTTTTTCTTATTTATACGATCAAAAACGACTGGATCTGGTAGTGACACCAAAATCTATGGATGATGAATTAAAACAATTAGTTTATATCGTATCACAAAGTATCAATCGGTTTATTCACCCTGATTTTATGAATTTATAATTTTAAAATTATCATAAAATATATTACATAAAAGGACATGAAAGTCCTTTTTTTCTCATAAACTTTATTATGGGAGGGATGATATGAAAGCAACCTGGAAAATTTTAATCAAGCTTGTATTGATTGGATGTATTTTTTATATCACACCATTTTATGATACCTGTATGCAAATGCTTGGACAAACCAATATCAAAACATTTGCTTATGAACAAAAAACCATTGATCCATCCATATCCATCAAAGATGAATTAAACGTAATGTCATCACATCAAGTAAAAAAAGCAGAAAAAGATGATGTGATCAAAGTAGAAACAACACAAGAAAATCCTGTTGTTGTGCCTACACCGAAAAGTGAAGAATCAAAGAAACAGAAAACTGTCTATATTTATGATACACATCAAAAAGAAGACTACGCAGATGGCAAAGGCGTAATGGATGCAGCAGCTGATTTAGGCAAACATCTGGAGGAAAAAGGTATAAAGGTCGTATTAGAAACACATAGCTTTCAAAACTATATGGATGCACATGGAATGAATTATAATCAATCCTATCTTGTATCTAATAAATATCTTCAGGATGCACTGGTGAATTATGGCGGTTTTGATTTATGTATAGACTTACACCGTGACAGTGTTCCAAGAAGTGCTGCTGTATTAGAAGCAAATGGAAAGACTTATGCGAAAGCCATGATGGTTGTTGGAAGTCTTGCGACCTATCATGATTCCAGTGCTAAAATATCTTCGACTTTAACTGACATAATGAATAAGAAAGTAAATGGTATTATGAAAGGCGTAATGACAAGGGAGGCGTATTATAATCAACAGGTCGCAAATGGTATTGTCTTAATTGAAGTAGGCGCAGAAGTAAACAGTTTTAAGGAAATCACCAATACCACTAAGGTATTGGCAGATGGTATTTATGATATGTTAATGAAAGGAGAATCATAATGAAACGATTTCTTGCGGATGCTGTTTTAATATTTGTTTTGATAACCATTGGCAATTATGTCAAAGAGCAGGAGCATACACAATCTAGTGTTACAATTGAACAAAAAGTAAGTGACTTTGAAGATGATATTGCACAAAAGCATACCATCAAACAACAAGTAGAAACAGGTTCTTTAAATGAAATAAAAGAAAACAAAGCAAGTGCGCTTGCGAAAAGCACGAGCGAATTTGTCGTCGATGCCATCCATTCTTCAGTTACTGCAGTTTCTAATATCTTTGATAGTATTTTTGCCTGAGGTTTGCTATAATAACCAATAGAGGTGAGTGAATATGAAAACATGCAGAATATTATTTATGGGAACACCGGATATCGCGGTTTCCATGTTGAATAGAATAATAGCAGATGGCTATGATGTGATTGGCGTTGTAACTCAGCCGGATAAACGGGCAGGAAGAAAAAAAGAACTGAAGATGCCTGAGGTAAAACAACGTGCTATAGAAGCAAACATTCCTGTTTATCAGCCAATCAAAATTAAAGAAGCAGTGGATGAATTGATGCAGCTGGATATTGATTTGATTGTCACATGTGCATATGGTCAGTTTATACCATCAAAATTATTAGAATATCCAACATATGGCAGTATCAATGTACATGCTTCCTTATTGCCAAAACTTCGCGGAGGTGCACCTATTCATAAAGCAATCATCAACGGAGATAAGCAGACAGGAATGTCCATCATGCGTATGGTAAAGGCTATGGATGCAGGTCCTGTCATGGCACAATGTGTAGTGGATATTGATGAAATGGATACAACGGGTATCTTGTATGATAAATTAGCGAAAGCAGGTGCAAAATTGCTTAGTGAAAGTATTCCAAAATTAATCGATGGAACAGCAGAATTTGTCGAGCAGGATGAAAGCCAGGCAAGCTTTGCCTACACCATCAGCAAGAAAGAGGAATGGATCGATTTTGATCAAGACGTACAGCGTGTGTATGATCATATCCGTGGATTGATTCCAAATCCTACAGGATATGCTTTACTGGATGGCAAAAAAGTGAAATTCCATAAAGTTAGAATGCGTAAAGATGACAAGGTACATACACCAGGTGAAATTGAAGGCATGATAGAAAATGGCTATGCTATTTCTGCACAGAATGGCTATATTTTAGTAGATGAAATTCAAATGGAAGGAAAAGCCAAAACCGATGCGAAATCCTTCTATAATGGAAGTGGGAAACAGCTGATCCATAAAATTTTTAATAGTAAGTAGAAGACAGAGGATTCTGTCTTTTTCTATATAATATCTATTGAAGATATAAAATTTAAAACTTGGATTTATCCAAAAACAGGGTTGAATTTAAACAAAACAAATTCATACGTTTTTTATGAATCATTCAATTATCAGATACGAAGATTCCTTTATTTTTTTCTATGCAAGAAATTTAGTTTCTGCTATAATAGTCGGGTATGAGGAGTGATAGCTATGAATCAACAACATATTCGTAACTTTTCCATTATTGCACACATCGATCATGGAAAATCAACGCTGGCAGACCGTATTCTTGAAATAACAGATACAGTAGAACAGCGTGAAATGAAAGAACAGCTATTGGATACCATGGATCTTGAAAGAGAACGTGGGATTACGATAAAATTAAATGCAGTACAGTTAAAATATACTGCAAAAGATGGACAGGACTATATCTTCCATTTGATCGATACACCGGGTCATGTGGACTTTACATATGAAGTATCCCGTTCTTTAGCAGCTTGTGAAGGCGCAGTTTTGGTAGTTGATGCTGCTCAGGGTATTGAAGCGCAGACACTTGCAAATGTTTATCTGGCATTAGATAATGACTTGGAAATTATTCCTGTTATCAATAAAATAGATTTACCAAGTGCACAGCCAGATGTTGTGAAAAAAGAAATAGAAGATGTCATTGGCTTGGATGCAAGTGAGGCACCTTTGATTTCAGCGAAAAACGGGTTGAATATACAGGATGTTTTAGAAGCAGTAGTAAAAAATGTACCGGCACCACATGGAGATCCCAAAGCCCCTTTACAGGCACTTGTTTTTGATTCTTTATATGATGCGTATCGTGGTGTTATCGCATTTGTACGTGTAAAAGAAGGCGAAATTCGTGTGGGTGATAAAATTCGTTTTATGGCGACAGATGCTGAATATGAGGTGTTGGAAGTTGGTATCCGTACACCAAAAGAAGTAAAAAAAGATATGCTGGAATGTGGTGAAGTAGGATGGCTTTGTGCTTCTATTAAGTCTATTAAAGATGTACGTGTCGGTGATACGATTACCCATGCACAACGACCAGCAGATGCTCCATTACATGGTTATCGTGAAATGAATCCGATGGTATATTGTGGATTGTATCCTATTGATTCTGCAAAATATAATGATTTAAGAGATGCACTTGAAAAATTACAGCTGAATGATGCCTCTTTACAATTTGAGGCAGAAACATCACAGGCGTTAGGATTTGGCTTTCGTTGTGGATTTTTAGGTTTATTACATATGGATGTTGTACAAGAACGTATTGAACGTGAATATAAAATAGATCTGATTGCGACTGCGCCAAGTGTTGTATACCATGCATACTTAACAGATGGCAGCATGATGGCGATTGATAATCCAAGTATGTTGCCAGATGTTCAAAAAATCGATCATATTGAAGAACCTTTTGTGAAGGCAAGTATCATGACGCCAAACGATTATGTTGGGGCAATTATGGAACTGTGCCAAAGAAAACGTGGTAACTATAAAGATATGATATATATAGATGAAGGACGAATGAATGTCATTTACGAATTGCCATTGGGTGAAATCGTGTTTGATTTCTTTGATAAATTAAAATCCTGTACGAAGGGATATGCTTCATTTGATTACGAATTGATTGGATATCAGACCAATAAACTTGCGAAAATGGATATCCTGTTAAATGGAGATATCGTCGATGCATTAAGCAGTATCGTTCATCGTGATTTTGCTTATCCTAGAGGTAGAGCAATTTGTGAAAAATTGAAAACACTGATTCCAAAACAGCAATTTGAGATACCTATTCAGGCAGCTATCAATGGGAAAATCGTGGCGCGTGCAGATATAAAATCTTTGCGTAAAAACGTCCTAGCGAAATGTTATGGTGGAGATATTTCACGTAAGAAAAAACTGTTGGAGAAACAAAAAGAAGGTAAGAAACGTATGAAATCCGTAGGTAGCGTAGAAGTACCACAGGAAGCTTTCATGGCGGTTTTATCTATGGATGATGAGAATTAAAAAGTATAATTTTTATGGTATTTTTACAAACTTGTACTTTTTCATGGTATTTTGTAACTTTTAGTTGAAATCCTGTTCTGACATGCTATCATTACAAGTAGCATTTATCAAAAAATGGTTAATATTGAACAGGAGCTGGTCAATTTGATTAAGGTATTTCTATGTGTAAGTGATTTTGATGTCATCAAAAATATGATGGATTATGAAAATGATAACAGTAAAATAAAAATTGTAGGCATATCAACAACGGTAATGGAGCATTTAAAAGGTCTGGAAGAATTAGATGTGGATGTGTTTGTATTACAATATACACTGGATAAAAAGAAATCAAATGATTTATTAGAGTATGTATTATTGAATAAACGGGAATGGCGGGTATTGCCACTGTTTCAGGAGCTTGACAGTGAAGTGATCCATTTGCTTTTACAATATGGACTTCAGAATTTTCTGGTTAAGCCATTCAGCTTTCCACAACTGCTAGCGGCAATTGAAAATGAGCAGCTGCAGCAACAAACACTGGCTGCAGCTACTACAGTAGAATCAATGGCTAGTGAAATTATGCTGTCTTTAGGTTTGCCAGCTCATTTAGATGGATTTGGATATATTCAAACAAGTGCTGTCTATGTTGCAAAGAATATGGATGTCATGCACTTACATATGAAGAATGTCTATCAGCAAACTGCAAAAGCACATCACTCCACAGCCGCAAGGGTTGAAAAGTGTATACGAACGGCCATTGCTTTTGCTTATCGTAATCAGCCAGAAAAAATTTGTATCAATAACTGTAAACCAACCAATACGCAGATTATTTCCTATATTAGTGAAAAATTAAAATTGTTTGGAAACTCATGAGGTGTGTTATGTGTAAAAGTGCTTATCTACATGTTCCATTCTGCAAAGATATTTGTGCATATTGTGATTTTACTAGATGTCGATATCATGCAGGACTTGCTGAAAAATGGCTAAAGGCCATTGAAAAAGAAATCAAACAAAAATTAAAAGGTGTCACTTTGGATACCTTTTATATTGGTGGGGGAACACCCAGTGCTTTGACATATCATCAATTGTCAAGGTTGCTGATGATGTTAAAACCATATACTAGAACATGTGAAGAATTTACAATGGAAGCGAATGTCGATAGTCTGGATATTGAAAAAATACAATTGTGTAAAGAAAACTATATCAATCGTATATCCTTAGGGGTACAAAGCCTTCAGCCAGAGCTTTTAAAGATGATAAAAAGAAATCATAACAGAGAAGACATCTTAAGATGTATAAAAGAACTGCATTCAGCAGGTATAGATAATATATCAATTGATTTGATCTATGGTCTGCCAAATCAAACCATGCAGATGTGGAAGGATGATTTAAAAGATATCGTTGAACATTTTGATATTCAGCATATCTCTTTGTATGCCTTGACGATTGAAGAACACAGTGAATTTGGACGATTACATATAAAAAATATCGATGAAGATATAGAAGCAGATATGTATGAGTATGCTATTGCATATCTAAAACAAAATGGTTTTGAACATTATGAAATCAGTAATTTTGCGAAAGCTGGAAAATATTCTAAACATAATATGGCATATTGGGATTATGATGATTTTATTGGTATGGGTATGGGGGCAAGTGGAAAGCAACAGCATCAGCGTTATGATAACACGAAAAATATGCAAACATATTTTGAAAAAGGTGCAGCCCCAACTATTATACAATTAAATAAATCAGATGAAATGTTTGAAAATATCATGATGTCTTTACGTACAAAAAAAGGGTTGAATATTCATCAGTTTGAAAAACGCTATGAAATATCATTCTTGAAACAATATCATAAAGAATTAAAACCGTTGTTAGATCAACACCTGTTAGAACACAGCGATGGTTATATACATGCGACAGAACAGGGGATGGAAATTTTAAATGAGATCCTTTTAAAATTTCTTCCAGATGAATGATGCAGTAAAAAGTGTTTATAAAACAAATAAAAGAATATTCGTTCAAAAATATAAAAAAAGTTTAAAAAAGGTATTGTAATTTCTGAAAAGATTGGTTATAATATCTAAGCACTTGCCCGAGTGGTGAAACTGGTAGACGCAACGGACTCAAAATCCGTCGGTAGCGATACCGTGCCGGTTCGAGTCCGGCCTCGGGCACCATGCAGAACTTGAAGCCTTGAAAAAGGCTTTTTTTCTTATTATATACCAAAATATATAGGAAAATTATCCTGATATCATAAAAATGTCATATGAAAACCGAATTTTTCATAATAAAGTGCTTTATCCATTGTAAAATATCATGAATTTTGATAAGATAGAAGTGCAATAAAAGATGAAATTGATGGGTGGGATTTTATCCTATTATTGTATGTTGAGTAATCAACATCATAAAAACCTCTTGTTATGCTAGCACAAGAGGTTTTTTTATAAGAAATCATAATAAACATATTAAAAATTCTATATGAATAGAAATGTACTTGACGAATTTGTAATATAAGAAGTAAAATTTCAAAAAAGAAAGAGGCGATAAAACATGAAAGTGTTTATATATGGATATAGAAAAGAAGAAACAGTTTTTTTTGAAGCGTGTGTAAAAAAATATGGATTAGAAATAGCAACTTGTGAACAACGTCCCAATATGGAAAATGCACATCTAGCAAAAGATTATCCCTGCATCAGTGTATTATCAACGCCGATGCCTAAAGAATTGATACAAAAATTCTATGATTTAGGGGTGCGTTTTATTTCCACAAGAACAGTTGGATATGATCATATCGATTTACAGGCAGCACGCAAAATTGGTATGCGCATTGGCAATGCTACTTATGCAAGCGAAAGCGTTGCGGATTATACCATTATGTTGATTCTTATGGCCTTACGGAAAATGAAGCTGATCATGAAAAGTGCGGAGGTACAGGATTATTCATTCGATGGTGTACAAGGCAGAAATTTAAAAAATAAAACATTAGGTGTGATTGGAACTGGGAATATCGGGCAGACATTGATTCGTCATATTGCTGGATTTGAATGTCATATACTTGCCTATGCACCTCACCCAAAGGAAGCAATGAAGGATTATGTAACATATGTAGATTTGGATACACTTTTAAAACAAAGTGATATCATTACCTTACATGTTCCATTAACAGAAACAAATTATCATATGATCAATAAGGAAACCATTGATAAAATGAAAGATGGGGCAGTTATTATCAACACAGCAAGAGGTGGACTTATTGATAATGAAGCGTTGATAGAGGCAATAGAAAATGAAAAACTGTCAGGAGCAGCTTTAGATGTTGTAGAAGGTGAAACGGGAATCTATTACAATAATCGAAAAGCAGCAATATTAAAGCAACGGGAAATGGCTATTCTAAACGCATTTCCAAATGTAATTATGTCACCACATATGGCTTTTTTAACAGACGACAGCAATCGCGATATGGTATATCATTCTATGGAAAGCTGTGTGGACTTTTTACAAAACAAAGAAAACCCATGGGAAATACAATAGGTTATCTGTACATACAGGTAATCTTTTTTTTGCAATCTTTTAGAAATATGATATACTATATTAGTTCACTTGTGAACTAAATAAAAGGGTGATGATATGACAAATGTTGAAAGTATGTTAAAACAATTTGCCTCCATACGAAGAGCATATGGAAAATATCTGTATACTTCTATGAATGCAAATAATTTTTCTCCAAGCGAAATTGATATTCTGATATTTTTATCGAATAATCCCTCCATCAACACGAGTAAAGAGCTGGTTGTTTGTCTGGCAGTTTCAAAAAGTCTGATCGCCAGAAGTGTCGATGCCTTGATACAAAAAGGAATGCTCAAAATGGAAGAAGATAAAAATGATCATCGACTACAACATTTAAAAATCACAAAAGCTGCTGTTCCATATATTAATGAGATAAAAAAATATCGTGATAGTTTTACAAAGCTTGCCTTGGCAGACATCGATGAACAGGATTTAAAATGTATGGAAGAAACAGTGAAGAAAATCGAAGACAATATGCAAAAAATCATTAGAGGTGAAAAAGGATTATGAAGATGTCAAATGAAGTAGATTTAGGAAAAGAACCAATTGGCAGGCTGCTTTTCACATTAGCAGTACCAGCCATTGCATCACAAATTGTGAATGCATTATACAATATGGTGGATCGTATGTATATCGGACATATTGCAGATGTAGGTGCCAATGCTTTGACTGGCGTCGGTGTTTGTTTTCCAATTATTATGATTATTTCAGCATTTGCGGCATTGGTAAGTATGGGAGGCGCACCAAGAGCAAGCATTTTGCTTGGGCAAAACAATCATAAAGGCGCAGAAAAAATATTAGGAAACTGCTTTAGTGCACTTGTGCTGACTGCAATAATCTTAACCGTTGGAGCTCTGTTGTTTCAAAAACCGTTACTGTTATTATTTGGCGCCAGTGAAAATACATTGCCCTTTGCCATGGATTATTTAACAATTTATGCGATTGGAACCATCTTTGTGCAGCTGACATTGGGTATGAACGCCTTTGTATCAGCCCAGGGTTTTTCCAAAATCAGTATGATGACAGTTGTTATCGGGGCAATTACCAATATTATATTAGATCCTATTTTAATTTATGGATTAAATATGGGAGTACAAGGTGCCGCTTTGGCAACCATTATATCTCAGGCAATCAGTACGATCTGGGTGTTAAAATTTTTATCAGGAAGCAAAACTACAATTCGATTGAAAAAAGTGAATTTCAAAATAGATGCTCAGGTATTGCTTCCATCTATGGCTTTGGGAATTGCTCCATTCATCATGCAGGCAACAGAAAGTATCTTAGTATTATGCTTTAATTCATCTTTGTTACGCTATGGCGGTGATACGGCAGTAGGTGCAATGACGATACTATCCAGTGTCATGCAGTTTGCAATGTTGCCATTACAGGGATTTACCCAGGGTGGACAGCCGATTATCAGTTATAACTATGGAGCCAATCATGCAGATCGTGTAAAAAAAGCATTTAAATTATTGTTGATATGCTGTTTAACTTATTCTACTGTATTATGGGCATTATCAGAATTATTCCCAGATTTGTTTATCGCAATATTCACAAGTGATCCAGCATTAGAAGAAATCACGCAATGGGCATTGCGTGTATATATGGGTGGTTGTTTATTGTTTGGTGCACAAATTGCATGTCAACAGACCTTTATCGCATTAGGGAATGCAAAGACTTCTGCTTTTTTAGCAATGTTTCGTAAGATTATCGTATTGATACCGTTAATATATATATTACCAATGTTTATAGAGAATAAAGTGTTTGCAGTTTTTCTTGCTGAACCAATCGCAGATACCCTTGCGGTTCTAACGACAGTAACATTATTTGTGTTTGAAATCAAAAAAGTTATGCGTGAAATGAATGAGAGAAAAGTAAAAGCATAGATGTTTATTTAAATGAAAGACACTAATAAAGGCCTTAAAAAAGCTTTATCAGTGTCTTTTTCTGTTATATTGTAGCAGTTTCGATAAAAAAACGAAAAAAAGATAAAAAAAGCGTTGACAGGAGGAAGGATGTTTG